>NZ_JBEFZI010000048.1:0-504 GCF_040195695.1 Paenibacillus wuxiensis | reverse complement strand
TCACCTGGCTAGAGGCTTTTCTTGGCAGCATGAAATCAAGACCTTCGGTACTGTAATTTTCCCTCCCCATCACAGCCTAGCCTTATTGATGTGCGGATTTGCCTACACATCGGCCTCACTGCTTGGACGAGCATCCATCAGCTCGCGTCCCTATCCTTCTGCGTCCCCCCATTGCTCATAACGGTTACGCTGGTACAGGAATTTCAACCTGTTGTCCTTCGACTACGCCTTTCGGCCTCGCCTTAGGTCCCGACTTACCCTGAGTGGACGAGCCTTCCTCAGGAACCCTTAGGTTTTCGGCGGACATGATTCTCACATGTCTTTTCGTTACTCATACCGGCATTCTCACTTGTGTACAGTCCAGCAGTCCTCTCGGTCTACCTTCTACCCGGTACACAACGCTCCCCTACCACTGATACATACGTATCAATCCATAGCTTCGGCAGTATGTTTAGCCCCGTTACATTTTCGGCGCAGAGTCACTCGACCAGTGAGCTATTACGC
>NZ_JBEFZI010000047.1:0-506 GCF_040195695.1 Paenibacillus wuxiensis | reverse complement strand
CTGCAGGAACAACCAAAAGATAAACCACTAAAAAAAGCAGTTCGGTTGTTGCGTAAAGATTTTTTGCCGCGATTAAAAAGCTACGAACATCACCAGGAAGTGCTTGGAGAAAGGAATAGCTACAGCAAAACCGACCCGGACGCTACCTTTATGCGAATGAAAGAAGATCATATGAAGAATGGCCAGCTCAAGCCCGGCTATAATGTACAGATCGGCACAGAGGATCAATTCATTGTCGGATACAGTTTGCATCAGCGGCCTACCGACACACGTTGCATGAAGCCCCATTTACAGAAAGTGAAGTGCGCATTAGGAAAGCTCCCAGGAACAGTTATAGCAGATGCTGGTTATGGAAGCGAAGAGAACTACGCCTATTTGGAGCAAGAAAACGTAGAGGCCATCGTCAAATACAGCACGTACCACAAAGAGAAATCAAAGAAGTGGCAACAGGACATTAGCAGAATCGACAACTGGAAGTATGATACGCAGGCGGATTTGTGGACGTG
>NZ_JBEFZI010000046.1:0-518 GCF_040195695.1 Paenibacillus wuxiensis | reverse complement strand
TACCGGGAGCAAGATATTTTAACAGAAGTGATCGATCCGCTGGGTCGCTCGACCAAGTATGATTATGGCGTATGGAATAGGCTGCAATTCAATTTGGTCAGATCTTATGAAAATCTCCCGAAATATTCGAATGATCGCAGAATATTTTGGGGAGAGAACGAGATGATCGCGCTTGGCGTCATCGAACACCCGACCAAGGCCATTACGGAATTCGGATTTGACGGCGCAATTGAACGAACGATCGGAGATTTCGCAAAGGAAAATGTGGTGCGATATAAATCGCGCCGCAATTACTATAGTTCGCCGAGATATACCCGAAAAAACGAGTTGAACCTAAGATATACGAAAGATATGAATAACGAACAAGATAGAGACGGAATCGGGGATGGCGGTAAGTACATCGAGCGGAATTTCGAGTTCTCCGTGGACGTGTACGATAATTTCAAAACAACGACCTATACGTACGAAAAGCAGTTTGTTGCGTATGATGCGCCTTCGGCAATCTATAACACGAAAAC
>NZ_JBEFZI010000045.1:0-565 GCF_040195695.1 Paenibacillus wuxiensis | reverse complement strand
CTCATTGCTGAGCGTATATCAACTAAAAGGATGATTCTAAGACACTTTACTTTCGCGATTCAGTTTTCAAGGTACAATGTTGTAAAACTTATTTGGTGGAGCCAAGCGGGATCGAACCGCTGACCTCCTGCTTGCAAGGCAGGCGCTCTCCCAGCTGAGCTATGGCCCCATAATGGGATATAAAGTTTATATGGTGGGCCCTAGTGGACTCGAACCACCGACCTCACCCTTATCAGGGGTGCGCTCTAACCAGCTGAGCTAAGGGCCCTCATCACAGTCAACAAGGACTGTTTATGAGCAATATATGCTCTGCTTGGCGACGTCCTACTCTCCCGGGACCCTGCGGTCCAAGTACCATCGGCGCTGGAGGGCTTAACGGTCGTGTTCGGGATGGGTACGCGTGGAACCCCTCCGCCATCGCCACCAAACAGATTGAAAGAGATGTTCTTTCAAAACTGACAACGAGCAATCGTTTGGTTTGGAAGCTTTGCTTCCTTGTGTCTCCGTCGCAGGAGACAAAATCCTTAGAAAGGAGGTGATCCAGCCGCACCTTCCGATACGGCTA
>NZ_JBEFZI010000044.1:0-668 GCF_040195695.1 Paenibacillus wuxiensis | reverse complement strand
TAATAATAATGCTTCCTCTCATGCAGGAATCTTGCGCCAATAGCGGTCATTTCTTGCCGCTCTATCGTACGATCCGGCTTAAAGGTGCCGTCAGGATAACCTTCTACAATATGATTTTTTTCGGAAGAAGCGATAAATGGATAATGCCATTGCGGTGGCTCCACGTCCGAGAAGCTTTCCTTCGCCGTTTCATCCATAGCGTTAAACGCTTTGACCAGCATCGTCGTGAACTCTGCACGGGTTAGCAGAGAATCGGGCATAAAATTGCCGTTGCCTTTTCCAGAAACGATTCCTTTGGAGCCTAAAAATTGTACCGCTTGCATCAACTCTGGATCTCTGCCGTTCATATCTGGGAATGATTTTGAATTCTCTTCTACAAGATAGGTTCCAGAACGATTAATTTCCGCTTCCATGCCGTTTTTGGACGGATTGTACTTCCCGCCGATCGGCTCCTTTACTTTCCCATTCACATAGAACACACTTGTATTTGTCGCATCGATTTGGCTAGTAGGCAGAATGAGCTGAATATTACTTGGTATGCCCGAAAGCTCCTGCTCTTGCTCATTTTGAAATTGTACACGATATCCGCCGTTACTCTCTTTCGCCAGACGAATGACGATAAACGGTTGCGATTGGAACAGACGCTCTGCGGTCGCAACATTGAATAC
>NZ_JBEFZI010000043.1:0-691 GCF_040195695.1 Paenibacillus wuxiensis | reverse complement strand
AGATCAAACGGACGAACGAATTGGCGCACCGTTTCTTCCGCCTGCTCCCCGCTAATCTGCACATATTCCACCTGGAAGTCGGCTTCTTCATAAATCCGCTGAACCGCTTCGCCTTTTACCATCTCAAAGCCGCTACGAAGTGTTTCATGACGAGCTACGAGCCCGCAGAACGCTTCTTCAAACCGCTGCCGGTCGAGCTCCCCTTCGAGCAGCATAGCTCCTGGTATGTTGTAGCTCAGCTCGCCTCCTTCCAGCTGGTTCAAGATATAAAGACGTTTCTGAGCGGAAGATAGCGGATAATACTCGCTAGGTTCCGCAGCCGGAATAGCTGTGAACGAGCCGCTCTCCAGCCGCTCCATAGCCACGGCCATTTCCTCAACCGTCGAGTAGCGGAATACGTCGCGAAGCGGGAATTCAATGCCTAGCTCCTTATGCATTTTGCTGACAAGCGTCGTCGCCCGCAGAGAGTGTCCGCCGAGGTCAAAGAAGTTGTCTGTTACACCTACCGCCTTCTCCCGAACAAGCACATCCTGCCAAATGGCGGCCAGCTTCGCCTCCAGTTCGGTGCGCGGCGCCACGTATTCGCGGCCTGCGCTTGCTCCCCCTTCCGGCGCCGGCAGCGCCTTCCGGTCGATTTTCCCGTTCGGCGTCAGAGGCAGGCGCTCAAGCTCCACGAAATACGACGGGATCA
>NZ_JBEFZI010000042.1:0-721 GCF_040195695.1 Paenibacillus wuxiensis | reverse complement strand
ACCGGCACCGGATTCAGTTGCGCATCCACGATGTAGAATTTCGCATTCAGCCACGCTTTGCCGATCGGTACATGGCCGGTCTGCGGCAGCTTCGTCAGCTCCTCGTCGTAGAAGCTGGAGTCGATCGCTGCTTCCGTCACGCCGTAAGCGTTGATGATCCGGAACAACGAGCCGAAGCGTTCCTGCAAGGTCCAGTAATCCGCCACGCTGCAGCTGTCCGAGCTCGTGATCAACAGCTCCAACCGGCTCATATCCAGTTGCTGCTCGTGCACATACTCCAGGAACGGCACGATCAGCGCCGGCGTTGATTCGAAAATGGTGACCCGCTCTCGCTCCATCCAGTGGTGCAGACGAGACGGATCGATCCGGTCGTCCTTCGGCACAATCACCATCGTGCCTCCGTTGTACAGCGTCCGCGCGATATCTCCCACGAACACATCAAACGAAAAGCTTGCGAGCTGCAGCAGCCGCACCGGGAACTGATCCAACCGGTATTCCCGCCGGTAGCCCGCCGCCGTGTTCACCAGGCTGCGGTGCTCGATCATCACGCCCTTCGGCTTGCCCGTCGTTCCCGACGTGTAGATCACGTACGCCAGATCCTCCGGACGGGCTTCATGGAAGCTGCCCATACCAACATTCGGATGGCTCTCATCGCTGGCATCCACAGCATCCGTCAGCTTGCCGGAGACCATGCCGGAGCCAATCGGCGCATTCGCCCACT
>NZ_JBEFZI010000040.1:0-934 GCF_040195695.1 Paenibacillus wuxiensis | reverse complement strand
ACATACGCCCCGCCCGCTTTCCAGACGGCCAGCACGGCCACCAACAGGTCCACCGAACGCTCGGCGAGAATGCCGACGATCGACTCCCGGCCGATGCCGCTTGCGCGCAGCGTAGCCGCCAAGCGGTTCGCCCGCACGTTCAGCTCCGCATGCGTCAGCCGGTCGTTCTCGTACACGACGGCCTCCGCTTCCGGCGTACGCTCCGCCTGTTCCTCGAACAGCCGGTGGAACGCGGCCGCAGGAGCCGCTTCCGGCTGCGCCGGGTTAAACGCGCCGAGAATTTGTTCTTTTTCCGCTGGTGTCAAAATTCCCAGCTCGGCAATAGTCGCCGACGGGTTGCGGAGAATGAATTCAAGCAGTTGCAAGTAGTGAGCGGCCAATTTCTCCACCGTTTCGGTTTTATAAAGAGCAGTGGCGTATTCAAACAGATATTCCAAGCCTTCCTCGATCTCCGTGACGTCCAGGCTGAGATCGAATTTAGAAACAATTTCTTCGCTGGCATACGTCGACAAATGGAGTCCGGGAAGCTGGATTTCCAAATTCTCTGTATTCTGCAAAGCAAACATCGTATCGAACAGCGGATTGCGGCTTAAATCGCGAGCCACGTTTACCTTATCTACCAGTTCCTCAAATGGATAATTCTGATGTTCAAAAGCGCCCAGCGTCGTCTCCTTGATTTCCTTCAAGTAGTCAAGGAACGTCTTACCGGCAGTCGGATAACTGCGGATGGCCAGAGTATTGACGAACATTCCGATCAGCAGCTGAACGTCGCTGTGATTTCTTCCCGCTATCGGCGTACCAACCACCACATCTTCTTGACTAGTATATTTATGCAATAATATTGTATAACCAGCAAGCAGAACCATGTAAAGCGTTGCGCCGTTCTCGGCTGCAAGCCGTTTCAGACCCTCGCTTTTCTCCCTATTCATAAACA
>NZ_JBEFZI010000039.1:0-962 GCF_040195695.1 Paenibacillus wuxiensis | reverse complement strand
GAAGCGGAGCTTCAGGACCCTGCGCTGCTGGGCGATTTGCTGGCGGAGCATCCGGTACAGCTGATGCAGACGACGCCTTCGAGGTTGTCGATGATGCTGGAGCAGGAGCACAGCGCCGCGCAGCTGCGCCGTATACCAGCCTTATTGATCGGCGGCGAGCCGTTGCCTGCGGCGCTGCTGGAGCAGCTTCGGGCGCAAACAAATGCGTCGCTGTACAATATGTACGGCCCGACGGAAACGACGGTGTGGTCTACGTTTGAGCATTTAAAAGAAAGCGAAGGGGAAAAAGTTAGTATCGGCCGTCCGCTGGCGAACACTCAGGCGTATGTGTTGAACGAAGCGCTGCAGCTGCAGCCGATCGGAGCCGTAGGCGAGCTGTGCCTCGGAGGCGCTGGGGTCGCCCGCGGATACTGGGCGCGTGAAGAGCTGACCAAGGAGAAGTTTGTCGATCACCCGTTTCTCCCCGGAGAACGGATGTACCGGACGGGCGATTTGGCCCGCTGGCTGCCTGATGGACGACTGGAGCATCTGGGCCGGATCGACCATCAGGTGAAGATCCGCGGTTACCGGATTGAACCGGGCGAGATCGAAGCGCATTTGCTGCGAATCGACGGCGTCAAGGAAGCTGTCGTGACCGTTGCCACCGGGGAAACGGAGAAGGGCGTACAGGAATTGTGCGCCTATGTAACGGGCAGCAGCGAGCTAACGGCGCAGGCGATGCGGAGCAAGTTGTCGGCGGACCTTCCGCCTTATATGATCCCCTCGCACTTCATTCGCCTGGAGAAGATGCCGCTCACGCCAAACGGGAAGCTGGACCGTAAGGCACTGCCGGCCCCGGATGGGGCGCTGAGTACGGGAACGGAGTATGTAGCACCGCGCACGACGACGGAAGCGAAGCTGGCGCAGCTCTGGCAAGAGGTACTGGGGATGGAGCGTGTCGGCATCCGCGATAACTTCTTTGA
>NZ_JBEFZI010000038.1:0-985 GCF_040195695.1 Paenibacillus wuxiensis | reverse complement strand
GCGTGCATATGCCGGTATCGTATGCCCAGCAGCGGCTCTGGTTCCTCGATCAACTGGAACCGAACAGTCCGCTGTACAATATTCCATGCGCATGGCGGTTGCAGGGAGCCTGGAAGCTGGATGCGTTGGAACAAGCCTACGATGCGCTGCTCCAGCGTCATGAAGTGCTGCGTACTGTCATTGGCGAGGCGAACGGCGAGCCGGTGCAGATTATTCGTGAACACCAGCCCAAGCGTCTCCCTGTGACGAACCTTCGCCATCTGGCAAGAGAGGACAGAGAGCGCGAGATGAAGTCGCTCATGCAAGCGGAGGCAGACAAACCGTTCCAACTGGCTGAGGGACCGTTAATCCGGGCGCAGGCCATCGTGATGGGAGAGAACGATTGGGTGCTGCTGTGCACGCTGCACCATATCATCTTTGACGGATGGTCGCTGGATATTTTCGTCCGGGAATGGCTCGCGCTGTATGAGGCGTTTGCGGGAGGGCAACCAGCGGAGTTGGCACCGCTATCTTTGCAATATGCCGACTACGCGCATTGGCAGCGGAACTGGCTGAGCGAAGACGTGATGAACCGTCAGTTGGCGTACTGGGAGGAAGAACTGGGTGGGGAACTGCCTGTGCTGCAACTGCCGACGGATCGTCCGCGTCCAGCGCATCAAAGCTACCGGGGAGAGCGGTATGAAGCGGATCTTCCGGCCGATTTGCTCATCAAGCTAAAAGCGCTCAGCCGTCAAGAGGGTGCAACGTTATTCATGACGCTGCTCGCCGCCTACCAAGGTTTCCTCTCCCGGTATACGGGACAGACGGATATCGCCGTCGGCAGTCCGATTGCGAACCGGCATTACGGGGAAATCGAGGGGATGATCGGATTTTTTGTCAACACCCTTGTGCACCGTGCGGATGTGTCAGCCAATCCGAGCTTCCGGGAGTTGGTGTCGCAAGTGCGCGGGAAAGCATGGAAAGCGCAGGAGCATCAGGACATCCC
>NZ_JBEFZI010000037.1:0-1071 GCF_040195695.1 Paenibacillus wuxiensis | reverse complement strand
TTCTTTTTCTCACCGCCTCATCAGCGGCGACTTTAATATCTTATCACTTCGTTCATCCGAAGTCAACAACTTTTTTTCAACTTGTTTTTAAGTTGTTTTCATTTGTTGTTGCCCACCTCTTAGTGAGGCAGGAATAATAATATACCACATACTTTAGAAATGCGCAAGCGCATTTTTGGGATACAACAGAATATCCTATACTGGATAGCCACCAAGAGAATGGTCACTGATTATTGATTAGCATCCCACAATGGCTTCAATTAGATACGGTGCTGCTAAAGACATGATAACGGACAGCTTCCCTTCTATAGATAACGACGACTCCGATATATGTTTGGGAAGTACATATTCAAAAGATACTCATATAGAACGGATATAATGACAGTCGTCTATAGGTTCAATAAATGGGAGTCTTCTAAATTGGTAGGTTCAATATATGAATCCATCAATCTTTCCCTACTACTCCAAAGGACATCGATCCTAATCAGATCAATTGTCTAAAATAATCAATTATGTTGTATTCCTTCATTGAACACAATTCACCTTTTATCCGATCTCATTGGACTATTTACAGAAATAAGCGTCAATAAGCAACGCATCATTTGAATATGTGAATAACATTGGAATTTCCATAGGAAATAATAGTGAAGCCTAGGTACTTCAGATATACCTGATAAGAGAAAATGGAGTTGTCCCCGGATATAATGAAGTATCAACAGCTTGATGTGGATGGAGTGCTATAATCTAGCAGAAATAACAACTTATACACTTGTGGATAACCAATATTGTATTGTCATTAACAGTTATCCCCGTATGAGGCTAGTAATTGTGGATGATTTGTGGACAACAAATAACCCACCGACTTATTACGGTCAGTGGGCTACTTTATTTTGCTTGGCGACGTCCTACTCTCCCGGGACCCTGCGGTCCAAGTACCATCGGCGCTGGAGGGCTTAACGGTCGTGTTCGGGATGGGTACGCGTGGAACCCCTCCGCCATCGCCACCAAACAGCATTGGCTAAAGCCAATATGAAGTTCAAGGTTTGAACCTTGAAAACTGAATGCGAAAGT
>NZ_JBEFZI010000036.1:0-1168 GCF_040195695.1 Paenibacillus wuxiensis | reverse complement strand
GGGGGCAACTGACCTCAGAAACGAATCCGCTCGGCGCGACAAGCCATTATGAGTACAAAGACATATTGCCGAACGAACTCTTCGTCATGATAAAGAGCAGCGTGCCGATAGATCGGGATATGACCCTGCATTCCGAGTACGAGTACGAGACAATTCGCGGAAAGTTAAAGCAAGCCGTCTCCAAAAATAGCAGGGGAGACATCGTTCAGCAGCAGAATTATGAGTATGATTACGTGGGAAATCCGGTCAAGATTCGGATAAAGGGAGATACGGCGGACACGGTCATTTCCCAAGAATTCAGCTCTCAATTCAAGAGCATGTATCTAAGCGGACAAAGCGTAGGGGTACAGAACGCTGACGGCAAGAATGAATTCGTGGAAAGCCGGATGGAGTATATTCCAGAGACCGGACTCCCGACGAAATATACGGACGGCAACGGCAACAGCATCTCCTATACGTATGACAAGCTGGGACGAATAACAGCCGAAATTCATCCCGACGGAACGAAGACGGCAGTCGTCTATGATGATCAGAACAACAAGATGTTCATTACCGATCCGAATGGTCTGCAAATCGAGAAGCATTTCGATCCGCTTGGTAACCTTATCGCCGAAACGAACGGACGAGGCATGGCCCAGCACACGTATGACGAGAACGGCCGGCTGATCCGTAAAGGGGACTTTAATGGATCCGAAATTCAATACGAATATGACGCCTGGGATCGGGTCATAAAGGAAAACCCCCTGAATGGAATAAAGCGCATTGTCTATGACGATGTGGCCAACTCGAAAACGATCTTCGACGAGACGAATAACGGCATTCGCGACACGTATGACATCATGAATCGGGTCATCAAGAAGGAAGAAATCAAGCCGTCGGGTCAAGAAGTCTTGTTGGCTCGTTATGAATACGACTATGCGGGCAACGTCAAGGTTGCTTACGATGGAAACCATAATGCGACGAAATACGAGTATGATGTACTGGGACGATTGATCGCCGTTACGGATGCTGAAGGGAAGACGACGCGGTATCGGTATAATCTGTCGGGCGCTATGGTCGAAGTCAAGTATGCGGACGGAAATACGGTTCAGAAGCGGCATGACGGCATCGGCCGCCTGCTGGAGCAAACCGATCCGAACAAGCAAAGCAAACGCTTCTATTATGACGG
>NZ_JBEFZI010000035.1:0-1317 GCF_040195695.1 Paenibacillus wuxiensis | reverse complement strand
GGCTGTGATGGGGAGGGAAAATTACAGTACCGAAGGTCTTGATTTCATGCTGCCAAGAAAAGCCTCTAGCCAGGTGAAGCTGCCCGTACCGCAAACCGACACAGGTAGGTGGGAAGAGAATTCTAAGGCGCGCGGAAGAACTCTCGTTAAGGAACTCGGCAAAATGACCCCGTAACTTCGGGAGAAGGGGTGCCTCGGTAGGGTGAATAGCCCGAGGGGGCCGCAGTGAAAAGGCCCAAGCGACTGTTTAGCAAAAACACAGGTCTGTGCGAAGCCGCAAGGCGAAGTATACGGGCTGACGCCTGCCCGGTGCTGGAAGGTTAAGGGGAGTGGTTAGCCGCAAGGCGAAGCTATGAACCGAAGCCCCAGTAAACGGCGGCCGTAACTATAACGGTCCTAAGGTAGCGAAATTCCTTGTCAGGTAAATTCTGACCCGCACGAATGGCGTAACGACTTGGGCGCTGTCTCAACGAGAGATCCGGTGAAATTTTAATACCTGTGAAGATGCAGGTTACCCGCGACAAGACGGAAAGACCCCATGGAGCTTTACTACAGCTTGATATTGGACTTTGGTACGGACTGTACAGGATAGGTGGGAGCCTGAGAAGCCTGAGCGCCAGCTTAGGTGGAGGCGCCGTTGGGATACCACCCTGTTCGTATCGGAGTTCTAACCTAGGACCGTAAACCGGTTCGGGGACAGTGTCAGGTGGGTAGTTTGACTGGGGCGGTCGCCTCCTAAAGAGTAACGGAGGCGCCCCAAGGTTCCCTCAGAATGGTTGGAAATCATTCGAAGAGTGCAAAGGCATAAGGGAGCTTGACTGCGAGACCTACAAGTCGAGCAGGGACGAAAGTCGGGCTTAGTGATCCGGTGGTTCCGCATGGAAGGGCCATCGCTCAACGGATAAAAGCTACCCTGGGGATAACAGGCTTATCTCCCCCAAGAGTCCACATCGACGGGGAGGTTTGGCACCTCGATGTCGGCTCATCGCATCCTGGGGCTGAAGTAGGTCCCAAGGGTTGGGCTGTTCGCCCATTAAAGCGGTACGCGAGCTGGGTTCAGAACGTCGTGAGACAGTTCGGTCCCTATCTGTCGCGGGCGTAGGAAATTTGAGAGGAGCTGTCCTTAGTACGAGAGGACCGGGATGGACGCACCGCTGGTGTACCAGTTGTTCCGCCAGGAGCATAGCTGGGTAGCTATGTGCGGAAGGGATAAGCGCTGAAAGCATCTAAGCGTGAAGCCCCCCTCAAGATGAGATTTCCCAATTAGTAAGACCCCTTGAAGACGACGAGGTAGATAGGTTGGAGGTGGAAGCACAG
>NZ_JBEFZI010000034.1:0-1440 GCF_040195695.1 Paenibacillus wuxiensis | reverse complement strand
GTCGGCATTCTCGCCGAGCGTTCGGTGGACCTGTTGGTGGCCGTGCTGGCCGTCTGGAAAGCGGGCGGGGCGTATGTGCCGCTCGACCCGGATTATCCGGCTGACCGCGTGCGGTTCATGCTTGAAGACAGTGGAGCGAAGGTGCTGCTGACGCAAATGCCGCTGCGGGAACGCGCCGAAGCCTGGCTCGGTGAAGAGGAGTTGGCGCTGGCAGCGGTGCTGTACCTCGACGACGAAGCGTCGTACAGCGAGGAGCGGGCGAATGCGCCGATTGGCTCCAGCATGGTCTCTGGTAAGCTGACGGATGCTGTAGACGACGGCGATGTGAGCCATCAGAAGGTCGGCATGGGCAGCTTCCATGAAGCCCGGCCGGAAGATCTGGCATACGTGATCTATACGTCTGGAACGACGGGCAAGCCGAAGGGCGTGATGATCGAGCACCGCAGCCTGGTGAACACGGCGGCGGGCTACCGGCGGGAATACCGATTGGATCAGTTCCCGGTGCGGCTGCTGCAGCTCGCAAGCTTCTCGTTTGACGTGTTCGTGGGCGATATCGCGCGGACGCTGTATAACGGAGGCACGATGGTGATTGTGCCGAAGGACGACCGGATCGATCCGTCTCGTCTGCACCACTGGATGGAGCGGGAGCGGGTCACCGTCTTCGAATCTACACCGGCGCTGATCGTGCCGTTCCTGGAGTACGTGCACGAGCAGGGGCTGGATATGAGCTGGATGGAGCTGTTGATTACAAGCTCGGACAGCTGCAGCGTGGCGGATTACCGGACCTTGCAGGAACGCTTCGGCTCATTGTTCCGGATCATCAACGCATACGGCGTGACGGAAGCGGCAATCGACTCCAGCTTCTACGACGAGGAGCTGGCGAAGCTGCCGCAGACAGGCCATGTGCCGATCGGCAAAGCGTGGCTGAATGCGAAATTCTACATCGTGGACGCGCATCTGAACCCGGTGCCGGTCGGGGTGCTGGGCGAGCTGGTCATTGGCGGAGTCGGGGTAGCACGCGGGTACTTGAACCGTCCGGAGCTGACGGAAGAGAAGTTCGTAGACAGTCCGTTCGCCGCGGGCGAGCGGCTGTACCGCACAGGAGACTTGGCGCGGTGGATGGAGGACGGGAACGTGGACTTCATCGGCCGGATCGACAATCAGGCGAAAATCCGGGGGTACCGGATTGAGACGGGCGAAGTCGAAGCGAAACTGCTGAGTGTGGAAGGCGTGCGTGAAGTCGTGGTGCTGGTTCGAAGTGACGCGAACGGACAGAAAGCGCTGTGTGCGTACTACACAACGGATGGCGAACTGACGGCGGCAGACCTGAAACGGGCGATTGCCAGCGAGCTGCCGGGGTACATGATCCCGTCGTATTTCGTGGAGCTTGAGCGCCTGCCTCTGACGCCGAACGGGAAAATCGACCGGAAGGCGCTGCCG
>NZ_JBEFZI010000032.1:0-1759 GCF_040195695.1 Paenibacillus wuxiensis | reverse complement strand
AGCTCCCTCAAAATGATTAAGTTTCCTCACTCAGACTCATGAATTCGCAGGATTTCACCCTATGGTAAATGTGAGGAAAGAAGACTTGTAGTAGCCGGTGACTTGGGGATCGTAGCAAGGGCATGCGAAAACAAAGGGGAGGCATTGACCACCCATATTATTCCATATGCGCACGTCTCCACTTCGCCTTAGCGATTCTCACTCCCATGTCTCAACGGGTCTAAGCCCTTTCATTCCTTCGTCACATCTAACCTAGGGGTGGAGGTCGGTCTTTCTAACGGAACGGGTCCGAGCCCTTTTGCTTAACTTCTCCCGATACTCCGTGCTTCTTGTTATCCTGCGAATGCATGAGCTAGTGAGGGAAGAATGTACTTAGGCTGCTTGCGGGAAAACTTTGGCTGAGTCATAGCCCTCGCAACTTTTTGCTAAGCCCACTAGCATTCGTGCAACTTTACCGCATAATTTCATAATGGATTTCATTTTCTTTAACTTCTTTACCTCGACGTTGAAATGGTGCAAAGCTCTGATATCCGAATTTGTCATAACCATACACATTGTCATGAGATAGAGAAACCTACGTAGACGAGGGCGGCCACGTTTGCTAAGCGACATTTTACCACGCCACTTTCCAGAACTCGCCTCTGTCAGATTAAGGCCGGCATGTCGTAACAAAGCATTTCCATGGGCATATCCGCTCAGATCTCCGGTTTCTCCTAGAACACCGGCCAAGCTCGTTGCATTCAAACCCTGAATTTCAAGCAACTTCTGTGCGTAGGGAATACGCTTAAGGGTGAGGTGAAGCTCATGCTCAATCTGTTCAAGCTGGCGCTTAGCCAAGTCATATTCCTCGAGCAATTGTCCCAGGTGAAGTTTATAGGCATGGAGTGCTTGCTTGGCGCCAACACTGGATTTTGCTAGTACAATGAGCTGCTCCGCTCGTTTAGCTCCAGCATGACGCTTCACATATTGTTTCCATCCAGCAAGGACCTGCTCTGTTGTTAAGCGACAAATTTCCTCCGGCAAGGGGAAGAGTCTGAGCGTTGCAATGGCACTTGTGCAAGTAAGGATCTTAAAGACCTGGCGCAGCTCAGGGAATACGATATCTACCCATCGATGAATTTGGTTAACAGCGCTGTTGAGCCGTTTGGTAACCGTGTCTCGGTTAGCCATGAGAATTCGCAGTTCTTCGTAGGCTTCTGGATGAAAACGAACAGGGGAGTAATACCCGTTTTTGACCATATCTGCAATGACAAGAGCGTCCTTGCGGTCGCTTTTAGATGGGGTATTGTCACGGTTCTCCTTATTCTTTTTGACGAGATGGGGATTAACAAGAACGGACTCAATGCTCTGAGAAGAGAGCCAACGTGCGAGATTTAGCCAGTAATGTCCGGTGGGTTCCATGCCTACAATGACTTTGTTAAGCTTGTAGACTTTGAGTAGATCGTGGATCCAGCGTCCCAGCATCTCAAACCCCTCAAGATGATTGCCAAACTCTAGCGGTGTACCTAATGCAATTCCACGAAAGCTGACTGCGCGGGCCACATGGAATTCTTGGGCGATATCTACGCCGATGACTAGGTGATGAACGGTAATGTTTTCAATGAGTTGATTTTGCTTGTCCTGTGCCTTAAACTTCATAGTAGAGCGACCTCCTGGATGGGATTATTGAGGCAATGACCTCGTGCACAACCCCATCGTACCGAGGCGCTCGTTTTTGTTCAACCACCCAATTATTCGTATTACAGGAATTCTAACGGAG
>NZ_JBEFZI010000031.1:0-2319 GCF_040195695.1 Paenibacillus wuxiensis | reverse complement strand
GTACAGCGGACTGTTCGGTTCCAGTTGATCGAGGAACCAGAGCCGCTGCTGGGCATACGATACCGGCATATGCACGCCTCGTTCCACCGCTTGAATCGGCGGACGCTTCTCCCCTTCTCCACCTTGCGCTAACAGCGTTAATCGACGGGATAAGCTCTCGATCGTCGGGTATTGGAACAGGTCGCGCACTGCCACCTCCACGCCGAACACCTCGCGCAGACGCGAAACTGTCTGCGTCGCCAGCAGCGAGTGGCCTCCCAAATCAAAGAAGGAATCATAGCTACCGATCCTCTCCACACCAAGCAGCTGGCTCCATACCGCCGCAACGAGCTCCTCCGCTGGCGTTTGTGGCGCTGCATAGCCCTCTTGATTCCACGACGACACTGTCGGAATCGGCAGTGCCCTCGTATCGATCTTCCCGTTCGGCGTTAACGGCAAACTGTCCAGTTGCACAAAATACGTCGGCACCATATAGCTTGGCAATCGCTCACTCAAGTATGTCCGCCATTCCTGCGCGCTGCCTTCTCCGACCAGATACGCCGCCAGCTGCTTTTCCCCGGGCCTGTCTTCCCGCACGACGACGGATGCCTGCCGCAGAGTCGGGTGCTGGCTGAGCACCGTTTCGATCTCCCCGACTTCGATCCGGAATCCTCTGATTTTTACCTGTTTGTCCATCCGCCCTAAATAAACCAGATTCCCATCGGGCAGCCACTTCACCCAATCCCCTGTCCGGTACATGCGCTCTCCCGCAACGAACGGATTGGATACGAATTTGTCCGCTGTCAGGTCAGGCTGGTTCAAATACCCGCGCGCCACGCCGTCTCCGCCCAGACAAAGCTCCCCCGGCACGCCGACAGGATTCAAGTGATTGTGCTGATTGACCACATACGCCGTCGAGTTGCCTATCGGTTTACCGATAGGGATCTGTTCCTCATACGCACGCCCACGGTCAATCAAGAAACACGTGGAGAACGTCGTATTCTCGGTCGGACCGTACCCATTCCACAGCGACAATTCAGGAGAAGAACGCAGCACCTGATTGACATGAACTGGCGACAGCGCATCCCCGCCAATGATGAGATGCTGAAGACCTGCGAACAGGGCAGCGTCTTTTTGAACGAGCTGGTTGAACAATGGAGATGTCAGCCACATCGTCGTCAGCTGATGACGATGTACAAACGCCGCCAGCGCAGGCGCATCCAGCAACGTTTCCCTTGGGATCGGATACAGCGATCCTCCGTTTAGGAGCGCGCCGAACACTTCAAACGTGCTGGCATCGAACCCGATCGCACCGGTTTGAGCCATTCTATCTTCGGCGCTGAAAGGGATGTAGCCCGCTTGTTTCACCAGACGAACCACGTTGCGCTGCTCCACAACGACGCCTTTCGGGTTTCCGGTAGATCCTGACGTATACATGACGTAAGCTGCGTTTTGCGGTGTCGTCATGGCCGGCGGATTCCAATCGCTCTCCTGTGACAGCATCTCCTGATCGGCAGCGCTGTCCAGACAGATGCGCGTGATCGGCTCCGGCACCCATCCGCATGCCTCGCTCTGGGTTACCATCAACTCAATTCCCGCATCATGGATCATGTAAGTCAAGCGCTGCTGCGGATACGACGGATCCATCGGCACATACGCGCCTCCGGCTTTCAAGATCCCCATGATCCCGACGATCAGGTCCGCCGAGCGTTCCATGCAGATTCCGACCAGTGTCTCCGGCTCCACGCCTTTCTTTCGCAAGCAGTGCGCCAGTTGGTTAGCCCGCGCATTCAGTTCCCCATACGTCAGCTTGCGGTCTCCGTCAACAACAGCCACCGCTTCCGGCCTTGCCGCCACCTGCTCCTCGAATAGCTCCTGAATCACCTGATCCCGTGGATATGCCGTCTCCGTCCGGTTCCATATCTCCAGTTGCTGCTTCGTTTCTGCTTCACTGATCAACTGCATCTGGCCTATTGCTCGCTCCGGATGCTCCGCCACTTCATGCAGCCATCGCTCGAAGTGTGCCGCCATCCGCTCGATGGTTGACGCGTCGAACAAGTCCGTGCTGTATTCGAAGCTGATGCGCATCCCCTCTTCGGCTTCTTGCACTCCGAGCGTCAAGTCGAACTTCGAGACCGACATAAAGCTGCTTATCGTGTCCATCCGGCGTTCCGAGTCCATCGGCAGCTCGCTCGGGCGGCTTTGCAGCGTAAACATCGTCTGAAACAATGGCGAATAGCTCGCCGACCGCTCCGGCTGCAGCGCCGCCACGATCTTCTCAAACGGGATGTCCTGATGCTCCTGCGCTTTCCATGCTTTCCCGCGCACTTGCGACACCAA
>NZ_JBEFZI010000030.1:0-2685 GCF_040195695.1 Paenibacillus wuxiensis | reverse complement strand
GCTCTCATCGCTGGCATCCACAGCATCCGTCAGCTTGCCGGAGACCATGCCGGAGCCAATCGGCGCATTCGCCCACTCCTCGCTGTACGATGCTTCGTCGTCCAGGTACAGCACCGCTGCCAGCGCCAGCGCCTCTTCGCCAAGCCAGGCTTCGGCACGCTCATGCAGCGGCGTTTGCGTCAGCAGTACCTTCGCTCCGCTGTCTTCAAGCATGAACCGCACGCGGTCTGCCGGATAATCCGGGTCGAGCGGAACATACGCCCCGCCCGATTTCCAGACGGCCAGCACGGCCACCAGCAAGTCCACCGAACGCTCGGCGAGAATGCCGACGATCGTCTCCCGGCCGATGCCGCTTGCGCGCAGCGTGGCCCCCAAGCGGTTCGCCCGTTCGTTCAGCTCCGCATACGTCAGCCGGTCATTCTCGTACACGACGGCCTCCGCTTCCGGCGTGCACTCCGCCTGTTCCTCGAACAGCCGGTGGAACGCGGCCGCAGGAGCCGCTTCCGGCTGCGCCGGGTTGAACACGCCAAGAATTTGTTCTTTTTCTGCTGGTGTCAGAATGTCCAGCTCGGCAATCTTCGCATCCGGACGGCTTACGATCGCTACGAGCAGCTGCTCGTAATGTTTCGCCAGACGTTCGATCGTCTCCCTTTTGTATAGAGACGTCGAATATTCGAAGCTGTAATCCAAGCCGCCGTTCTCCTCGCCCACATCCAAGCTGATATCAAACTTCGCGGTATCCAGTGCGCTCGGATAGGGAATCAGGCGAAGCCCTTCCAGCTCAAATTCCTCGTTCTCTGTATTCTGCATCGTAAATAGCGTGTCAAAGAGCGGATTGCGGCTTAAATCACGGGTGACTTGCACCTTATCCACCAATTCTTCGAACGGGTAGTTTTGATGCTCGAAGGCGTGGAGAGTCGTTTCTTTGACTTCGTTCAGGTATGACAGGAATGTCTTCTCCGAAGCCGGATAACTGCGGATCGCCAGCGTGTTTAGGAAAATCCCGATCAACGGCTGCACATCTCCATGATTCCTTCCGGCAATCGGCGTACCGACAATTACGTCTTCCTGACCCGAATATTTATGCAGAAGCACGTTATACGCCGCAAGCAGCACCATAAACAGCGTTGTGCCCGTTTCCGAGGCAAGCTGCTTCAGGCCGTCGGTTTTCGAAGCGTCGAAGAAAAACTCCAGCGTTTGTCCTTCGTAACTCTGCACGGCCGGACGCGGATAGTCGGTCGGCATTTCCAGCACCGGAAGCTCGCCTTGGAACATGTCCAGCCAGTACTCCTCCTGACGTTGAAGCCGTTCCTTCTGCTCCTGCGAATGCTGCCAAACGGAGTAGTCTTTGTACTGAATGCGCAGAGGCTCCAATTGCTCGCCGCCGTACAAGCAGACAAATTCATCAACAAAGATCTCCATGGAGACACCGTCGGAAATAATATGATGCATATCATACATTAGAATATGGCGTTCCGGAGCCAGCTCGACAAGGCCTACTCTCAGCAGCGGAGGCTTCGCCAAGTCAAACGGACGGACAAAACGGCGAACCGTCTCTTCGGCCTCTTGCTCATCTACACGATAGAACTCCACGACAAAATTCAAGTCCTGGTAAATCCGCTGCGATGCTTCACCATCCACCATTTCGAACCCGGTGCGCAGCATTTCATGCCGCGCCACGAGCTTACGGAACGCTTCTTCGAACCTTGCCCGGTCCAAAGCCCCCTCCAGCAGCATCGCCTCCGGCATATTGTAGCTAAGCTCCGCGCCTTCCAGTTGATTCAGGATAAAGAGACGTTTTTGAGCAAATGATTGCGGGTACACCTCCCGGTAATCCGCCACCGGAATAGCAACGAATGTCTGCTCATCCAGCCGGGAAATGGCGGCAGCCATGCTCCCGATCGTGGAATGGCGGAACACGTCGCGCAGCGGCAGATCCACGCTCAGTTCCTTGTGCACCTTGCTGACCAGCGTCGTTGCCCGCAGGGAGTGGCCGCCGATGTCGAAGAAGTTGTCGTGAACGCCAATCTCCTTCGCAAGCCCCAGCACCTCCTGCCAAATCTCTGCCAGCTTCGTTTCCAGCTCATTGCGCGGTGCGACGTACTCCGTTCCGCTTCCCGCTTCTCCTTCCGGCGCTGGCAGCGCCTTCCGGTCAATCTTTCCATTCGGCGTCAGAGGCAGACGCTCCAGCTCCACGAAGTACGACGGGATCATGTAGCCCGGCAGCTCCTGTGCCAGCGCGCTGCGCAGATCATTCACCGTCAGCTCGGCTCCGGTATCCGGTGTGTAATATGCGCATAGCGCCTTCTGCCTGTTCGCATCACTTCGAACCAGCACCACCGCTTCGCGCACGCCTTCTACCCGCAGCAGCTGCGACTCGATCTCCCCCGTCTCTATCCGGTAGCCCCGGATTTTCGCTTGGTTGTCGATCCGGCCGATGAAGTCCACGTTACCGTCCTCCATCCACCGTGCCAAGTCTCCCGTGCGGTACAGCCGCTCGCCCGCGGCGAACGGACTGTCTACGAACTTCTCTTCCGTCAGCTCCGGACGGTTCAAGTACCCGCGCGCTACCCCGACTCCGCCGATGACCAGCTCGCCCAGCACCCCGACCGGCACCGGATTCAGTTGCGCATCCACGATGTAGAATTTCGCATTCAGCCACGCTTTGCCGATCGGTACATGGCC
>NZ_JBEFZI010000029.1:0-2751 GCF_040195695.1 Paenibacillus wuxiensis | reverse complement strand
CCGGATCGTACGATAGAGCGGCAAGAAATGACCGCTATTGGCGCAAGATTCCTGCATGAGAGGAAGCATTATTATTACCCTTCGAATCCGGAGGAGTACTTAAATCGATTTGTAGATAAAGAAACGGTATCCAAGTGGGCCAAGCCCACGATGTCCTTGGCGGTGAAGCAGCGCCTGATCGATGTTCCCGCCGATAAACAGATTAAAGCAAGAGAGGCGGTTACGCGCGGGGAAGCCGCACGAATGTTGTATCGACTTTATTTGCAGCTGTGACCTTACCATTTCCACATATTAATCGCTCTTTACTGTGGTTGTCCTATAAGTTGGTTTATTACCTGTGAGGGATAGTTGGGATTCAAAAAAGGTCGAGTTAAGGTTTAATTTCTACCTGAACTCGACCTTTTTGCTTCATTGTTGCCCACTGCAGCAAATTGTGGCAAGGGAAAGCCACCCATCTCAATGCTTACTTTCGACAAGCCTCGAAGCAGGGAGCGTCTAAATCCTCTATTATGTTCCAGCTGACCAGATACACTCTCTGGCTCGATCATTCGTCGAACCGACAGCGCGATTCCTTCGTCGCTTTTGAAAATTTAGGGAAAAGTGAAATCGAAGCAGCTATTAACCGATGAAAGGAAAGTAAGCAATATAGAAAAAAGAGGGGAACACGAAATTGAAAAAGATGGACAGGCAATCGGCTTACTGTTGGAAATCCCGAAAGCAGCATGGAGATCAACAATTACATTTCTAATGGAGGTCGACAATGAAACGATTAATGTCAGTGTTGCTATGCCTTATGTTAGTCCTTACAGCTCATTCAGGTTCGGTTCAAGCCAAAGGGAATAATGGAAGTGTCGTTAGCGAACAGCAATATACACGTATCGGCGAGGATTACGACATTCTTGACGAGAATGTGTTACTGGACAAAAAGGACGGCAGCATTTGGACTTGGGTCTTGAACAAAGATTATTTAGAAACTTTAGATTTCTATGTAGGTGAAATGTACCACATTCCTGGCTTGCAGGATGTGAAGCAATTTAGATACAAATCGCATGGGGTAGACAGCAGAGCTATTATTAACTACGTTGCGTTAAAAAAGGACGGAACGGTATGGTATTGGGATTCCAAAACTGGCGAAGCAGACGACACTATAATACATAGTCCTATGGTTACTCCTTCGATTATCAAAGACTTGAATGACGTAACTTCACTCGTCGCTGATTTCTTCGACAGTTCTAACTTCAAGACCTTGTTCGTATTAAAATCAGACGGTTCGGTGTGGAGTTGGGGAAGCGAAATGGGCAATGCCTCGTCGATTCCCATTCAATCCAAGCTGCTTGATGATGTCACATCCATAAGCTCGGCGAACGGTTTCGCATACGCGGTTAAAAAAGACGGTTCGGTGTGGAGATGGAGTACAAGTTCGTACCTTCCGGATTATATCTCGAAAAACAAAGGTCCCGAGCAGATCAAAGGACTTGTCAATATCGTCAACATACAGATAAGCAGTTATAAAAACTTTGCATTCAAGCAAGATGGCACGGTCTGGTCCTGGCCAGCGTATAATCCTGAAGCGATTCCCAAGCAATTAGACATAGCAACAGGCGCTCGAGCTATGGTTGAGTTTAGCATGATGTTGCGAGATCAACCATTAATAGATCAATTTATTGACACCATGTATTTTTTGCACACGGATGATCAGCTTTGGTCCGTGTACAACGACGATAAAGTATTCCCTGAGCTTACGGATATCGCTACCATATACCTTAAGCATCGGGACAAATATTCTACATGGTATTATGCTTTAAAAAAGGATCAGACTTTGTGGGCGTGGGATGATTATGATGCTTCCTTGCCAAAGCTTGTTGTGTTCACGAAAGGCATAGCAGCTGACATTCGTTCTGAGACAACAGAAATATTAAAAAGTAAACGTCCAAGCACAACACAAACCCCGAATGGTGAACGTTCTGGAACAACAGAAATACCAACTGAGAAGCGTCCTGAGGCAGTAGTTCAGCCAGAAAAACGAACATCTCCTGAAATCAGCTTGTATCCGTTCATCACGATGCTGCAGCCTGGCGAGCAACAGCCTATAGTCGCGAGCAATGTGGTTCCCGGAACTCGGATCACGTATACGATTGAGAATCCGGGCATCGGAACCTTGGCGAATGTAAATGGCGTACCGGTTGTGAAAGGGATCAACCCGGGACAAACCATTGTACGAGCTACCATTAGCAGACCTGGCTTACCGAATGAGACGACTTATGTATTGTTGTATGTCATGGGTGGCAGCATGCAGTCCAATACGTATCTCACAGCAGTCCGTTCACTTCCTGACATTGACAAGCAGAATCCGCAAATGGTGGAAGGCTTGACACAAGCAGGAGAACTTGTGATTACAGCTGCAAGCAGCGAGAAGCTGACTCCTGTTAACGGCCAATTTGTGATAACATCCGAGCTGCTTGCACGTTTAGCTGGAAATGCATCTAAGGAGAAGTCAGCAATACAGCAGACGCTATCAGAGAATAAGATTACACTTGTGAGAGAACTGATTGTGAATGCGGAAATTGTGACTGTATCCAATCAAAGTGAATATGTGTTCAAGCTTAATAAAGAAGGCTTAGTTGGCCGGAAGGATATTGACTATATTACCGTTCATGCAGGGGATGCGAAACTAGTATTCAATGTTGCGACCGCAGAGCGTCTGTTCCAATCGCAACCGTTTATCGTCATTCGTCTGGCGAAAGAGAGTAA
>NZ_JBEFZI010000028.1:0-2857 GCF_040195695.1 Paenibacillus wuxiensis | reverse complement strand
CACGCCGCCAGCGTTCGTCCTGAGCCAGGATCAAACTCTCCGTTAAAGTTAAGTTTGAACTGCTCATATCTTTTGACGAGGTATTGCTACCTCATTCACAAACGTTGCTCGTTGTTCAGTTTTCAAAGAACAATCTTCAACCCAGCGCTTCGGCTTATTGCCTCTTTCGCTTTCGTTCACCGCGTCTCTCAGCGGCGACTTTTATATCTTATCACTTCATCAACTCGAAGTCAACAACTTTTTTTAATTTGTTTTCTTCGTTCGATTGACTGCCTCCTAATGAAGCAGGAATTAGAATATATCATATTTCGAAGGTAGAATGCAAGACTTTTTTAAACTAATTTTAAATCCTCTATTTCATGTCCTCCAATCCTCTTCTTTCTATCCTCTGTACCTACTCCTCGGTTAAAATGTTGTTCAGCATTGTAATGAATGCTTTAGCTGCTGGCGACAGATGCTTGTTTTAGTAATGAACATATTGACCCCCTTTCTCAAACTTCACTTCATCTATGGGAATACAACTAGCAGTTCACTAGCAATCTCCTGCATCTTCATTAATTCAGATACTGCTGCTATGCAAGTCCATGAATAACGCCCTGTTTATTCCTTCCAAGCTGCTGATATCAATCGTATTGGATATCGCGATGCCCGCCTATTCGAACTTCATATCGAGGAATTGCCTTGTTGCCGACTTATCCGGCTTCATAAGGAAGGTCACATTTGAAAATCATATAACGTACATCTCCTCTTCAGAACCACACAGTGATCTGGACGTGCAATGAGAACGAGGCGATCCTGATAAAACGCACAAGTCTGATACCGTGATTCATCGACTTCTACTTGATCAGACAATACGAGGAATTCAATGCTGTTGGATTCCAATTGATGAATCAGTTGCTGTGAGGATGTAAGCTTCATCTTGGATTCACGCCTGAGCAGCCCATGTCGCGGCCCCATCGAAGCACTTGGAGTCGGAATCGATATTCAGCCTGGAGATGTCGTTCTTCGCTGCAATTTTGCCACTGTAGAAGACGGTGTAGTGCTGGATCGACACGCTCGCCGCATACGGGAACATACGGACAAGCTTGCTGAGTCCATTTCAGGAATAGAAGTAGCCGAGGGCATCTATGCTTACTGCAAGCCTGCCAACTGAACATCGTGCTGTACTTGTGCTGTGTAGACAGGGATTAAGTGATCAAATTACTGATTCTGACCCGAAAGCACCGAACGAGGCAAACCGTATCTTCCTGTTCAGCCGTTGGAAGATACATTAGAAGCACGACGACTGCTTCTGCAGTCAACCGCTTCTTAGAAATATCTTCTCGGATCTTGTCATGTATCCTGCGAATGAGGAGCGAGTAGCTAATGAATGCTGCCTGCCAGCTTCATTCTAACCCGTGGTGCAGGTAGTAGGTTGAGCTTGAGCCGCTTCAAAATGAATTTTCGAGGTTGCTGCATTGCTGTAGAAAGCACCCTTCTTTGGGTTGCGGAGCTAGCCGGGTACACAACCATTACAGATATAAGAGTGACCGGAAGTATGGATACTGATGTTAAACTGAAAGCAGAACTTGCACTTGAACAGATTGTCCAACATGACATTGTCTATGTTCATCTTAAAGCTCCAGATGTGATGGGGCCGATGATGAACCACTAAAAAGGCTCAATCCCTAGAAATGTTTGATAGAAATGTTGGCATAAACGCTGATCAACTATCAGAGGATGTATACCTAGCACTTGCCGCTGATCATTCTACTCCTTTTGAGGTTAAGGAGCATACTGGAGATCCAGATCCCGTCGTTATCTATGGACCAAGCATTCGAAGAGATCGAGTCGCCTCTTATAATGAAACGGACTGAGCCCATGGTGCACTTGGCCGGATGTCTGGTTCCGTGTTCGTCCGAACCTTGCATGGTTAATGGGGTATGTCGAAAAACAAGGAAACTGAGTTGAAAAATTCAAGATGCTGTCTTTATCAAATTAAATCGCAAGGACTCTCATTTCTATTGCTGCAGCCTCCACTCTCTTTAAGTGGTGGGGGGGTTGCTATATAGAATAGCATTCGTGATCGTCCCATTAATCATCTGTTTCTTTTATATATAAGAAATATGTATTCAAATCACAGGAAATAGTCACTTCAATAGACATTCTGTCAATTCGCCTCCTTAAGCGAGTAACCATTACTAGTCCATCGAAATTGCATTAATAGCTCTTAACCACTTTTATACACCCTCGATCACACTTACCGTCATTGCTTCCTTCGATGTACCTTAGAATCAGTCTCCCTACACTATTGAAATACATGTGTGAGTAGAACATTCTACAGCCATGGCTCCATTGGAGCTCACCTTGTTGAATGTGTTCTGGCACTTATGGCTGCCGAAATGGACATATGCCTGTACAAAGCGTAAGCATATAAGAAAAAAGGCCGATTGCTGTTAACCTAAATTAGGCGCAAGCATTCGGCTTTTTTACATACCTATATTAGGTATAGATAAAAAAAGACCACCGTCGAGATGTCTCAACAGTGATCTTTAGTTGCTTGGCGACGTCCTACTCTCCCGGGACCCTGCGGTCCAAGTACCATCGGCGCTGGAGGGCTTAACGGTCGTGTTCGGGATGGGTACGCGTGGAACCCCTCCGCCATCGCCACCAAACAGCATTGGCTAAAGCCAATATGAAGTTCAAGGTTTGAACCTTGAAAACTGAATGCGAAAGTGTCATGCTCTGAATCAAATAGGATAAGCCCTCGACCGATTAGTATTGGTCAGCTCCACACATTACTGTGCTTCCACCTCCAACCTATCTACCTCGTCGTCTTCAAGGGGTCTTACTAATTGGGAAATCTCATCTTGAGGGG
>NZ_JBEFZI010000027.1:0-3621 GCF_040195695.1 Paenibacillus wuxiensis | reverse complement strand
TGGAGCGGACAACGAGATTCGAACTCGCGACCCTCGCCTTGGCAAGGCGATACTCTACCACTGAGCTATGTCCGCATTTTGTCGTTCAAAACGATATATCAGAAGCGACAAGTAATAATATATCATAAGGTATTAAGTAATGCAACCCTTATTTCAAAAAAAATAATAAATAGCTGAAGAACCTTGCTGTTGAGCCACTGGAGACTTCAAGGTGCCTGTTCTAGGACATCTCATCACAACGCTTAACAGCTATTATCGCCCACAAGCTCCAACGGTTCTCTACGTTCCCCCGTCCCTCAGAGCATTTCGTCAGGTCGCCATAGTGGAATGCAATCGTTATTCCAGTCGTACGTCCCCTTATTTGCTCTAGATGGGTTTGAGACGCTTTACGTATCCAAATCCCCTCTTTAAGGGTTTAAAAGGGCTCTTACAGGCTTCTAAGCTTATCCCTAAGATTTAATTCCTTCTATTCTCCAACATAATACTGAGACCTACAAGAACACGTAGCTACCTAAATAAACAGCAAAACGGTAAAAGGCTAATTCGAATAATGAATCAATCGCTTCATCTAAAAGGAATTGTCCCATCAAAGGTGGGACTTTATTTATAAAAGATGTACCTAATTAGTGTGTACAAGTAAAGCCTCGAATATTTCGGGTCTTTGTCACAGATAGGACTCATCTACAGCACAAGCTAATGGTTATATGTGGTATATTGGAAATGTATAACATTAATATACATTTCCAAGGAGGTTACTATGAAAAAATCGTTAGTCATCATTTCAACAGTGCTAATGTTATCAACATTTACTGGATTCGCTTCTGCTGCGCCTGACTCAACTAGAATTGCACCAACTCAATCAGAAACCTCAACAGATTCAAGAGAAATTTCACTTTTTGATGTTAGTCACGTTGGGTACCATTCCTTCCAGAGCTCATTTCATGCAAACATCCATGCCGGAAAGAGCTTAGACGTTCATGTAAAGAATGACGGCCCAGGAACAGTGTACATGACGTTAGTACGCGATGGAAAAAACTATGCGGTAGACATTCCAATATCTTCAGGCCAACAAAAAACAGAAACAATTAAAGTCTTTGGTGGCTTTATCTCTGAAAAATGGAAAGTATTCATTACTAATAAAGACGGCCATAATATGGACATCCAAGTTAAGGCAAAACAATACTAAAAGCATTTAAGCAAATGATCATAATAAAGCCTCGGACTAACCCGGGGCTTTACTTCTTTGGTGCCGGCCTCATATTGCCGCCAGACAAACTACTCCAAAATGGGTTAAAGTAACATTCCCTGTCAAACCAAAAAATTATCTTAGATCTTTCATTACCTCTCTTTGCATATATCTCTCTCCTCTTATCTTTAAACAGCATTATCCATGTTATGTTACAACACCACTATCCTGCCCGACAGTTCAACAAAAGGACGCTCCCCATTCTTTGCTTGGGTTACAATCACAAACTAAAGAACGTACGCAGGTAGCATGTATTGCTTAAAAAGAAGCCATGGCTTAATCTAAGCACTAAGATAATACTTTGGTGCTTATGACATTTTCGTTTTCGGAAGGCATGATGCTCGGGATGTGTTTATCCTCGCGTTGCTCACATACCGGAATAAACGAAAATATTTTATATCTTATCGTGCAGCATATCACATCCATCAATTATCACTACAAATAAGCAAAATTGATTCAAGACAAATAGAATGAATATCTCTCAATCTTATTGTCTGCATTTTGGTGATCAATAGCATCCACTTCACATCCGCTATATCGACACCTGAGCCAGCAAAATAGAAGCTAATTCCCATTGACATTATGAAGAAGCTTGATCCACCACGTTTGGCCAAAAAGGAACTCTCGCGTGGACGCTGGGGCAGTGTCAGACATTTCTTAAGGCAGCATCTGTGAGTCGCTTCTACACGGCCTATTTAACGACCATAAACACAGGAATTCGGCGTGGTGAGGTTCTAGGTGTCCAGGTGAGCGATTTCTCTTATGAAGGCAATTACATCGACGTTACGCAGTCACTCACGTATCATAAAGAATTCGGCTTCATTGTTCAGGCACCAAAAACAAAGAAGTCCGAAAGGTACACACCTATCATAGATAGGTATACTTGAAAAGCTGAAAGAGAAGATCGATCAGAGTCATATATATCAACGCACAAAATAACGAAGTATATATCAGCAACAATGGGGTTTGATTAATTGCCACTCAGACGGTGAGCCAATACGTCCATCTATGAAAAGATAGTAAAAAAGAGCGGACTGCCATACATTCGATTCCATGACTTGCGGCATTCATTTGCAACTAACTTGTGGGAGCTTGGTTTCGATCTTAAAGACATTCAAGAAATGTTGGGTCATTCTAGTGTAGCCATAACCGGAGACATCTATACTCACATGAGAGATGAAAAGAAAAAGAACCTCATGGCGAAATATTCTGAGGCTATAAACTCGATGAATAAAAGCAATGATCCTGTGGATATCTAGCTTTCCGTTAACAAGTCCGTTAACAAAAACAAGGAGCCTTACGCCCCTTACTATCTATAAACAGCAAAAAACCCTTGTCCGACAAGGGTTTAATGATATGGTGCGCGTAGAGGGACTTGAACCCCCACGCCAAAGGCGCTAGATCCTAAGTCTAGTGCGTCTGCCAATTCCGCCATACGCGCACGATATTTAACTGGTGAGCCATGAAGGACTCGAACCTTCGACACCCTGATTAAAAGTCAGGTGCTCTACCAACTGAGCTAATGGCTCTTACAATGGCTGGGGATATAGGATTCGAACCTATGCGTGACGGAGTCAAAGTCCGTTGCCTTACCGCTTGGCTAATCCCCAATAAGGTAACAATGGTGCCGGCGAAAGGAGTCGAACCCTCGACCTACTGATTACAAGTCAGCCGCTCTACCAACTGAGCTACACCGGCATATTATGGTGGACGCTGACGGGATCGAACCGCCGACCCTCTGCTTGTAAGGCAGATGCTCTCCCAGCTGAGCTAAGCGTCCATGTTGTATGTTTGTTTCACCAGCAACTCTTATATCATATCAAAATCAATTAACTTGTTCAACCCTCAGTTTTTACCAGTTGAGAAGTTGTAATGGTGACCCGTAGGGGATTCGAACCCCTGTTACCTCCGTGAAAGGGAGGTGTCTTAACCCCTTGACCAACGGGCCATGCAATAGAAGTCTATATAAACTACTTCGATCTCTTCTGTGGAGCTCTCAACCGGGATCGAACCGGTGACCTCATCCTTACCATGGATGCACTCTACCGACTGAGCTATGAGAGCAAATGGCTCCCCGAACAGGACTCGAACCTGTGACAACTCGATTAACAGTCGAGTGCTCTACCAACTGAGCTATCAGGGAATATTACTGGACTCTCACAGGACCCTTCCTGTATGGAGTCCTTACAAAGGACTGCTTGGCGACGTCCTACTCTCCCGGGACCCTGCGGTCCAAGTACCATCGGCGCTGGAGGGCTTAACGGTCGTGTTCGGGATGGGTACGCGTGGAACCCCTCCGCCATCGCCACCAAACAGCATTGGCTAAAGCCAATATGAAGTTCAAGGTTTGAACCTTGAAAACTGAATGCGAAAGT
>NZ_JBEFZI010000026.1:0-4234 GCF_040195695.1 Paenibacillus wuxiensis | reverse complement strand
TGGTGATGGTCTCAACCTGTATGCATATGTCGGGAACAATCCGATTAATTATGTGGATCCGAGCGGTTATAGCAGTCAGAATGTTGGCTGCGGTGGCGGCGGTAAGAAGGAAGGTCCTTATGATAAGGAACAAGCACCTAAATACAACACAAAGATTAGATGGGGTATTCATGAAATTAATGCAAGAGAACATGGTAAAGGCTTCTTTGGAGAAAGAATAACTCAGAGTAACTCAAGAGTAGATGACTTCGAATTGAAAATAAATCCAAACAATGAAAGTTACTATTTATCTCATCCAAAGGGAGGGTATGTCCAATTTGAAAATTTAGTAGGTGATGTTTTGCAAGATGGAAAGCTGATCATAAAGCCTAAATCATTTTATCATGTTGATGAACTTCCGGAATTCGCTAAAAATAAAGTTGTTCAAGAGGCATTAAGGCAGCAAGAGTCAGCGTTTGCGCCTGGATATAAGGTAGAATGGTTAGTTTCTGATAAGAAGGCTGTCGAGCAATTAACTAACTTGTTCAAATCTAAAAAAATTGATATTGCTGTAAAGTACTATCCCGAGTAAAGGCTAGGTGTTGTAAATGAAGATCTTAAAGGAAGCCGAGCTGAAGAGTTTAATTTCAGATGAAAAACTATTGAGTTCATGTACTTCAAATTTTGATGATGCTCGTTTAAATGAACTGCTAGTGTATTATTTGTTTTTTAAAAGTAATTCCGACTCAATTTCTCTTGATAAACAAACTGCTTATTACAGCATGTATTATTGGTATGTACAGTTTAAAGAAAGGTATTTTGAAGTATATGGGCATGATGAAGGGATCGAGCAAGAAGGATTTAAACTATTAGAAAAGATAGAGGAGCAACTTGAGGAGGGAGTGGACTGGGGGATAATTGAGAACATAGAACTTAAAACCATTTGATTTTAGTTCATGTTAAGATTGTGAGATACAACTACTAAACCGAAATTCACAAACACTCGATAGGTTTCAAAGGCTTGTTCAAACTTGAACGTTCAGGAGGAACAGGCCTTTTAGCTCAGCTATAATTTAAGGGAAAGAAAGAGGACTGCAGAATTGCAAAACAAGTACAATTAAGCAGGTAATATCGCTACCAACTAAATGGTATTTATTGAAACTTCGTACGATCAACGGGAGCAAGAAAAGGACGGATGGGGAGGATATTGTTTGGAAAACAATGAGTCGGGATGGAATAAACCCTTTAGGGAAATACAGGATTTTGAAGGATTTATTAATGTCATAGAAATTGGGGCAATTTATATGATACATGGGAACAATATAATAAATATGGAATGATATCGATCTTATCAGTTTGTTTGGAGAATATAGGTAAAAATTTTTTTAGAGGACGAAATTAATGAATTACACGAACATTTAACGGATAACAATATTGAACTTTTAATTAAAGTAGTCGATTCTTATAAAAAATATAAAACGGGTTTTAAGAGCGACAGTACTTTCTTGGAGGATTAGTAAAGAATTTATCTAACCCGATATTTCTTCAGACGTGTATTAGATGGAGGGCGTTCACAAGTTGTTAATTGGTTGCTTACGGAAAATATTATAGAAGAATTGACACAGAAGGCGCTGCTGTTTTCATTGGGGCTCTTGGTCAGATCTAGTACTGATCGATAAGTAACCTGCAGGTGGGATGGGTCCAACGAAACATAGCAGGTAAGGACTTTCTTTGTTGGATGCTTTCTTAACCTTGATTGGCTTAATGTCTTTCAAGGTTTTTTCTAAATCCAATACTGAGTCACGGAGATGTCGTGCGTATCACGAACCGTCTCGGCGGCATTCTGAACAGCTATGAGTACGACGCCTTCGGCCAGACGGTATCTGCCACAGAGGGCATTCCGAACCGCTTCCGCTACGCAGGCGAGCAGTTCGATGCGATCACGCAGCAGTACTACCTGCGTGCAAGGTTCTACAACCCGGTCATTGCCCGCTTTACGCAAGAGGACGAGTACCGTGGTGATGGTCTCAACCTGTATGCATATGTAGGGAACAATCCGATTAATTATGTGGATCCGAGCGGTTATAGCAGCCAGAATGTTGGCTGCGGTGGCGGCGGTAAGAAGGAAGGGCCTTTTGAGGAGACTAGAAAACCTCGTATGGGTGATGCGGACTATCAAGGATCGTTACCATCGAAAAGTTGGACTCTTACTGACGATGGGGATGGTGCTCATTTAATAGAAAGAGTTAATGTGAAAAATAGAAATAACTTAGCTCATTTCGATCAAAAAGGAACCCCACGATATTATCCAATGGGTTCACCAGAGAATGCTGGTCAGGCTCATATAAGACTGCATGCAGCAACCAAGCGGACAGGAATAAAACTTAGAGGTGGAAATCCTTCCATGACGGATGAGGAGTTAATTAATAATTATATCAAAGCGTACTCTGATCCAGAACTCGAGGGAATACTCGGATCTCTAAGGACACCAAATAAAAGTCTTAGTCTCGGAGAAGAACTTACACCTGAGAAGGCGTTTGAAAAGTTACTGGAGTGGGGCAAAATTAAACCCAAAAATGAGTGAGGTGTAGCTATACAAATGGTGAAAAAAGATATTTTATTGGAGATTGATGGATTAGGCGTGATTATGTATTCACCAGATGCCGTATCATTTATCCAAGAAAACGAAGATTACCTTACTACAAAGTATCTCACTGCAAAACAGGTTTCGGAACATGTGAATGCTGGGACAATTATAGGTTTAGGTACTGGATCCCCGGGAACCTATATATTGAAGATCAGAAGTGGGTATCCAGATGAAGCGATTCTTGACTCTTCAGATTATGTGCTGAGGTTGGGGATTAAAGTAAATGAAGGAACAGTCTATTTTAGAGATCTCTATGATCTTATGGAATGGACCAGTGAATGTCCGAATGACCAATCAATACAATTAGAAGATGGTAATTATCATGTCACTGTATACAGTAATTTACCGCAATCGAAAATCAGGGGAGATGGTCAAGAGATTAATATTTTCTTCAAACAGTTGGATGCATTCCCAGCAATAAAGTATAACGGTGTACCGACGTTAGAATAATACTTAATCGGTTGATATAGTGCTTTTTTTGAAGAAAGCATAGCCTTCATCTTTGTAAAAGGTGAGGGCTATTTGACGCATGTGAAGAAGAATGGAAGTATATCGAACTAATGATGTTCCGTACGGTTCTAGAGTGAAGATTAAAATTGAAAGGTGAAGAAAATGAACGAATTAGTAATCGAAAAGATAGATAAAATTCGGGAGATATTAAGTGATGACCCACTAAGTCTAACCTTTGCTGAAATTGTTTTAAATACAAATGAAAAACAATCCACAGAAATCGATAATCATATTTTGAAAGATTACTACTTCATTACAAATAGATATGAGATATTAAATGGGGGAGTTATCACTATTTATGGTCAGCGGAAAGTTGACGATGTTCAGTTTTATGTGGAGGAAATGCAAAGATTTGATGGTGAGTGGATATGTATAGGGAAAATTGAAAGATACCCCTTGTTTATTAATAAGGTAGATGGTCATGTAACGTGTTTATTTGGAGATCCATTAGACCAAAATTATGTCTTGGAGCCATATGGAGACTTCAATAACTTTTTACTTAATTATTTCTTCGGGGAACAATATGGAGAAATTGGAATGAAGTTCGTTGAATCTGGAGGGAGTATTAGTTCCATTGGCTCTAAAGATGACGAATGGTATAAAGTGTTAGAAGAGAATCATTTGTTATAATACTCTACTTCTCGATTTAGTTCATTGGGGACTGTCAACAATTTTGTGTAAACTCAAACCAAACACTTAATAACTTGATAAACACGCTTAGACCAACTTTCAAAGGCTTATTTCAACTTGAACAATGAGTAGGAATAAGCCTTTTTTATTTGTCCAAAAACTGGACTATTCGTACGACAGTCGGAACCGACTGCTATCCCTTTTGCAAAAGGGTACGGGGCAGCGGACGGAGTTCAGTTACGACCGCCAAGGCAACCTGTTGCTGGAACAATCTGAATGCGGCTCGACGACCTATGCGTATGATGCGTTCAACCGAACCGTCAAGGTACAGGTGCCAGATGGCTCATACATGGAGCATGGGTACGACCCGGAAGGACTGCGAAGCTGGGCTAATGAAAATGGCCTCGCAAGCCGATTCGTGTACGATGGATGGAACCTGATCAGCGAGCTGGACGGAGAGCACCAAGT
>NZ_JBEFZI010000025.1:0-5631 GCF_040195695.1 Paenibacillus wuxiensis | reverse complement strand
AGTGAAGCAGAATTATTTGACGAAGCCGAAAAAAACGAGGCATTCAATTTGACAGAGGAAAAGAAAAAGCTGCTCGACAAATATAAGCCGGACGTACTGTTTTTGAATGAAAGCATGTTTGAGGCCTTCGCTCAAGAAGGAAGGTTGTATGACATAGAGCCGGCTATTAGCCAGGATCAATACAAGCTGGACGGATTCATGCCTGGACTTATCGATAGGCTGCGGGCAAAAGGGAACGGAAAGTTGTACGGGCTTACTCCATCCTTCGAGACAAATGTCATCTATTATAATCGAAATTTGTTCAAGAAGTATCAAATTGAGCCGCCAAACGGGAAAATGACGTGGAAGGAGCTTCTTGATCTGGCAGAGAGATTTGCGAGTGTCGAATCGGGAAAGAAGCAAGTGTTTGGCTTGTATCAAACGAGAGGTCCAGCAAGTTTGTTGTATGATATCGCTGCTGCATCGGCACTTAAGCTAGTTGATGCGAAATCAGGCAAGCTGTTGATCGATTCGGATGGCTGGAAAGAAGCGATGAAGATGACGGCAGATGCCGTCCGCAATCATGCGGCTTATGCTCCTCCTCCAATGAAGGAAGGCGAACAGCTTGATGGATACGATGACGCCGACTATGAGAAACATAGAGACTACTTGAAGCAGTACAGCCGATCTAACGAGATGTTCTACATGGGTCATGCAGCCATGACGATTCAAGCGCCGTGGTTTGCTTCCTTCTTGCGGGATATTCCCTACTATTCGAAGACCCCGGAGATCGACTGGGGCATCGCGGCCGCACCTGTTAATCCTGCTATGCCCGATGAATCGGCTTACGTGAAATTGTCGGAAATCTATGCCATATCAGCGGATTCTCCGAATAAGCGGGCGGCTTGGGAATTTGTCAAGTTCGTGAATGGTCCGGAAATGGCACAGGTTGCGGGGAAGGCAATGAACGATACGCTCCCCACGCGGTCAGACTATTTCAAGGATTTTAGAGGGCGGGAAACGGATGCGTTCTATCTGTTAAAGCCAATGCAAGTCAGTGGAGTGTCTGATAAAAAGAGTATTCCGGCGGGTTTCCATTCCGAATTTGATGCTTTACTGTCGGATGCATTGAATTCTGTGATTGAAAAAGAGAAAACACTGGACGATGCAGTTGCCGAGCTTCAAATCAAGGGACAAGAGATATTGGATAGGTCGCGGGAAACCAAGCAGTAATAGTAAATGGTTCAGAAAAAGATCGAGAGCAGGGACGACGAAATGTTCCTGCTCTCGATCTTTTTTTGTGCACAATTTTGGCTCAAACCGAAATCAGTGCTTGTTCTTTGACTCAGTAAATTTCGGAATGCGTCACATTTCACATAATCCGGATTGTTATATATTAGGAAAGCTTTTTGGGAGGGTGAATCTAAAACGGGTTCCTTCCCCGGAGAAAAGAATGGAGATGGAGAAGAACGGAGATGGAGAAGAAGAAATATGTACAAAGATTAAGATTTGCAGTGATACTCGTATTGATTTTGTCATTCATAGGCGGCTGCTTGGGCAAGAAGGAAGTGCTGGAACCGCTGGAACCGCTGCAGCCAAGCAAGATCAAGCTGGTCTATCAAGATGAGGAGGCCTTCTACCATGATTACGGAAAGTACTTCAGTATGAAATATCCACAGATTGAGGTTGAAGTCATTCCGGAGGTTCAAGTGCTCAAAAATCTCGGGAAGATGATTCGCGCGGATGAATATGAGGCGGAAGTAAAGAAGCTGCTCGAGAAGGCGGATGTAGATGTATATATGCTGGACAGCGGAATGTTCGAGCAATTCGCCGCCGACGGGAAGCTTTATGATATTGGAGAAGTCATCGGGCAGGACGGCTATAATGTCGAGGAGTTTATGCCGGGGCTTATCGATTCGATCAAAAACCTGGGCAACGGCAAGTTGTATGGGTTGACTCCCCAAGTAAGCGTTCGTGCGCTGTACTACAATACAAAATTGTTCAAGGAAAATCAGATCGACCCGCCTACGAACAAGATGACTTGGCAGGAGGTGCTTCATTTAGCTTTGAGATTCACTAATGTCAAACAAGGTAACGATCCCGTACATGGCATGTACTATTCCTATGGCGATGCGGGCACGGTGATGTTCGATATCGCCGATAGTTCTGGATTGAAGCTATTCGATCCGAAAGGGAAGAAGGTGCTAATCAATTCAGATAGTTGGAAAAAAGCAATAAAACTGGCGACGGATGCCGTGCGCAGCGAAGCGGTATATTTCGCTCCAGAAGAGCAGATCTATCCATCAGAAAACGACTTCTATAACGGTCAGGCCGCTATGACGATAGGTACCACTCCAATAACGGGATTCGTCAGAAATAACGACGTGCCGGTGGATTGGGAAGTTGTTACTTTTCCAATTGAACCCGGGTACGAATCGATAGGTGTTTCTCTTTATTCGCTCTTTGCAGTCTCAGCCAACTCGCCAAATAAACGAGCTGCCTGGGAATTCGTTAAGTTCACAAGCGGTCCGGAGATGGCTCATGCCCGTTCAAGGACGATGAGCGGCGCTATGCCTTCGCGTACGGGCTATTTGAAGGAATTTAAAGGAAAGAGCATGGAAGCATTCTATATGTTGAATGTCAAGAACAGAGACAGTATAGGGGGGAATGTATCCGAATCCGAATTTTACAGGCTCTTCAATAAGACGCTGGAGGGAGAGCTTCAGGCCGTTATCGATAACAAGAAGTCAGTAGATGAAGCGGCTGCCGCGCTGGAGATAAAGGGACAGGAGATATTGTCTAAATTGCAAGAAGAAACGAAAAGAAGGCAATAGGAAGCTCAAAGGAAGCTCATAAGTAAAGGAACGGTGAGGAAACAACGTGCATAACAAATGGAAAATAGCAATCCTGCTGCTAACGATCCTCTCTTTGATAAGCGGCTGCTTGGGCAAGAAGGAAGCACTGGAACCGCTGCAGCCAAGCAAAATCAAGGTGGTCTATCAGGATGAGGAAGCCTTCTACCACGATTACGGGAAATATTTTCATATGAAATATCCGCAAATTGAGGTCGAGGTCATTCCCGAGACGCAGGTGCTGAAAAAGCTTGGGAAAATCATTAATGCGGATGACTATTTTGTAGAAAAAAAGAAGCTGCTGGAGAACTCGGGGGCGGATGTATTTTTACTGGATGATTATATATTCAAGCTATTTGCTCAAGATGGCAAGCTGTATGATTTGGAGGGCGCGATCCGCCAGGATGAATATGATGTCGATGGCTTTATGCCGGGATTGCTGGACAATATCAAAAATATGGGCAACGGCAAGCTGTATGGACTGGCGCCATCCTTCAGCAGGCAGGTTCTTTATTACAACAAAGCTTTATTTAAGGAGCATCAAATTGAGCCACCGAGGAATAACATGACCTGGCAGGAAGTATTTGATTTGGCCGCGAGATTTTCCAGTATTGGCGCTGGCGACAATAAAGTGCACGGCTTGTATGAACCATACTTCGGAGACCCAGGCAGGCTGATGTACAAAATCGCTGATACATCCGGCTTAAGGGTGTTCGATCCAAAGGGAGAGAAGGTGCTTCTGAACTCGGATGGCTGGAAACAAGCCATGAGGCTTGCAGTGGATGCTGTTCGTAATAAATCGGTATTTTTCCATCCAGAAAGTCAAATGTATACACAAAAAAGCTACTTTTTCGAAGGGAAAGCCGCGATGATGTTCGCGGATACCTTCGTGTTAATGGAGTTGAAGCAGCGGCCTACTTATGCGGAGGGAGAAAAGCCGATAGATTGGGGTGTCGTCACGGTGCCAATCGATCCTGCGAATCCGTCACAATCGATTTCTTTGTTCCAAATTGCGGCAATTTCAGCTGACTCGCCAAATAAGCGTGCAGCCTGGGAATTAGTCAAGTTTGTGAGTGGAAAAGAAATGGCCCAATCTCGATCAAGAACAATAAACGGCTCGCTCCCTTCGCGTACTGGCTATGCCAACGAGATTGACGGCAAGAGTATGGAGGCGTTCTATACGCTGAAGGTCAAGCAGGGGAGCACGGTGTGGATGAATGAGCATGTTCCATCTAGCTTCAACCGACTGTTCGATAAGCCGTTGCAGGAAGAGATGCAAGCCGTTATTAATAATAAGAAATCAGTGGACGAAGCGTTAGCCGAGCTGGAGATCAAGGGGCAAGAGGTACTCCTAAAAGCGCGTGAAGCAGCGGAGAAGGAGCCTTGAAAGGCTTCACAAGCTACCTATGCTTACATTCCACAATAGAAGAAGCAAAGGGTTCGGTACTACGTACAGGTTTAATCAAGAAGGAGCTAGAAAAATATGCATCATAGATGGAAAGTTGCGATTCTGCTGTTGACGATCATTTCCCTAATGAGCGGCTGCTTCGGCAAGAAGGAAGCGCTGGAGCCATTGCAGCCAAGTAAAATCAAGGTGCTCTATCAGGATGAGGAGGCATTCTACCGCGATTACGGGAAGTATTTTCATATGAAATATCCGCAGATTGAAGTCGAAGTCATCTCGGAGATTCAGGTGCTCAAAAATCTTGGGAAGACGATTAGCGCGGAAGATTGGGATGCGGAAAAGAAGAAACTGCTGGAGAACTCCGGTGCTGACGTATTAAGGATGTATGGAGAAACGTTTCAATCATTTGCGAAAGATGGCAAGCTGTACGAGTTAGAGGAAATAATCCGGCAGGATGACTATGATATGAAGGGCTTTTTACCGGGGCTGATCGACAGAATCAAAAGCTTAGGCAACGGCAAGCTATACGGGCTTGCTCCTTTTGTCGACAGACAGGTTTTATACTATAACGCAGCGTTGTTCAAGGAGCATCACATCGAACCGCCGAAGAACAATATGACCTGGCAGGAAGTGTTGGATTTGTCTGCGAGATTTGCCAATATCGGAAGCGGCGAGAATAAGGTGCACGGATACTACGAATGGGTAGGAAGTTTACGCTACTTCTTGTTCGAAATCGCCGATACCTCCGGATTGAGACTGTTCGATCCGAAGGGAGAGAAGGTGCTTCTGAACACAGAGGGCTGGAAAAGAGCGATCAAGCAGACAACAGATGCGATGCGCAGCAAAACGGTGTTCTTCCATCCAGAAGGCCAAATTCATACGCAAAAAAGTTATTTTCGTAATGATCAAGCTGCGATGATGATAAGCAATGCTAACACAGCTCAGGAGCTTAGAAATAGTAAGAAAGATTGGGGTGTAGTTACAGCGCCAATCGATCCTGCAATGGATTCTTCAAGTATCGAATTTGGATACATCTATGCAGTTGCAGCCGACTCCGCCAACAAGCGTGCAGCATGGGAATTCGTCAAGTTCGTGAACGGCCCGGAAATGGCGCAGGCCCGCTCTCGTGCACTGTGGGACGGGCTTCCTTCACGCAACGGTTATTTGAAGGACATAAAGGGCAGAAGTACGGATCCGTTCTATGTGCCGAAGATCAGGACGGAGAACAACATTCAGAGAGATGCGCGTATCCCGTTCAAGTTCTTCGTATTATTCGATAAGCCGCTGCGTGTGGAGCTGGATGCCGTCGTCGCGAACGAGAAAACAGTTGATGAGGCAGCAGCTGCTCTTGAGGAGAAGGCACAGGAATTGCTAATGAAAGTACGAGAATCTGCA
>NZ_JBEFZI010000024.1:0-6956 GCF_040195695.1 Paenibacillus wuxiensis | reverse complement strand
GGCGTCGTCTGCATCAGCTGTACCGGATGCTCCGCCAGCAAATCGCCCAGCAGCGCAGGGTCCTGAAGCTCCGCTTCGCTCGCGAGAACGATCTGCATCCCGCAGCTGAGCGGTACCCAGCTCTCGGTAACGAAGATGTCGAAGGACACCGTGGTGACCGAGAGGATCGACGCAGACGGCGCAAACGGCAGCGAGCGCACCATTCCCGCGATAAAGTTCACGACGTTCCGGTGCTCTACCACCACGCCTTTTGGCTTGCCGGTGGTGCCCGACGTGTAGATCACATACGCGCTGTTCATCGGCGTTGTCGGTACATCCGTTGATCCCTTGGATGCCGGTGAATAAGTTTCGAGTTCTTCCACGGAGGCGAACCTCACCATGGCAGAGCAGTCCTTCTGCCCTTCGGAATCCGTGGCGGCCAATCGTTCCTTCTTCCCTTCGACAACCGCTGCGGCTATTTCCGTAACGGCGGAGCGTTCCTCATCCAAGCACAGAACATACCACAGCGGCGTTTCTTCCCAGGAGGCCACCGTTTCTATCTGGCTCCTTTCGCTCAGCAGGATACGGATATCGGCATCCTGGATCATTCCCTCGATGCGCGCTGCTGGCAGCGCCGGATCCAGCGGCACATAGGCTGCGCCGGCTTTCAGCACACCCAGCAGACCAGCGATCAGTTGCGGCGAACGGCTGAGCAGCACCCCGACGCGGTCTTCGCTTCTCACCCCGTGCGCACGCAACCAGCCGGCGATGCGGTTGGCTCGCGCCTCCAGCTCGCCGTACGTCCATACGGCTTCTCCGCTTACGAGCGCCGGTTGCTCCGGCGTCCGTGCAGCCTGCTGTTCGAACAGCGCATGCACCGTTGCTTCCGCAGGCAGCTCCACCGCCGTATCGTTGAATGTCACCAGCAGCTCTTCCCGCTCTTCGGCCGTCAGCAGTTCCAGCTTCTCTACCACCACGTTAGGGGTGGACACGATCTGCTCCACCATCCGCATCCAGTGACCTTGCAAGCGCTCCATCGTGCCTTGCTCGTACACCTGTCCGTTGTAGTCGAAATGAATGTGCAGCTCTTCTCCCGGCTGAATCATGACGTTCAGATCGTAATTCGTTTGTTCCTCCGCCTGAACCCCCGTAATTTCCAGTCCGCTTGCATCCGCTGATGCTTCCGCCTGCGCGGTTTGCATCGGGTAATTCTCGAACACAAGAATATGGTCGAACAGTTCTCTCGTTCCGGCGCACTGCGCCTGGATCTCGTGCAGCGGATAGTAGGCGTACCCTTGCGAGGCCAGCGCCTGCGCCTGCATGCGGCTCAGCAGTTCCGCAACCGTCTCCTGTCCCTCGCACGTTACCCGGACAGGCAGCGTATTGATGAACAGTCCGATCATCCCTTCCACGCCGGGCAGGTCTGCCGGTCTGCCCGACACGACGCCGCCAAATACCGCATCCCTGCTGCCGCTGTAGGCGTGCAGCACCAGTCCCCATGCCGTTTGCAGCAGCGTGCTTACCGTCACGCCGTACGCAGTGGCTGCTAGTGCGATGGCTTTGCTCTGCTCCCGAGGGACACTCCAGCTCACGCGTTTCGCTTCATAACCTTGCGCCTGACGCTGCCGCTTCGGCAGCACCGCCAGCGCTTCGCTACCATCCAACTGCTCCTTCCAGTAGGTTCGTGCCGAATTCGTGTCCTGTTCGGACAGCCAGCGGATATAGTCGCGGTACGCGCGGACGCTGCGTAACGGCGGCTCTTCTCCGGCGCGCAAAGCGTTGTAGATCCCCAATACTTCTTCCATCACCAGCGGCAAGCACCAGCCATCCATCAACAGATGATGGAAGCTCCATATCACCTCGTGGGTTTGCTCTCCTGTGCGGAGCACCGCCACACGCATTAGACTCTCTGACGCTACCGCAAAGCCTTTCTTCCGGTCGTCCAACTTGCACTGCGCTATGCAAGCTGCCTGCTCATCGGCGTCGTTCATCAACAGATCGCAATAAGCAATTTTGAATGGCCGTTTCCGGTATACGACTTGCAGCGGCTCGCTTCGCCACTGACTGTCGATGCTCGTTCGCAGCACCTCATGCCGCTGCACGACGGTTTGCCAGCTTTGTTCAAACGCTGCCGGCTGCAGCTCGCCTTGCAGGGTCAGATGGATCTGGTTCACGTAAGCGCCTGCCTGCGGGTTCAGGCGGCTGTGGAACAGCATCCCTTGCTGCATCGCCGTCAGCGCGTACACCTCTTCGATCTCACCTAACGCTTCGCTCCGCTGCATGAGCGCATCCAGCTCTTCTTGCGTAAAGCCAGGCTGCAGCAAATCGCTTGGCGTCAGTTCCGTTCTCTCCTGCGCGACACAATGGGCCAGCAGCTCTTGCAAGCTGATCTGCAACTCGTGCGCGAACCGCTCCATCGTCGCTTGGCGGTACTGCTCCGCGCTGTAGCTGATGTGCAGACGAAGCACTCCTTCCGCGATCATGCCGTTGCATTCCAGTGCCGCCGCACGCTGTCTTCGGCCACTTATCGCCTCGCCCGTAGAAAGCGGCGAGATTCGCAGCGCACTGTGCTCCAAATCCTGATCGAACTGCCCCAAATAGTTGAACGAAATGTCAGGATCGCACGCCCACGCCTCTTCCGACGCGGACATGTAGCGCAGAAGACCGTAGCCGATCCCTTTTTGTGGAATCGCCCGCAGCGTTTCCTTCACGCGCTTGATCCGCTGCGTCAGGCTCATCTCCGGCTCGATCTCCAGCACCACCGGATACGCGCTCGTAAACCAGCCGACCGTCCGGCTTACATCCACATCCGCCGCGATCGGTTCTCGGCCATGCCCTTCCAGCAAGACTGCCACGCGTTCGAGTCCGCTCCACGCTTGAACCGCCATCGCTAGTGCGGTCAGCAGCAGATCGTTGACCTCCGTCCCGTAGGCCCGGTGTGCTTCTTTCAACAATTGCTGCGTCTGTGCCTGTGACCACTCCACCATCAGCGTCCGGCTGGCGGCCAGCGTGGACGCCCCTTGCTCATCATCTTTAGGCAGAGGCACTGCGCCCTTCTCTGCAATCGATTTCCAGTAAGCACGCTGCGTCTCTATCGCCGGACTTGCCGCATAGGCGCCAAGCTGACGCGACCATGTTTGAAACGAGTCCGTTTTCAGCGGCAGCCGAATATCCTGTCCTTGTGCTGCTTGTTCGTATGCTGACGCGATATCTTCAAAAAGGATCCGCCAAGACACTCCGTCGACGACCCAATGGTGAATCGCGATCAGCAAATGATCCCCGTCCGAGCACTGGAACAAGCCCAGTTTCAGGAGCGGACCGGTGGCCAGCGAGAAGCTGGCCTGCATCTTGCCGGCCTCCGTCTTAACTCGTCGGCTCCATGTTTCTTCGCCACGGAAGTCAAATACGTCCAGACTGTAGCTTTCGCCGTCTTCCACGCTGCGGTTCCAAGCAGCGTAGCCGTCTTCCGTCTGCGTGACGATCATCCGCAGCGCGTCGTGATGCCTAGCGATGCGCTGCATCGTCAGGCGCAGCGCATCGACGTCGAACCGGTCTTCCCGGTGCAGCATGACCGCGTGGTTGAAATGATGCAGATCCACGGGGTCATGCTGCACGAACCAGCGCTGGATCGGCGTGAGCGGCACGGGGCCGTGCACCTCTCCTTGTTCCGCACGGCGAGTGACCGCCGTCATCTGGGAGCTAAGCTCGGAGACGACCGGATAGCGGAACAGATCTTTCATCTCGACCTTATACCCGGCTTGCAGCAGCCGCGAAGCGACTTGAATCGCTTTGATCGAATCGCCGCCAAGCTCGAAGAAATGATCTTGGATGCCAATCTTCTCTACGCCCAGCACCGACTGCCAAACGGACACGAGCGCTTTTTCCTCGCCCGTGCGCGGGGCGACGTATTCCGTCCCCGCACTCATGCCTGCTTCCGGCGCAGGCAGCGCTTTGCGATCCACTTTGCCGGTGGAGGTCAGCGGCATCTGGTCGAGCTGCGTAAAGTACACCGGAATCATGTATTCCGGCAGTTCGCGGGCCAGCGCCTTCCTCAGCTCTCCGACCGTCAGCACGCGCTCCGCCACAATGTACGCGCACAACTGCTTTTGCCCGGCACCATCCTCGCGTGCGACCACGACCGCCTCTTCCACCTCCGCTGCCTTCAGGAGCTGGGCTTCGATTTCTCCAAGCTCGATCCGATAACCGCGGATTTTCACCTGATCGTCGATCCGGCCCAAATAATCCACAGTGCCGTCAGGCAGCCAGCTGGCCAAATCGCCTGTTCGGTACATCCGGCGGCCCGGCTCAAACGGATTTTCGACGAACTTTTCCGCCGTCAGCTCCGGACGGTTCAAGTAGCCTCTGGCCACCCCGGCTCCCGAGATGTACAGCTCCCCGGCGACGCCGATCGGCTGCAATCCGCCGCGCGCGTCCAAAATATAGACCGCCGTATTATGAATCGGCTTGCCTACAGTCGCTTTTGCGTTTGAATAACATGGTCCTGTGAGGACCTCGATCGTCGTTTCCGTAGGTCCGTAGTGATTGTACAGGCTGTAGCCGAGCTGCAAAACTTCCTTTTTCAGTCGATCGTCCAGCTTTTCTCCTCCGGCGATGACATGTTGTAAGCCCGGTAGTTTGGTTTGACCCACGAGCAGTTCCCGAATGTAGGACGGAGTGAAATTAATCGTATTGATCTTGTTCTCGTGGATGTAGTCCAGCAGCTTAGGCGGATTCAGCAACGTCTCTTTATGGATCAAGTGCAATGTTTTTCCGGCCAACAGGCTGCCAAATAATTGTTCAACGCTGGGATCGAATGTAAACGATGTCGTTAACATCACGTTATCGCTCAGCTCATAGCGGGAAATAAACCAGGAAATGACGTTAACGGCATTCCGGTGCTCTACCATAACTCCTTTGGGCTTGCCTGTCGAGCCGGACGTATAGATGACATAGGCCAAATCGCTTGAACTGGAGGCATTCCCTAGGTTCGTGCCGTCTTCAAGGTAAGCGGCGGGATCGTCCAGCCTGATCAGCTCTTTTGCAAACAGGCTGGCGTACTCCTGGAAGCGGGTCTGCAGAAGCAGCGGCGATGCGCCGGAATCCTCCAGCAGATAGCGGATGCGCTCGGCTGGATACGCCGGATCGATCGGCACATAAGCGCCTCCAGCCTTCAAAACAGCTAAAATGCCAACGACCATCTCCAGCGATGGCTCCGCCATAATGCCGACCAATCGGTCGGCTTCCACACCCGCGGCCAAAAGCGTCCGCGCCAGCCGGTTGGCCCGCTCATTCAGCTCGGAGTACGTCAATTGATGATCTTCAAATACCACAGCCACTTTGTCAGTTGTTTTCGCCGCTTGTTTTTCGAACAGCTTATGCAACGTTGCTTCCGCCGGCAGCCCCACTGCCGTATCGTTGAACGCCACCAGCAGCTCTTCCCGCTCGTCAGCCGTCAGCACCTCGATGCTTCCCAGCATCGTCTGCGGATGACGGATCGCTTGACGCAGCAGCTCGGTGAAGTGGCGAGCCCAGCGCTCGATCGTCGTCCGTTCGAACAATTTCGACGCATATTCCAGGGAGCATCGCATCCCCTGCTCATGCTCGCTGACCGATAGCGTCAAGTCGAATTTCGCTGTTCCGCTCTCCAGCGGATACGGCGTCCATTGCAGGCCCGCCAGCTCCAAATCAGCCTGCTCCGTGTTTTGCAGCACCAGCATAGCATCGAACAGCGGATTGCGGCTCATATCCCGCTGCTTTACAACCTGCTCCACCAGTTCCTCGAACGGGTAGTCTCCATGCTCCAATGCTCCGAGTGCGGTCTGCTTCACTTCCTCCAAGTAGGCCGTGAACGGCTTTTCTCCGGACGGGTTCATCCGCAGCGCCAGCGTGTTCACAAACATGCCCATCATCCCTTGCAGATCCGCATGGGAACGTCCGGCGATCGACGTACCGACGATCACTTCTTCTTGACCGCTTAACCGCCCGAGCAGGGCGCTGTACGCGGCCAGCAGCACCATGTACACGGTCACGCCGTTTTCCCGGGCCAGCTCTCTGACCGCTTCGGCCAGCACGTTGTCCAGCTCGAAGTCTACCCGATCCCCCTCGAAGCTGCGCAACGCCGGTCGCGGAGCATCCGTCGGCAGGCTCAGCACCGGCAACTCGCCTGCAAACTGGCTTAGCCAGTAGCTTTCCATCTTCCGGTAGGCCGCACTTTGCCGGTACCCTTGCTGCCAGAGCGCATAATCTTTGTACTGCAAACGCAGCGGTTCCAGTTCTTCTCCGGCATACAGCTTCGTCAATTCCTGCACCAAAATGTTCATCGAGGTGCCGTCAGACACGATATGGTGCATATCGAACAGCAGCACGTGATCCGCTTCGTTCAGCCGCACCACCGTCGTCCGCAGCAGCGGCGCAACGCCAAGGTCAAACGGACGGAGGAAGCTGCGAATGTACGCCTGCGCATCGGCTCCTCTCGCCTCCTCGTACACGACGGTGAAGTCGGGAGCCTCTACGATGCGCTGCATCGGCTCCCCGTCTACCGCCGCAAACGCCGTGCGCAGCGATTCATGACGGGCGATTAGCGCCTGTAGGGCATCTTCCAGCCGCTGGCGATCCAGCGTTCCCGTCAGGCGCAGTGCAGCGGGCATGTTGTAGCTCAGTTGAGCGCCTTCTAGCTGCTGCAGCACATACAGCCGTTTTTGCGCGGACGACAGTGGATATGCGGCCTGCAGCAGAGCGGGCACAAGTGCTTCAAATGTGCGGCCTTCCGCCGCCTCCAGGGCAGCCGACAAGCTTTCAATCGTTGGCGAGAGGAACAATTGCCGCAGCGGCACCTCCGCCTCTAGCGTCTGATGAATGCGCGACACAAGCGTCATCGCCCGGAGCGAATGGCCCCCGATCTCAAAGAAGTTATCGCGGATGCCGACACGCTCCATCCCCAGTACCTCTTGCCAGAGCTGCGCCAGCTTCGCTTCCGT
>NZ_JBEFZI010000023.1:0-19660 GCF_040195695.1 Paenibacillus wuxiensis | reverse complement strand
GGCCATGTACCGATCGGCAAAGCGTGGCTGAATGCGAAATTCTACATCGTGGATGCGCAACTGAATCCGGTGCCGGTTGGGGTGCTGGGCGAGCTGGTCATCGGCGGAGTCGGCGTGGCTCGCGGGTACTTGAACCGTCCGGAGCTGACGGAAGAGAAGTTCGTAGACAGTCCGTTCGCCGCAGGCGAGCGGCTGTACCGCACGGGAGACTTGGCGCGGTGGATGGAGGACGGCAACGTGGACTTCATTGGCCGGATCGACAACCAGGCGAAAATCCGGGGCTACCGGATTGAGACGGGCGAGATCGAGTCGCAGCTGCTGCGGGTGGAAGGTGTCCGCGAAGCGGTGGTGCTGGTTCGAAGTGATGCGAACGGGCAGAAGGCGCTATGCGCGTATTACACGCCGGATACCGGAGCGGAGTTGGCAGTGAACGTTCTGCGCAGCGCGCTGGCGCAGGAGCTGCCGGGCTACATGATCCCGTCGTACTTCGTGGAGCTGGAGTGCCTGCCTCTAACGCCGAACGGAAAGATTGACCGGAAGGCGCTGCCGGCGCCGGAAGGGGAAGCGGGAAGCGGAACAGAGTACGTCACACCGCGCACTGAGTTGGAAACGAAGCTGGCGACGATTTGGCAGGAGGTGCTGGGGCTTGCGAAGGAGATAGGCGTTCACGACAACTTCTTCGACATCGGTGGTCACTCCCTGCGGGCAACGACGCTGGCAGGCAAAGTATTTAAGGAATTAAACGTCAACCTGCCGCTGCGCGACGTATTCCGTCACTCGACGATTGCAGCGATGGCTGAGGCGATCGCCCGAATGGAACGGCGGGAGCATGAGGGCATTCCTCAAGCGGAGGAGAGAGAGTATTACCCTCTGTCCTCCGCGCAGAAACGGCTGTTTATTCAGCACACGCTGGATGGAGCGGATCAGCTTTACAACATGCCGGAACTGGTGCAGGTGGAAGGCGAGTTTGATTTAGACCGGTTGGAAGCCGCCTTGCGGAAATTGATAACACGGCATGAATCGCTGCGCACCGGTTTTGAAATCGTGAAGGGGAAAGCGGTTCAGCGGATTTACCCGCAGGTCGATTTTGCTGTCGAGCATCATCGAGCGGATAAAGAGGATGCGGCTCAAATCGAGCAGATCGTCCGCAGCTTCGTTCGTCCATTTGATCTCGGCAAGCCGCCTCTGCTGCGCGCCGGGGTCATCGAGCTGGAGCCGAACCTGTATATTCTCATTTTCGACATGCACCATATGGTGTCCGACGGCGTATCAATGGCGATTGTGATCGATGAGTTCTCGAGTTTCTACGCTGGGGAAGAGCTGCCGTCACTGCGCATTCAATACAAGGATTATGTCGTTTGGCAGCAGTCGAAGGCCTACCGAGAACAGATCGGGCGGCAGGAAGCGTACTGGCTGCAAACCTTTAAAGGCGAGCTGCCAACGGCGAACCTGCCGATGGACTACAAACGGTCTGCGGCTCGCAGCTACGAAGGTGCACATCTGGAGTTTGACGTCGAAGCTTCTCTCTCTACACGGCTGCACGAATTGGCGGCAGAGCGTGAAAGCACGCTGTTCATGGTGCTGCTTGCGGCTTATACCGTGCTGCTGTCCAAATACAGCGGGCAGGAGGACTTGATCGTGGGCACCCCGGTGGCGGGAAGAACGAACGCCGATTTGGAACCGGTCATCGGAATGTTTGTCAATACACTGGCGATCCGCAATCGTCCGTCGGGCGACAAAACGTTTATGTCCTACCTGGAGGAAGTGAAGGAAACGGCTTTGGGTGCTTTCGAGAACCAGGATTATCCATTCGAGGAGCTCGTGGAACGTTTGAATGTGAAGAGGGAGCCGGGCCGCTTCCCGCTGTTCGATGCCGTTTTCGACCTGCAAAATATCGAAGAACGAGACGTCGAGCTGGAAGGGGTCAGCCTGAAGACTTACGAGCTTGACCATTTGGAAGAAGCGAAGTTCGATCTGATGCTGTTTATGTATGAAAACAACGGGGCGCTGAGCGGGGGCTTTTTCTACGCCACCAAGCTGTTCAAAGAAGCGACGATCCGTACCTTGACCGAGGATTACCTGCGGGTACTGTCACAAATTGTGGAAAATCCACAACTCGAGCTAAGCCGGATTGAATATCAAAAACCGTCGGCAGGCGCAAAAAGTGCCGTCGATACGATCGAATTCGCGTTCTAATCCTACAAGCGCGTGTTCAAAAAGGTCGGTTTTCAGCACCGAGAAAGTTGGATGAAGCTAGGGCCTGAGGAGCGGAGCGTACGTTTTGGGTACATGAGCACCTGAGATGTTTCCGCAGGAAACATACTTCGTAAGCATCTGCTTAGGCCCGGCTGAATTCAAGATTCGATGCCGAGTCCACTTCATGATTTACTTCGTGATCAAAAGCGAACTTTTTGAACAACCTCTATAAGCGCGCCTCCGACGTCAAGTGAAAGCGGCGCACATCCCAAGGAAGACGGCGAACAACGTCCAAGCCCGTAAACGCGCAGGCCGAAAGCAAGCTTTTTCGGACCTGCCCCAGGGCAAGGGGTTACTTCATTTTTAGGGGAGGTACGAATGAAATCTTTATTTGAAAAGGAAGAACGGTACTGGAGCGGCAAGTTTGACGCCGATGACAGCCTGAGCTTCCTTCCCTACAGTCAATCCCCCAAATTATCCACCGATGGGGAAGCTGCGGCCGAGCCGGGCTTGCTTCACCATACTCTGCCGAGCGAACTCTCGGAGAGAATCATTCGCCTCGCCAACGGTTCGGATTTGGCTATGTACATGATTGTTTTGGCAGGAGTAAAAAGCCTGCTGTTCAAATATACCGGGCAGAACCAAGTGCTGGTCGGCATGCCTTCTTATAGCGCAGACCCCGACGGGACTCCGCCGCCGCATGACATCTTGGTGATCAAGACGGCTATAAGCCGCCAGACTACGCTAAAAACGCTGCTCGGGGGCATCAAAGCTTCCATCGGCGAGGCGCTGGAGCATCAGCATCTGCCTTTTCCAAAAATGGTGGAGCCGCTCCATCTGGACTATACGGTGGACGGCCTCCCGGTCGTCAACACCGTCGCATCTTTCGCCCCGATTCATCCGGTACCGCTGGACAACCGGGTGGCGGCCGATACGGTTTTTCGCTTCGATCGCCAAAACCACTCCATCGAGCTGGAAATAAGCTTTGACGGGCAGCGGTACGAGCGGGCATTTGTGGAACAGGCGGCCGACCATCTTGTTCGGCTACTGTCCTTGCTATTATTTCAGCCGGATCTGGAGCTTGGACAAGCCGATGTGCTGTCCCCAGACGAGAGGGAGACGCTGCTGAAGCGATTTAATGACACCGAAACCGGGTACGAGCGGGGGAAAACGATTTATGGCTTGTTCGAAGAGCAGGCGGAGCTTTACCCGGACAACGTGGCCGCCGTCATGAACGAGCGGCAGCTGACCTACCGCGAGCTGAATGAGCGATCCAACCGCCTTGCGCGGAAGCTGCGGGAGAAGGGAGTAGAAGCGGATCAACTGGTAGCGATTCTGGCTGAACGCTCGCTCGATATGGTCGTCGGCATTCTAGCGATTCTTAAAGCGGGTGGAGCCTACGTGCCTGTCGATCCCGACTACCCGGAGGATCGCATCCGCTTCATGATCGAGGATTCGGGTGCGCCGTTATTGCTGATTCAAAAGCATCTGCACGAGAAGACCGACTTCGCAGGAACGCGCTTCGAATTGGATGATTTTGTTTGGGGCGACAGAGGGGCGGACTCCGAAGGTGCGCTGGACGCTTTGAACCTGGAGCCGATTTCCGGGCCGAGCAACCTGGCTTATGTCATCTACACGTCGGGAACCACCGGCAGACCGAAAGGAACGTTGATCGAGCATAAGAACGTCGTGCGCCTTCTGTTCAACGACAAGAACCTGTTCGACTTCGGTCCGTCCGACGCGTGGACGCTGTTCCACTCGTTCTGCTTCGATTTCTCCGTCTGGGAAATGTACGGAGCGCTGCTGTACGGAGGCAAGCTGGTCATCGTACCGCCGCTCACGGCGAAAAATCCGGCCGATTTTCTAGCGCTGCTGGGCCGCGAACAGGTAACGATTTTGAACCAGACGCCAACGTACTTCTACCAGCTGCTGCGTAAGGTCTTGGCGGACCATCCGTACGATCTGCGGATTCGCAACGTCATCTTCGGAGGCGAAGCGCTGAGTCCGCTGCTGCTCAAGGGCTTCAAGACGAAGTACCCGGAGACGAAGCTGATCAATATGTACGGCATTACCGAGACGACGGTTCACGTGACGTATAAGGAAATTACGTGGGTGGAAATGGAGGCGGCGAAGAGCAATATCGGCAAGCCGATCCCGACGCTGAAGGTGTACGTCCTTGATGAAAACCGCCGCCCAGTACCGATTGGCGTAGCGGGCGAAATGTACGTGGCCGGGGAAGGCCTTGCGAGAGGATACCTGAACCGTCCGGATCTGACGGCGGAGAAGTTCGTCGATTCCCCGTTTGCGGAGGGGGAGAAACTGTACCGCTCGGGCGACTTGGCAGCTTGGCTGCCGGACGGCAACATCGAATACCTGGGCCGGATCGACCACCAAGTGAAAATCCGCGGGTACCGGATCGAGCTGGACGAAATCGAGACACAGTTGCTGAAGATCGCCGCTGTGCAAGAAGCCAAGGTGCTCGACCGCGACGACGCGAATGGCCAAAAGCAACTTGTCGCTTACTACGTCGCGGAAACGAGGCTGGCGGCGCATGAACTCAAGGAGGAGCTCGCCAAGCAGCTTCCAGGGTATATGATTCCTTCTCACCTCGTGCAGCTTTCGCTGATGCCGCTGACCCCCAACGGGAAAATCGACCGCAAAGCGCTGCCTTCGCCGGAGGAAGCCGCGGCCGGAGGAGCGGAATATGTTGCGCCGAGAACGCTGCTCGAAATGAAGATCGCCCGCGTCTGGCAGGATACGCTTGGCGTTCCGCAGGTCGGCGTAAAGGATAACTTTTTTGAGTTGGGTGGCAATTCGTTAAGTCTGATGAGGCTCGTTCAAGCCGTTTACGATGAAACGGGCATTGAGATACCGCTGAACCGCCAATTCCATCATGTAACAGTTGAAGCCATGGCTTTCGGAGAGGGGGATCTGGGCCTGGATAAAGGGGGAGACTCCTTCATTAAGCTGAATATAGCAGGAGATTTGAACGTGTTCTGCTTCCCTCCGGGTAGCGGCTTCGGCATCGGTTACCGGGAGCTCGCAAGCAGGCTCGACGGCCGATTCTTGCTTTACGGCATTGATTTTATCGACGATGCCGCTGATTACGAGACCATGCTGAACCGTTATGTGGACGAGATCGTCCGCATCCAGCCCGAAGGACCTTACGTGCTGCTCGGCTACTGCTTCGGGGGCAACCTGATGTTCGAGGTAGCCAAAACGATGGAGAAAAGAGGGTATTCCGTAACGGACGTACTCATGGTGGACTCGTGGATTAAGGACACGCTGACGCCATCAGAAACGTCAGAGAAAGAGCTTGAAGAAATGGTTGCCGATTACGACGAAGAAGAGAAGGAATTAATGAGCAACCCGCTTGTGCGGGAGCGGGTTCATCAGAAGGTCAAAGCGACTTTGGCATACGAAGCGCAGCTTATTAACTCCGGCACGATCCCGGCCCGGATTTACGAATTGATTGCGAAGGACAGCGAAGCGTTCCGCTTGGAGCACCAATTGCCGTCCTGGCGGGGGGCAACGACGCACGCTTACGCCGATTACCGGCTGGAGGGCGCGCATGAGGAATTGCTGGAACTCGCCCGCGTGGACGAAACGGCCGTTGTCATCCGGGATATCTTAGAGCAAGTCAAGCGGCAGATCGAAGCGGAGGCCGGGGTACTGCATGGAAGCTGATCGACAGCCGTCCGTTCAAGAACAAGGCACAGCGGCGCCTTCCAAGCGCCAAACCGCTTACGCCACCTGGAAAGCGTTCCGCTGGCTGATGTCCTATGTAAGCCATCACAAAGGCTGGATGATCGTCGGTACCTCGTCCGCAATTGCCGCCGCCGTTATTGAGATATGGACGGGAAGTTTGATCGAGCAGCTGACCACCCAGGCCGAGAAGGGGGCGGGGCCTCTCGTTCTGCAAATCGTATACACGGTCTTTGTGGTCATCTTGATCGGTGTACCGACGAAGTTTTTCATGAGCTTCGGCGTGGAGCGAAGCAGCGCCTCTGCGGTGCAGGATATCCGCAACCATGTCATGCGTCATATCGGCAAACTCCCGGTCTCCTATTTGGAAAAGCAGCACTCGGGCGACGTGTTGTCGCGGATCAACAACGACCTGCAGCTTATCCAGCAGTTTATGATTCGGGATCTTGCCCAGTGGTTTTATCATCCGCTATTGTTCATCGGCTGTTTCGCTTATTTGATCTACCTTCAATGGGAGCTGATGCTGTCCAGCCTGCTGTTATTTCCCGTAGCGCTACTGGTTTCCCAATGGATCGGCAAGCAGTTGGAGCAGTTGACGGAGGAAGCCCAGGCAAACATGGGCCGAATGAACGTCAACCTCCAGGATACGCTTGGGGGTATGCCTATTGTAAAAAGCTACCTGCTATCCGGCATGTTATCTCGCTCCTACCAAGTGCTGCTGCAATTGACAGCCCAAAAAAAGCTGGCCGTGAAAAAGCGTGAAGCATGGGTCAACCCGCTGCTTTCCACGCTGATGATCAGCCCGATCATTTTCGCCGTCAGTTACGGAAGCTATTTGATCTACAACGGGCAGCTAGGCGCGGGAGAGCTGATCGCCTTCCTGTACTTGCTGAATCTGTGTCTGGAGCCTCTGGAGCATATACCCGAGCTCATCACGCGGACGTTCGAAATGGCCGGTGCCCTCAGAAGGGTCTCCGAAATCGTCGAGAAGCCGACCGAAACGGAAAATGGCCGTTCGCTGCCGAAAGCGAGTACCGCCCCCATCGAGTTTCAGAACGTAACCTTCGGGTATGAGGAGAGCTCCCCGGTCCTGCGGAATGTTAGCTTCACGGTGCCGGAAGGGAAGACGATCGCGCTTGTCGGAGCGAGCGGCGGAGGGAAGAGTACGGTGTTTAAACTTGTATGTGGCTTTTATCCGCTTCCGGAAGATCAGGGTGAGATCCGCGTGTTCGGCAGCCGGATCGACGGCGCCGATCCGGAGCAGCTTCGGTCACATTTTTCCGTAGTAACCCAGGATTCATATTTGTTTAGCGGCACGATCGCCGAAAATATCGGCTACGGGCGGGAAGAAGCGTCGATGGACGAGATTATAGAAGCCGCCAAAGCCGCTCAGGCGCATTCCTTCATTATGCAGCTTGAGGGTGGATACCAGACGTATGTCGGAGAACGTGGAGGCTTTTTGTCCGGCGGGCAGCGCCAGCGCATTGCAATGGCCCGGGCTTTTCTGAAGGATGCTCCCGTTCTGCTGCTGGACGAGCCAACGTCGGCTCTTGATCCGGAGTCGGAAAGCGCGGTTCAGAAAGCACTGGGCGTATTGATGAAGCAGAGAACGACGATGGTGATTGCCCACCGGCTTTCTACAGTACAAAATGCCGACGAAATTTGGGTCATGGAACAAGGAAATATTGTGGAAAAGGGCACTCATGAACAATTGCTGGAAATGAAGGGGCTATACGCCCAGTCGTACTACCAGGAATTTACCGAGTCTGCCGAACGCAGGGAGGTGGCGTACACATGAGAAAGGGCGGATGGCTCTCGCAAATGAAAGAACTTGGCTACTTGCTGACCTTTATGAACCGCAAGCGCAAAACCCAGTATGCCATTGGCCTGGCCGTAACGGCGCTCACCCAGACATTGTTCCTGATCGCTTTCAGTTTGATCGTACATAACTTGGTTGATTTCGCCGTGTCCCAAGATACGTCCCTGATGGTGGAAGCCTTTATTATTTTGGGCGCGGCCTTGTTCCTAGAAAATGTGATTTCTCCCTGGTTCATTTACTTATACCAGCGCAGTGTTGAGCTGACTGTGCTGAACATCCGCAAACGTCTTTATGACAAGTTGTGCCGGGTGCGGCCGAGATTCCTGGAGCAGACGCACCATGGGGACTTGCTGTCGCGGGTGAACAACGACGTAACGACCGTTGAGTTTACATTCTCGCAGGTTTACTTCGTTTTGCTGCTTCAAGTTGTTTTTTGCATCGGCTCCATTGTCTCTATGATGTTGATCGATTGGCGGTTTGCCGGCGTATCCTTCGTCATTCTGCTGCTGTCCTCCGTGGTTAGCCTGAAATTTGCACGGGATATTCGCGTCTTGTCCGAACAAGGCTTGCAAACGCTCGGTAAAATGACCGAAAAATTCAAAGATTTTATGGGCGGCATTCAAATTGTGAAGCTGTTCCGCATCCGCACGATTTACGGCCAGTACGAGGCGTTGAACGAACAAATGACGCAGACGCTTCGGCAAACCGCTCAGAAAAACGGCATGCAGGCTGCGGTGAACCATTTTATCAGCTACGTCACGTTCTGCGGCGTCATCGTCATCGGCAGTCTTCTTTATGCCTACGGACTGATGGGCATGGGAAGCGTCGCTACCCTGGCGGTTCTGCAAGTTAATCTGACGCACGCCTTGTTGGACTTGGGGATCGTTCTGTCGATGACCCAAAATTCGCTCGCGGGCGCTCACCGAATTCAAGAGGTACTAAGAGAGGAAGAGGAACCGGAGCGTTTGGGATCTCCTTACAGCGAGCTCGTCTCGGAGGCTGCGGTGGAGTTTTGCGATGTGGAATTTTCCTATCAGGCAAATAAAAAGGTGCTTGTTGACATGTCCATGCAGGTGTTTCCCGGCCAGGTCGCCGCTATCGTGGGGGCCAGCGGCAGCGGCAAAAGTACGTTGATTAAGCTGCTGCTCGGCTTTTATCCTGTGAACAGCGGAGAAATCCTGCTCCAAGGCAAACCGTTCGGCCATTACACACTGGATGAAATCCGCAGGCAGATTGCATACGTTCCGCAGGAACCGTTCTTATTTACCGGCACGATTGAGGAAAACATTCGCTACGGCAACCCGGATGCAACGGATGAGGAAGTAATTGAAGCGGCCAAAGCGGCGTACGCTCACCATTTCATTCAGGAACTTCCTGAACAGTATAAAACGTCGGTGGGAGAGAGGGGAGCGTCGTTGTCGGGCGGACAAAGGCAGCGAATTGCGATCGCCCGGGCAATTCTCAAAAACGCCCCGATTCTGCTGCTGGACGAAGCGACTTCTGCGCTGGATAACGAATCCCAGCATTGGGTACAGCAGGCCCTGAATGTATTGATGAAGGGGCGCACCACCATTCTGATCGCGCACCGTCTCAGCACTGTGGAACATGCGGATTTGATTACCGTCATGGACCAAGGGACTGTCGTCGAGCGGGGCTGCCATCAGGACCTGCTGGCGCTCGGGGGTTATTACGCCCGGCTGTACGGCTAGACCCGCTTTGTGGCGGGCGGTTTACGACTTGCGAATGCGACAGAGTCTTTTAGTAATCCAAGGTATGACTTTATAACTGGTTTTTCCCAGAGAACGTAGACACGAAAAAGGGGGAAGAGTCCGCAGAAGCCGTTCCGGGAATGGCCTGCGTGGTTCTTCTTAAGAGTGACTAAGTGAGATCTAGGTACAAAGCCTATCTATAAGAATCTCTAAAACGGGAGTGTGTCGATGTGAGAGAGAATACCAACGGGCAGTATGAACTTACGCAAGCCCAGCGCCGAATATGGTTCATGGAAATTATGAATCCGGGAACGTCCATCACGATGCTTTCCGCGACCTACCAGATTACGGGCCAGATCGACACACAGCTTCTGGAGCAAGCTGCGGCGGAGATCGTCAAAACCTATGACGCTTTTCGAATCCGCATTAGCGGAGATTTGCAAAATCCAACGCAGTGGTTCGAAGAGCCGGAGAATGTTCAAGCCAGGATAAGCCGCCTCGAAATAGGCACAACCGAACAATTCTATGCTTGGGTGAAAGAAGTAAGCGAAAAACCGGCCAGCGTGTTCGATGATCACCTCTACCAATTTACGATTATCCATTTTGCGAACGGCCAAGTATGGCTCAATTTGACGGTAAATCATATTATCGCCGACGGCTTGTCCGTCACTGCTTTACTGCATGCGGTGATGGAAAAATACCTGGAACTGCGCAAAGGCATCTCCAGCAGTTACCAGGCCCCTTCCTATCTGGATTATATTTCAGCGGAGCGTGAATATGAGCAATCGCAGCGTTATCAAAAAGGCAAGGAATACTGGCTGACGAAGTACAACACTTTGCCTGAAACAACCGGCATTAAATCGTATCCGCCATTCGCGATCGGCAGCGAATCCAATAAACGGGCCATCACTTTGGACGGTTCCCGGTATGAACGCATTCTGGCCTTTAGCGAACAATATCAGGTCAGCTTATATACGTTATTTCTGTCCGTCATGTATGCCTTGCTATACAAGTTGACCGACAGCACCGATGTTCCGGTCGGCACGGTGTTCGCCAATCGCACCAGCAAGAAGGAAAAAGAAACGATCGGCATGTTCGTCAGCACCGTGGCTACGCGGATTCATCTGAATCCAGACGGGGACGTGCTTTCCTTGATCCAAGCGGTTTCCAAGGAGAATACGGCGGATCTGCGGTATCAGAAATACCCTTATAACCAATTGATCCAGGATTTACGCGAACAACACGGCCGCAACGATCTTTCGGGACTGTTCCGCACGTCTTTGGAATATCTGCCTTTGAAAATTGTGGAGTACGAAGAAATCAAGGTACGCCTGGAGGCTCACTTCGCTAAACACGAGATGGATGATCTGCTGCTGCGCTTCGACCATATGCTGACTGAAGGTCATGTCATTCTCCATGCTTCCTATCGTACCGGCCTGTTCGAGACGGCCGAGATTGATCGGATTATGGAACAGTATGTAACCGTTCTGGACCAGTTCCTTCAGACTCCAGAACTGCCGGTACACGAGATTTCTCTGCTGAGCGATGAGGAGAGACACCGCATTCTGGGCGTTTTTAACCCGCCGGTGTCAGGGCTGAGCGAGTGGGAAGCATTTCATCGGTATGTTGAAAAGTTTGCACGGGAAATTCCGGATCATCCGGCAGTCGTCTACATGGACAAGCAGCTGACCTACGGCGAATTGAACGAACGCGCCGAGCGGCTGGCTTCTCTCCTTCGCGAACAGGGCGTGGGAATGGAGACGATTACGGGGATCTGGGCGGAGCGTTCGGTGGAACTGCTGGTCGGGGTGCTCGCCGTTTGGAAAGCCGGCGGAGCCTATGTACCGCTGGATCCCGATTATCCGGCGGAGAGGATTGAATACATGCTCAGCGATAGCGGTGCATCGGTGCTGCTTACGCAGCGTCATCTGTTGGAGCGGGCCGGAGGTTGGTTGGCCGATGACCGGCTGAAACTTCAAGCTGTCTATGCCATGGACGATGAACAGATTTATAACAGGGATGCCTTAGCCGTGGAATTTGAATCTGCCGATAGTGCCCCGCAAGACTTGGCTTATGTGATTTACACCTCGGGTACGACGGGACGCCCGAAAGGCGTCATGATCGAACACGGTAGTCTCGTGAATACGGCGGATGCGTACCGTCGCGAGTATCGATTGGATCAGTTCCCGGTGCGGCTGCTGCAGCTGGCTAGCTTCTCGTTTGACGTATTCGTCGGAGACATTGCGCGGACGCTGTATAACGGAGGCACGATGGTGATTGTGCCGAAGGATGACCGGATTGACCCGAACCGCTTATACGGTTGGATTCGGGACCAAAACATTACGGTATTCGAATCGACACCTGCGCTAATCCTGCCATTCATGCAGCATATTTATGAAGAAGGGCTGGACGTTAGCTCCATGCAGTTGCTGATTACCAGCTCGGATGCTTGCAGTGTCACCGATTACCGATTGCTGCAGGAAAGATTCGGCGGACAATTCCGCATCATCAATAGCTATGGCGTTACCGAAGCGGCCATTGACAGCAGTTTTTACAGTGAGCCGCTGGATAAGCTGCCGCAGTCGGGTCATGTGCCGATCGGCAAAGCTTGGCTGAACGCCCGGTTTTACATTGTCGATGCCGCGTTAAATCCGGTTCCTGTAGGGGTTCCGGGCGAGCTTGTCATCGGCGGCGCCGGGGTGGCGCGCGGGTACTGGAACCGTCCGAACCTAACCGCCGAGAAATTTGCGGACAGCCCGTTTGTGCCGGGCGAACGTCTGTACCGGACAGGCGATTTGGCCCGCTGGCTGGAAGACGGCAACGTCGACTTCATCGGCCGGATCGACTATCAGGTGAAAATTCGCGGGTTCCGGATCGAACTCGGCGAAATTGAAACGGCCCTGCTGCGTTTCCCGGGCGTCAAGCAGGCTGTGGTGACCGACCGTACGGATGAGCAGGGGCAAAAGTATTTGTGCGGCTACGTGGCGGCGGATACTTCCTTGCAGCTGAGCGATCTGCTATCCCAATTGAAGCAAGAGCTGCCGGCTCATATGGTCCCGGCCCGGCTGGTGTCTCTTGATAAGCTTCCACTTACTCCGAACGGCAAAATTGACCGTAAAGCGCTGCCTGAACCGGCCGGAGAGGTAGAAGCAGGCCGTGAGTATGTGGCTCCTCGCACAACGCTGGAAACAAGACTTGCTCTCATGTGGCAGCAGGTGCTGGGTATTGCGCGAGTTGGAGTCCAAGACGATTTCTTTGACTTGGGTGGTCATTCCTTGCGGGCCTCCACAATGGTTTCCAAGATTAGGAAAGAGCTGCAAGTCGAGGTTCCGCTGCGGGACGTTTTCCGCTACACCACGATCGAACAGCTGGCCCAAAGAATCGGCGGTTTAAAGAAGCAGGAGGCGTATGAGATTACAAAGGCAACTGAGGCCGAGTACTATCCGGTTTCATCCGAGCAAAAGCGTCTGTACGTCCTGCGCCAGCTTGACGGGGCCGAGCGAAGCTACAATATGTCGGCGGCGCTTCTTCTTGAAGGCAAGCTGGATCGCCTGCGCGTCGAGCACGCGTTCCGGGCTCTGATTCAGCGCCATGAGACGCTGCGTACCGGGATCGAGCAGGTTCAAGGCGAGCTTGTGCAGCGCATCTATGAAGAGGCGGAGTTTTCTGTTGATTATTTCCAGGCGAGCGAGCGGGAAGTGGACCAAGTGGTGGAAGCTTACTATCGCCCGTTTAATCTGACCAAGCCGCCACTTCTCCGCATCGGCCTGATCGAAGTCACCGAGGATCGCCACATTCTGCTGTTTGATATGCACCATATCGTCTCGGACGGCATTTCGACAGCGCTGCTCTTCGATGAGTTCAGCCGCCTGTATCGGGGCGAGGAGCTGGCCCCGCTGCGCATTCAATACAAAGATTATGCCGTTTGGCAGCATTCCGAAGCTTACGCGCAGCTGCTCCAGCTGCAGAAGGAGTACTGGCTGGAGCAGCTGTCAGGTGAGCTGCCGGTCTTGGAGCTGCCGACGGACTTCCCGCGGCCAGCGGTGCAAAGCTTTGACGGCCGGACCGTGAAGTTTTATATCGGGAAAGAGCGGACGGAGAAGCTGAAGGAGCTGGCGGCACGGACGGGGACGACCCTGTACATGGTGCTGCTGTCGGCTTACTCCATCCTTATGCATAAATATTCGGGCCAGGAAGATCTGATCGTGGGAACGCCGATTGCCGGAAGAACGCAGGATGAAGTGCAGCCAATCGTAGGGATGTTTATCAACACGCTGGCCATTCGCAGCCGTCCGGAACGTTCCAAGCCGTACTTTTCGTACCTGGAAGAAATCAAGGACATCACGCTCGGGGCTTTCGAACACCAAAATTATTTGTTCGAAGACTTGGTGGAAAGTCTTCACATTCCGCGCGCGACCGGCCGGAATCCGCTCTTTGATACATTCTTCTCCCTGCAAAATACGGAGAACGAGCAAATTGTCATTGAGGGGCTGGAGCAATCGTTTTATCCGCTGGAAAACCAAACATCCAAGTTCGAGCTGCTCCTGGATATTTCGGAGATGGACGGTCAGCTCGAATGCCGGTTGGAGTACGCTACGGCTTTGTATAAACAGGAGACCGTGGAACGGTTCGCCAAACATTATGACAAGCTGTTAGAAACCATCGAAGCAGCGCCGGACGGGGATATTGCCTCGCTGGAAATGCTCACGGAGGAGGAAGTCCGCGAGCTGGTGCGCGGTTTCAACGATTCGGAGGCGGACTACCCGCGGCAGCAGACGATTCACGGCTTGTTCGAAGAGCAGGCGGAGCTTTACCCGGACTACGTGGCCGCCGTCATGAACGAGCGGCAGTTGACCTACCGCGAGCTGAATGAGCGAGCCAACCGCCTTGCGCGGAAGCTGCGGGAGACGGGAGTAGAAGCGGACCAACTGGTAGCGATTCTGGCCGAACGCTCGCTCGATATGGTCGTCGGCATTCTGGCGATTCTTAAAGCGGGCGGAGCCTACGTGCCTGTCGATCCCGACTACCCGGAGGAGCGCATCCGCTTCATGATCGAGGATTCGGGCGCGTCGTTATTGCTGATTCAAAAGCATCTGCACGAGAAGACCGACTTCGCAGGAACGCGCCTCGATTTGGACGATTTCGTTTGGGGTGACAGAGGGGCGGACTCCGAAGGTGCGCTGGACACTTTGAACCTGGAGCCGATTTCCGGGCCGAGCAACCTGGCTTATGTCATCTACACGTCGGGAACGACCGGCAGACCGAAAGGAACGCTGATCGAGCATAAGAACGTCGTGCGCCTTCTGTTCAACGACAAGAACCTGTTCGATTTCGGTCCGTCCGACACGTGGACGCTGTTCCACTCGTTCTGCTTCGATTTCTCCGTCTGGGAAATGTACGGAGCGCTGCTGTACGGAGGCAAACTGGTCATCGTACCGCCGCTCACGGCGAAAAATCCGGCCGATTTTCTGGCGCTGCTGGGCCGCGAACAGGTCACGATTTTGAACCAGACACCAACGTACTTCTACCAGCTGCTGCGTAAGGTCTTGGCGGACCATCCGTACGATCTACGGATTCGCAACGTCATCTTCGGGGGCGAAGCGTTGAGTCCGCTGCTGCTCAAGGGCTTCAAGACGAAGTACCCGGAGACGAAGCTGATCAATATGTACGGTATTACCGAGACGACGGTTCACGTGACGTATAAGGAAATTACGTGGGTCGAAATGGAGGCGGCGAAGAGCAATATCGGCAAGCCGATCCCAACGCTGAGTGTGTACATCCTTGATGAAAACCGTCGTCCTGTGCCGATCGGCGTAGCGGGCGAAATGTATGTGGCCGGGGAAGGCCTTGCGAGAGGATACCTGAACCGTCCGGATCTGACGGCGGAGAAGTTTGTCAATTCCCCGTTTGCGGAGGGGGAGAAACTGTACCGCTCGGGCGACTTGGCGGCTTGGCTGCCGGACGGCAACATCGAATACCTCGGCCGGATTGACCACCAGGTGAAAATCCGCGGCTACCGGATCGAGCTGGACGAAATCGAGACGCAGCTTCTGAACGTTGAGGGCGTCGAAGAAGCGGTGGTGCTTGCCCGTCAGGACGGTGGGGGCGAGAAGGCGCTTGTCGCCTACTTTGTGGTGGACCGGACACTGACGGTCAGTGAAATGAGAACCTCACTGGCCAAGGAAATGCCGGGGTACATGATCCCGTCGTACTTCGTGCAACTGGAGCGTATGCCGCTGACGTCCAACGGCAAAGTGGATCGCAAAGCGCTGCCGGAGCCGCAAGGCGGCTTACAAACGGGCGTCGAATTTGTAGCGCCGCGTAACCGGACTGAGTCCCAGCTTGTGAAGATCTGGGAGGAAGTGCTGGGCTACTCCGGCATTGGAGTCCTGGACAATTTCTTCGAGCTTGGAGGCCACTCCTTACGGGCGACGAACCTTGTCAGCAAGATTCGGAAGGAAATGAACGTCGAACTTCCGCTGCGCGATGTGTTCCGCTATATGACGGTAGAGTCGATGGCCGGGGCTATTGCCAGCTTGGAAGAAACACGGCACAGCTCGATTCCGAAAGCAGAAGAAAAAGCGTACTATCCGGTTTCCTCCGCGCAAAAAAGGCTATACGTCCTGCACCAGTTGGATGGCTCGGAGCTAAATTACAACCTCCCAAGTGTCTTACAATTGGAAGGGGCTTTGAACGAGGCCAAAGTGGAAAAGGCGCTGACTACTTTAGTGGCCCGGCACGATATGCTGCGCACCGGTTTTGAAATTGTGAATGGGGAGCCGGTTCAGCGTATTCATCCACGTGTAGCTTTCAAGGTCGAGAAGCTTCAAGCAAGTGAAGATCAGGCTGCGGCCATTCTTGAAGGCTTCATTCAGCCTTTTGACTTGACCCAGCCGCCTTTGCTGCGTGCCCTGCTGATCGAACTGGAGAAAGAGAAATTCCTGCTTGCACTGGATATTCATCATATTGGTTCCGATGGCCTTTCCATGGACGTGCTGCTGCATGAATTCGTGCGGCTTTACAATGGGGAAGAATTGCCGGAGCTGCGGATTCAATACAAGGATTACGCCGTTTGGCAGCAATCCGAGGAACAGCGCCAGCGTATCAAACAGCAGGAGGAATACTGGCGAGGGGTATTCAACTCCGAGCTTCCGGTTCTTGAGTTGCCTCTCGACTTCTCCCGCCCGGCCGTCCAGCAGTTTGACGGTCGAACGCTCACGTTTACGCTGGATGCAGAGAAAAGCGAAGCTCTCAAACGGCTTGCCGGCGATTCGGGGGCGACACTGTATATGCTTCTGCTGGCTGCATACTCCGTATTGCTTCATAAATACGCGGGACAGGAAGATATCGTGGTCGGCACTCCGATTGCCGCCCGTTCTCACGCCGACCTGCAGCCGATTATCGGCATGTTCGTCAATACGCTGGCCCTTCGCTTGGGTCCGACGGCGGAGCAGACGTTCCTGGATTACTTGCAGGAAGTGAAGGAAACGACGCTTGGAGCCTACGAGCACCAGGACTATCCGTTTGAGGAGCTGGTGGAAGCTCTTCAGGTGAGCCGGGATTTAAGCCGGAATCCGCTGTTTGACACCATGTTTTCTTTGCAAAAGCACGAAAGCTTGGATTTAACCCTGGAAGGCTTGCAATGGTCGCTGTTCGACATTGAGGAAAAGACGGCAAAGTTTGATCTTAGCTTTGATATCGTGGAAGCCGATAACGAGCTGGTTTGCAAGATCGAGTACGCTACCTCGTTGTTTAGACAGGAAACGATGGTACGGCTGGCGGGTCATTACGAGCAGCTTTTGGCGTCGATCCTGGCTCAGCCGGGTGCGCGGATTTCGGATTTAGATATATTGACGGACAGCGAAAAGCATAATTTGCTGGTCGGGTTTGACGTGTCGTCTTCGGCTCTTGCGAAGCAATCCACTGCAGAGGGTACAGGTTTGGAGGCGGATGAGTCGTGGAGAGAGAGGACGTTCCACGAGCTGTTCGAGGAGCAGGCGGAGCGCACTCCGGGAGCGCTGGCGGTTGTCTACGAAGACAGCAAGCTGACGTATGCGGAGCTTAACGCCAAAGCGAATCGTCTGGCGTATGCACTGCGGGCGCGCGGGGTGAAGCCGGAGCAGGTGGTCGGCATTCTGGCCGGCCGTTCGGCGGAGCTGTTGATCGGGGTGCTCGCCGTATGGAAAGCGGGCGGCGCTTATGTGCCACTTGATCCGGACTATCCGGCGGAGCGGATCGAGTATATGCTCACGGACAGCGGGGCGTCGGTTCTGCTCACGCAGACCCGCCTGCTGGAGCAGGCGGAAGTTTGGCGCAGCGACGAAGCTCTAGCACTGCAAACGGTGCTTGCACTTGACGACGCTGCGACGTACAGTCTCAGAGCGGTGGAAGTGGCTGTGGGCTTACAAGCTTTGGGCGAAGCAGGCGCAGAGGCGGAGGCTTTGGCGCAAGCGGAAACGGCTTCTGCCGAAACGTCCGCCACGGCAGAAGCCGAGCAGAACGTACTGGCGTCGGATCTCGCATCGAATCCGGCGAATGTGAACAAGCCGCGCGATTTGGCTTACGTCATCTACACCTCCGGTACGACTGGCCGTCCGAAGGGCGTGGCGGTGGAACACCGCAGCCTGGTGAACACGGCGACGGGCTACCGGCGGGACTACCGCCTGGATCAGTTCCCGATCCGGCTGCTGCAACTCGCCAGCTTCTCGTTCGACGTGTTCGTCGGCGACATTGCGCGGACGCTCTACAACGGTGGCACAATGGTCATCGTGCCGAAGGAAGACCGGATTGATCCAACCCGCCTCTACGGCTGGATTCGCGACTACGCCGTGACGGTGTTCGAATCGACTCCGGCGCTGATCGTGCCGTTCATGGAGCATGTGTATGCCGAGGGTCTGGATCTCAGCTCGATGCAGTTGCTGCTCACAAGCTCGGATGCGTGCAGCGTAGCGGATTACCGCATCTTGCAGGAGCGCTTCGGCTCGCAGTTCCGTATTATTAACAGCTACGGCGTAACGGAAGCGGCGATTGACTCCAGCTTCTATGACGAGCCGCTGGAGAAGCTGCCGAAGACGGGCAGCGTGCCGATCGGGAAAGCGTGGCTGAACGCCAAGTTCTACATCGTGGATGCGAGTCTGAAGCCGGTGCCGATCGGGGTGTTGGGCGAGCTGGTTATCGGCGGAGCGGGTGTGGCCCGCGGTTACTTGAACCGCCCGGATTTGACGGCGGAGAAATTCGTAGACAGCCCGTTCGCTGCAGGGGAGCGGTTGTACCGGACGGGCGACCTGGCGCGCTGGATGCCGGACGGCAACGTGGACTTCATCGGCCGGATCGACAACCAGGTAAAAATTCGCGGCTATCGGATTGAGACGGGCGAAGTCGAAGCGAAGATGCTGAGTGTAGGTGGCGTGAAGGAAGCGGTCGTTGTCGTCAGGGAAGATCAAGAAGGTCACAAAGCTTTGTGCGCTTATTATACAGCGGAAGAAGGCTTGACGGCGGCAGACCTGAAGCGTGCGATTTCCAGCGAGCTGCCGGGGTACATGATCCCGTCGTACTTTATGGAGCTAGAGTGCCTGCCTCTGACGCCGAACGGGAAAATCGATCGGAAGGCGCTGCCGGCGCCGGAAGGGGGAGCAAGCGCAGGCCGCGAATACGTGGCGCCGCGCACCGAACTGGAGGCGAAGCTGGCCGCCATTTGGCAGGATGTGCTTGTTCGGGAGAAGGCGGTAGGCATAACGGACAACTTCTTTGACCTCGGCGGACACTCCCTGCGGGCGACGACGCTTGTCAGCAAAATGCATAAGGAGCTAGGCGTTGAATTCCCGCTTCGCGACGTATTCCGCTACTCGACGGTTGAGGAAATGGCCGCGGCTATGGAGCGGCTGGAGATCGGATCGTTCACGGCTATTCCGGCTGCGGAACCTAGCGAGTATTATCCGCTCTCTTCCGCTCAGAAACGTCTCTATATCTTGAACCAGCTGGAAGGAGCCGAGCTTAGCTACAACATACCAGGAGCTATGCTGCTCGAAGGGGAGCTCGACTGGCAGCGGTTTGAAGAAGCGTTCTGCGGGCTCGTAGCTCGTCATGAAACGCTGCGTACTGGTTTTGAGATGGTAAAAGGCGAAGCGGTTCAGCGGATTTACGAAGAAGCCGCTTTCCAGGTGGAATATGTGCAGATTAGCGGGGAGCAGGCGGAAGAAACGGTGCGCCAATTCGTTCGTCCGTTTGATCT
>NZ_JBEFZI010000022.1:0-22124 GCF_040195695.1 Paenibacillus wuxiensis | reverse complement strand
ACGGTTTCTTTTTGTTTTACATATTTGAAAACAAGGGGGCGTCCCAAGTCTTTTTAGACTTTTGGGACACCCCCTTCAATCCGTATTCAGATTCGATTTAAGCTTGCTGATCATCCGCTTGCTCATCTTCTGCTTGTTCTGCTTCTGCAATCAATCCTGCGAACAAGGCATGGACGAACTGCTCAGAATCGAATTCCTGCAAATCCCCCATCTTCTCGCCGAGACCTACAAGCTTAACAGGCAGGTTCAATTCTTGACGGATTGCTATGACGATACCGCCCTTTGCTGTACCATCAAGCTTCGTGAGCACCAAACCGGTAACTCCACTCTTCTCGCCGAACAGCTTCGCTTGATTGAGGGCATTCTGCCCTGTGGTCGCATCAAGCACCATCAACACCTCATGCGGAGCGTCAGGTACTTCGCGCTGAATGACGCGGAAGATCTTGTTCAGTTCTTCCATCAGGTTCGACTTGTTCTGCAAGCGGCCCGCTGTATCGCAGAGCAGCACATCAACATTGCGCTGCTTCGCAGCCTGCACCGCATCGAACATGACCGCAGCAGGATCAGAGCCTGCCTGTTGCTTAATGACATCGACTCCTGCACGCTGGCCCCATACTTCCAATTGCTCAATTGCCCCGGCACGGAATGTGTCTCCGGCAGCGAGAAGGACAGATTTACCTTCCTGCTTGAACCGATGTGCCAATTTTCCGATCGTAGTCGTCTTGCCGACACCGTTGACACCAACGAACAAAATAACCGTCATGCCATTCGGATTCATATTCAGCTTGCTTGTATCATCGCCACGCAGAAGCCCGACAAGCTTCTCGGACAATACCGGCTGCAGCTCAGCTGCTTCCTCGATTTTACGCTTCTTCACCTCAGCGCGAAGCTCATCAATCAAGTTCATAACCGTTGTCACACCAACATCGGCACCGATTAAGATTTCTTCAAGTTCTTCATAGAAAGCTTCATCAATCTTTTTGCGCCGCGTAATAAGCTCCGTTACTTTCTCCACGAGCCCTTTGCGAGTTTTCTCCAAGCCTTCCTTGAAAATATTCGTTACGGACTCGGTCTTTGCCGCGATGCTTTCCTTCAGCTTCTTAAAAAAACTCATGTCCTTCCCCGCCCCTTATGCAATGATTGCTTCGTCATCTTCCAACTTCACGGATACGAGCTTCGATACGCCGCCCTCTTCCATCGTGACACCGTACAGTACATCAGCTTCTTCCATCGTCCCTTTGCGATGCGTGACGACGATAAACTGAGTCTGCTCGGAGAATTCACGCAAATATTGGGCGAAGCGTGTAACGTTCGCTTCATCGAGTGCCGCTTCAACCTCATCAAGCACGCAGAACGGCACTGGCTTCACATGCAATATCGCAAATAGCAGCGCCATTGCTGTCAAGGCACGCTCACCGCCGGACAACAGCTGTAAATTTTGCAGCTTCTTGCCTGGTGGCTGCGCCACAATGTCAATCCCCGTTTCCAGTATATGTTCCGGATCAATCAGAACGAGATCAGCCCGTCCACCGCCGAACAGCTTGGAGAACACGACAACGAACTGCTTGCGGATCGCATCGAATGTTGCTTTGAACCGCTTCGACATCTCGTCATCCATCTCGCGGATAACTTGATAGAGCGTCGTCTTCGCTTCGATCAGATCATTCTTCTGTTCACTGAGGAACTGATAGCGCTCATTCACACGTTCAAACTCATCGATCGCACCAAGGTTTACTTCGCCAAGTGCTGCAATCTGTTTCTTCAGATCGCGCACTTCCAGCTTCGCTTCCTCAATGTTCTCAGGTACTACGTATCGATGCTTCGCCAGTTCAAAGCTAATCTCGTACTCTTCACTGAGCTTGCGCAGCAAGTTATCCAGTTCAACGTCAAGGCGATTCGCTTGAATCTCCGTCTGACGCATCGACTCCTCCACTTGCTTCAGCTCCGTACGCTGCTCCTTCGTATCGCTTTCTGCAAGTTCCAGTCTTGCCACACATTGTGCACGATCCGCACGTTTGAACTCAATCTGCTTGCCCGTTTCTTGTTTCTTTACATGGAAATGGTTCAGGTCCTCAGTCTGCTTCATCGTCTCACGCTCAGCGGTCTCCAGATCAATCTGTACCTGAATCAACCCTTGCGTCAACTGCGTATACTCTTGTTCATAAGCCTTGGCTTCCTGCTCAGAGCGTGTCAGCTGCTCCTGCAGCGAGAATGATTCCTGATCGAGCTTCCCTTGGCGAACCTTCAAGTCCGTAAGCTGTGATTGCAGCACTTCCTTCTCTGACTCATTCGCCTTGCGAGCAGATTCCGCTGTCTCAATCGAGACATGCAGCCGATCCTCATCAATCTTCAGCTCGTCAAGCCGAGCCTCCGCGGTACGCCGCCCAGCGTCCAGCGTGGACATCTCCTCCGCAGCGTGTGTAAGCTCCTGCTGCTCCACCTCGAGCGCTTCTGCCAACTGGCGTTCTTCCTTCTCCAGCTGCGCAATCTCGCTCGTCAGCTGCTGTTCATTGATGCGCTTCGTTTCGCCTTGCTCGCGAAGGTCATCGAGCCGTTTCAGTCCCGTCGTTGTGCGCTGCTTCAGCTCCGTATACGTCTCCGTCAGCTTGGCAAGCTGCTTATCAGCTTCCTTAATATCTGCTTCCAGCTGTTCCAATTGACGCTGGCGTCCGAGCAGGTTCGCGCTCTTCTTATTCAAGCTTCCGCCTGTCATTGAGCCGCCGGCATTGACAACATCGCCTTCAAGCGTCACCACACGATAACGGTACTGCAGCTTCGCCGCAATTCGGTTCGCATCTTCCAGCGATTTCGCAATGACCACATTGCCGAGCAAGCTGCCGACAATACTTGCATACATGTCGTCCGACTTTACCAAATCCGCCGCTACACCTACAAAGCCTTCCGTACCATTCACAATTCGACGATCTGTCTCATGTAAGGTGCGTGGTCGAATAACATCCAGCGGCAAGAATGTCGCACGTCCTAATTGACGCTGCTTCAGGAACATGATGGCATTCCGCGATACCGTCTCATTCTCCATAACGATATGCTGTAAGGCTGCGCCAAGTGCAGTCTCAATCGCCGTCTCCAATTGCTCTGGCACACGGATCAACTCTGCAACTGCACCATGTACGCCCTGCAATCCATTCGGTCGACGTGCAGCCTTAAGCACTTCCCGTACGCCGAGCATGAAGCCGTCAAAGTCATTTTGCAGCTCCTGCATCGTATCACGACGAGACACCATTGCATCGGCTTTTTGCTGCCATTTGCGCACAGCCTGCTCCGTCTCGGAGAGAAGCGACTCATCCTGCTTCAACTGCTCACTCTCTGTAAGATAACGATTACGAATGTACGCCAAATCTCCTGTTAGCGTTTCACTGCGGCGCTTGGCATCTTCGACCTTCTTCTGAAGATCCTTCTGCTCCTGCTCGCGCTTGTTGCGTGCTGTATTCATTTTATCGAGCCGCTTTTGCAGGGATTCCTTCTGCTGGTCATAGTAGCGAATATCATTGCGCTGCTGCGCCATTTGATTCATTACTTCGAGCAGCTGACCCTTCAAGCTCTCTTCCGCGTCTGAGCTTGTCCCGCCAGCTACGCCAGCAAGCCGTGTCTCTTCGGCAACGATAAGTCCGCGAATTTCAGCCAGTTCAGTCTGCAAGGCCAACAGCTTCTCGCGAACAGATTGCACTTCCAACTGCTTCGCACGCATTCGTTCCGAAGTCGTCGTCAGCGTTGTCTTCATCTGCTGCTCATTGGACGTCAGATTCCGCTTGCGCTCCCTCAGAACCTCGCCTTGTCCTTCGCACTTCTCATACTCCTCACTGTAATGAAGAAGCGTTGCCTGGAGCTTCTCGAGCTCCTCTTCCAGCTTGCGAAGCTCAATGCGGTGCACTTCCAGCTTGGCATCATGCTCGCTTACTACCGTTGACAAGGACAATTCACGTCCCTTCAACTGTCCTAGCTTCTCGTTCGCCTGTTGCCAAGTGATGTGAAGCTCCTCTATTTGATGAACGTAAACTGCAATTTCTTTGTTCTTCAACCATTCACGAAGCTGCTTATAGTGTCTAGCCTTCTCAGACTGCTCCTTAAGCGGCCCGATCTGATCCTCTAATTCCACCACAAGATCGTGAATGCGGAGCAAGTTCTGCTCGGTCTCATCCAGCTTCTTCTTCGCGTCTCGCTTCCGAGACTTGTATTTCACAATCCCAGACGCCTCTTCGAATATCCCACGACGATCTTCTGAACGAGTACTGAGGATTTCTTCAATTCGGCCTTGTCCGATAATGGAATATGCTTCTTTCCCGATTCCTGTGTCCATGAACAGTTCGGTGATATCCTTCAATCGACAAGCTTGCTTATTAATAAAATATTCACTGTCGCCGCTTCGATGCACACGACGTGTCACCGTCACTTCATTGAAATCAAGCGGAAGTGTTTCATCGCTGTTATCGAGCGTTAAGGACACTTCTCCATAGTTCACTGCTTTGCGCGCATCACTGCCTGCAAAGATAATGTCTTCCATCTTGCCGCCGCGAAGTGACTTGGCGCTCTGTTCCCCGAGCACCCAACGGATTGCGTCAGAGATATTACTCTTTCCGCTGCCGTTTGGGCCGACAACGCCGGTGATTCCCTGGACGAACTCTAATTCCGTCCGATCCGCGAACGATTTAAAGCCCGCCAGTTCTAACCTTTTTAAGAACATCGTTCTACGATCACCTCAACGATTATTGTACCATATCGCGAATCCGAATCGTCGCATGGACATGCTGTCAAATTTCCGCGCGGTAACGTAGCTTCGGACAAAGAAAGAGCAAAAACCAGCCTGTAAGCAGCTCCAATTCCGCTCGCTTCGCGCGCTGTTCTTTGCTCTTTCTGCGAAACTGGCCGACGCACGCGCCGGCCTTACAGTACGTTATGATTTCGGAATGACTAATTGCTCGAGCGCCTGTGCCGCGGCTTGTTGTTCCGCTTCTTTCTTCGAGCGGCCAACTCCGCGACCTAAACATTCGTCACCCATACATACTTCAGATACGAATTCACGTTCATGTGCTGGGCCGCGTTCTTCGATAATTCGATATTCGAGCGAACCCAAATTGTGATGCTGCGTCAATTCCTGCAGCTGTGTCTTGTAATCATTCGTCTGCAGCTTGCCGTCAAGCGTGATTTGCGGGAAAATATGCTCACGCAGAAAATCCCGCACCACCTCTAAGCCTTGATCCAAATAGAGCGCGCCGATGAACGATTCAAAAACATCCGCCAACAATGCGGGACGCGTACGTCCTCCCGTCAGCTCCTCTCCCTTGCCTAACAGAACATACTTGCCGAAACCAAGCTGGTTAGCAAATTTGACAAGAGATGGCTCACAGACGATGGAAGCACGCATCTTGGTCAACTCCCCTTCGGGCCGTGTCGGACATCGGTGATACAAAAATTCTGACACCGTCAGCTCCAACACAGCATCGCCCAAAAATTCAAGGCGTTCGTTGTCTTGGTGCTGGCCGAAGCGGTGTTCGTTCACATAGGAAGCATGGGTGAACGCTTGTTTCAACAGCTGTCTGTTCCGAAAATGAATGTTCAGTTTCTGTTGTAACTGCTTCAATTCTACACTCAACTGTCTGACTCCTTATGCTTCGTATTTCTTCAAGACAATTGTAGCGTTATGTCCGCCGAAGCCAAATGAGTTGGACATCGCTACTTGTACATCAGCTTTACGAGCTACGTTCGGAACGTAATCGAGGTCACATTCCGGATCCTGATTTTCCAGGTTGATCGTCGGTGGAATCATGCCATGCTGCAGTACCAAGCTGCAAATGACTGCCTCTACGCCGCCTGCTGCACCGAGAAGATGCCCTGTCATGGATTTCGTTGAACTCACTGCTGTCTTATAAGCATGGTCGCCTAGCGCTGACTTAATCGCTTTCGTCTCCGAACGATCTCCTACTGGAGTCGAGGTACCATGTGCGTTGATGTAATCAATCTGCTCTGGTGCCAATTCGCCATCCGCCAGCGCACGAGTCATGCACAATGCTGCTCCTGTCGGGTCAGGCTCTGTCATATGATGAGCGTCACCGCTCATCCCATAGCCAGCCACTTCCCCATAGATACGAGCGCCGCGTGCTAGAGCATGCTCCAGCGACTCCAGAACAAGTACGCCTGCTCCTTCGCCCATAACGAAACCGTCACGGTCTACATCGAATGGGCGGCTAGCGCGCTCTGGCTCATCGTTGCGAGTCGACATCGCACGCATCGCGCAGAAGCCTGCCATACCGATCGGACGGATCGTCGCTTCTGCTCCGCCACAGATCATTACATCCGCGTCGCCGCGCTGAATAATCTTGTATGCGTCGCCAATGGAATGCGTCCCCGTCGCACATGCGGATACAGCTGCTGTATTCGGTCCGCGAGCTCCAACAGTGATGGAGACTTGGCCAGATGCCATGTTCGCAATCATCATCGGAATGAAGAATGGACTAACGCGCTTAACGCCTTTCTCCATCAATATCGTATGCTGATCTTCCCATGTGCCCAGACCACCAATACCGGATCCGACGATAACGCCAACACGATCTGGATTCGTCTGTTCTCTTACGTCCAGCTTCGCGTCTTCCAAGGCGTTCTTACTTGCAGCTACTGCGAATTGAACAAATCGATCCATACGCCTTGTTTCTTTTTTATCCATGAAATCTTCTGGATTGAAATCCTTCACGGAAGCGGCAATTTTCGTCGGATAATCGGTAACATCAAACGCTTCTATGTGAGATACTCCAGACTTCCCTTCCAACAGGTTATTCCAGAATGTCTCAATATCCGAGCCGAGAGCGGTCACGACACCCATGCCGGTCACTACAACCCTGTGCTTCAATCAGAATCACCTCTACTTCTGCAGTTCAAGCTTCTATATGATGGAGAATGCGGCATAGCGCCGCATTCAGATATTGCAATAATGAGGAGAAGTCCCGTTAACGAAGAACGGGACTCAGTAACTTAGGTATGAGATTGTATGTAATTCACTACTTCTCCAACCGAAGTAATTTTCTCCGCGTCTTCATCAGAGATTTCCATATCAAACTCATCTTCCAATTCCATCACCAATTCCACAACATCGAGGGAATCAGCGCCAAGATCCTCCTTGAAAGATGCTTCAAGCGTTACTTCTGCCTCATCAACGCCAAGGCGTTCAACGATGATGCGCTTTACACGCTCCAACACTTCTGCTGACATCCGGTTCACCTCCTCTTTGGTATTATACGAAAAAACATTGTAAATTGCCATATCAAAACGGCTTGCTGGTAGAAACGACCTGATCTCTCACAGTCGTTTCCACTTATTAGGGAAAAGATGCTTTATTGCTGATCGCTCAACACTTATGCACACCCACCCATTATATCGCTTAACGTTCATGCTGCCATGAACGGAGAAGCCTCCTACATGTACATGCCGCCATCCACATGGATCGTCTGGCCTGTCATATATTCCGCATCATCAGATGCCAAGAAGCGAACTGCCTTAGCAATATGCTCTGGCTGACCTAGACGATTAAGCGGGATCTGACTAAGCAGCTGCCCCTTCATCTCTTCAGACAGTGCATCTGTCATATCTGTCTCAATAAAGCCTGGCGCCACACAGTTGACGGTAATGCCACGGGATGCAAGCTCGCGCGCAGACGCCTTAGTAAGGCCGATTACACCAGCTTTAGCTGCTACATAGTTGGCTTGACCCGGATTGCCAATTACACCTACGACGGACGAGATATTAATAATGCGGCCAGAGCGCTGTTTCATCATCGGGCGAGTCACTGCCTTTACGCAATTGAATACACCCTTCAAATTCGTCTCAATGACTTGATCAAACTCTTCTTCCTTCATCCGCATAATTAAATTATCTCTTGTAATTCCGGCATTATTCACCAATATGTCAATACGGCCAAATTGATCCAACGCTGTCTTTACAAGAAGATCCGCCTCTTCTGTCTTGCCCACATTTGCTTGAACGGTGATGGCTCTGCGTCCCATTGCCTCGATCGCAGCTGCAGTATCCTTAGCTGCCGCTTCGCTGCCTGCATAGTTCACAACAACATCTGCACCAGCCTCAGCCAGACTTAGCGCAATTGCTCGTCCTATGCCGCGAGAAGCGCCTGTAACAACCGCCACTTTGCCTTCAAAGCTCGACATGGTCATGTTCCTCCCTTATACTTGCCCGGGCGTATTCCGCAGCGGGTTACGCCCAGTATCACTAGAATGATAATTGCAGACATAGGATAGATAAAAATATCGATTGCATGAATGCTGCAATTATTCTGCAAGGTACGCTTCTATGGCTGCCAGGCTATTGATCGATAGAATCTTCACCGAACGGTCTATCTTCTTAATCAGTCCAGCAAGAACGGAGCCTGAACCCAGCTCAATGAATGTATCAACGCCCTGCTCGATCATATAGCGCACACTGTCTTCCCACAATACTGGCGAGAACACTTGCTCTACGAGCAGCTCGCGAAGTAGCTCGCCCGCTTCCTCTGGACGTGCAGATACATTGGCCACAACCGGTACAGAAGCATCTTGGAAAGCAACGGTCTTCAAGACTTCGCCCAGTCGTTCTGCTGCTGGCTTCATTAACAGCGAATGGAATGGCCCGCTAACCTCCAGTTGTTTTACACGTTTAGCGCCAGCCTCTTTCCCACGTTCGGCAACCGCCGCTACACCCTCCGCTGTACCTGATACAACGATTTGGCCAGGACAGTTTACGTTCGCCATCTCTACTGAACCTGTTGTTCGGCTAATATCATCACACAGCGCTCCCAACTGCTCGCGCTCTGCACCTAATACAGCCGCCATGGCACCTTGTCCATGCGGAACAGCCTGCTCCATGAATTGTCCGCGCTGCCGCACAATTGCGACTGCATCCTCGAAGGATAGAACCCCCGCTACAACAAGCGCACTATATTCACCCAAGCTGTGTCCTGCGACGAAGTCTGGACGAACACCAGACGCTTCAAACGCGCGATACAGTGCATAGCTCGTAACAAGAAGCGCTGGCTGCGTGTTTGCTGTCTGCTTCAAGTCTTCCTCCGGCCCATTGAATACGAGCTCCTTCAGAGGGAATCCAAGTACCTGCTCAGCTGTATCGAAAGCCTGTTGTGCAGCAGGAACGGCCTCATAGACGTCCTTGCCCATACCAACCGCTTGAGCACCTTGTCCAGGAAAAACGAATGCAATTTTACCCAAGATTGTCCACTCCTTAATTTATCCATGAATGAGTATAAATCAGAACTGTGTTTTCCTTAATCACGGAGAAGGACATCCCTCTACCAAACGATAACCGAAGCTCCCCATGTCAAGCCGCCTCCGAAGCCAACGAGCAGGATCGTGTCTCCCTCTTGAATGCGACCTTGCTCTGCAGCCTCTGCAAGTGCAAGCGGGATGGAAGCTGCCGACGTATTCGCATAGTAAGGCAAATTAATAACGCATTTGTCCTCCGACAGGTTCAGCCGCTCCAGAGCTGCATGGATAATCCGCGTATTCGCCTGATGTGGAACCATCAAGCTAATATCTTCCTTCTTCTTGCCTGCCTTCTCAATCGCTTCTTCTGCCGCATTCCCCATAATGCGAACAGCGAACTTGAATACTTCGCGACCGTTCATATAAAGATAATGGCGCTTGTTTTCAACCGTCTCCGCCGACGCAGGCATACGCGAACCACCGGCTTCAATTTTCAGAAGTTCACCGCCATTGCCGTCCGCGCCAAGCACGAAGGATTGGAATCCTCGGCCTTCCGGTACTGGACCAAGCACCGCTGCACCCGCACCATCTCCGAACAGGATGCAAGTATTGCGATCCGTGTAATCCGTAATGCGCGACAAGCATTCTGCACCGATTACAAGTGCGTACTTATATGTGCCCATTGCAATAAAGTTGCTTGCGTTAGCAAGTCCATATACAAATCCAGAGCATGCTGCTGACAAATCGAATGCTGCCGCCTTCGTCGCCCCAAGCCGCTTCTGAACAAGACAAGCTGTGGCCGGGAATGACATATCTGGCGTCACGGTAGCTACTACAATCAAGTCCAATTCTTCTGCTGAGATGCCCGCCGCTTCCAGTGCCTTCTCCGCTGCATAAAAAGCCAAGTCAGAGGTTGCCTCATGCTCTGCCGCGATCCGGCGCTCCTTAATTCCCGTTCGTGATACAATCCACTCATCGTTTGTATCGACCATTTTCTCCATGTCCGCATTAGTCAACACACGTTCGGGTACGTACTTGCCTGTCCCAATGATTCCTACTGACCGTAAGCTCATCACGCATCACTCACTTCCCACTGTTAGTTCCGCCGACTCCCATAGAAATCGTCTCAATCAAATCATTTTGCAACGCTAAACGTGCTTGCCGAACCGCATTATGGACGGCTCGCGCATCTGAAGAGCCGTGCGCCTTAATTACAAGTCCATTCAAACCTAACAGCGGTGCTCCGCCATGTTCCTTGTAATCCATCGTCTTGCGCAAGCCCTTGAGTGCTGGCATCAACATCGCTGCCGCAAGCTTCGTATACCATGTACGCGTGAATTCCCGCTTCAACACGCCAAATAAGGAACTTGCCGTTCCTTCCAGCGATTTCAACATGACATTGCCAGCAAATCCATCGCACACGAGTACGTCACAAGTACTCTCCAATACGTCTCTGGCTTCGACATTGCCTACGAATTGAATCGGCAGCTCCGCGAGCAGCGGATAGACCTGCTTCGTCAATTCATTGCCCTTCATCGCCTCTGTACCTACGTTCAGCAGTCCGACGCGCGGCTTCGCCATGCCATGTACCTTCTCGCGATAAATACTGCCCATCAAGGCATACTGCGCAAGATGCTCAGGCTTGGCATCCATGTTCGCACCCAAGTCCAGCGCTAGCACGCCTCTGCCATCCATCGTCGGGATCATTGGAGCCAGTGCAGGCCGCTCCACACCATTCATACGGCCTACAATGAGAAGCCCTGTCGTCATCAACGCTCCCGTATTGCCTGCCGATATCATGCAATCCGCTTCACCTTCACGAACCATACGTCCCGCAACAACCATCGAGGCTTCCTTCTTGCGACGAACTGCCTTAACCGGTTCGTCATCCGCTTCAATTGTATCTGGCGCATGAATGATGCGCACATTCGATGGGGAAGTGGTCATATACGGAGTGAGCTTTGCTTCGTCTCCCACAAGCAGCAGTTCAACATCCGACCATTCCTTCGCTGCCGCCAATGCACCTTCTACATTGCTCTTCGGCGCATGATCTCCACCCATCGCATCAATGGCGATTCTCATGCAGTTCTCCTCCTTCGCTGCTAATCACCGTTCCTGCCGAACGATAAATGACAAAGTTCCCTTGGAACACCATTTCTTCTCCCACATAACTAAACACTTCCACCTTCGCCTTGCTTCGCTCGCCTGAAATTGAGCGTACATACGCTTTCGCGATACACTTCTCTCCCAGCTTCACGGAACGAAGAAAGCGAATATCCGCTGATGACGTTAATGCAATCTCGTCATTAATGACCGCAACCGCAAGCGAGTTCGCTTGCGCGAACAGATGATGACCGCGTGCGATATGTGTTCTTGAGAAGACGTGTTCATCACGGATTTCAAATATCGATATCCCGCTGCGATCCAGCTGCAGGTCAACAATATCACCAATAACTTCATGTAGCGGCAAGGATCTTACTTGATCGTAGGATTGCTCTGCCATTAGCTTCAATCGTTCCCTTAATTCAGGAATCCCGAGCTCCATCCGGTCAAGCCGAATCGTCTGGATACTCACCTTCAACTTGCGGGTTAATTCCTGATCAGTCACGAATGGATTCTCTTCAATGATTGCGGCCAGCTGCTGCTGACGCTGTCTCTTAGGTAAACGCTCGATGTCCCGCACCACCTTTGCTCTTTGCCCAATATGCTAAAGGCTTGGCTTGCCGCATAAGCTGACTGTCCAACCCTTATGTATATCATAGATCATTTTCATCGATTTGAAAAAAGGTATTTAGAACCTGGTACTAAGAGTAGTATATATAAAAATGGGTCTAAAGGAAAGCACCAGTTTTTATCCCCCCTCTTTTCCTCCTAATATTATCCAGGGTAAGAGAACAAAAAAAGTAGCACCCGTGAGATCACGAAGTACTACTTTTCCTGCATAGATATCCGATTATTGTTTGATAATCTCTCTAGCTTTGTATGTTCCGCACACTTTGCATACATGGTGCGCCAATTTCAACTCACCGCATTGTTCGCATTTTACCATGCCCGGCACGGACAATTTGAAGTGCGTACGGCGCTTGTCACGACGTGTTTTCGACGTTCTTCTTTGAGGTACTGCCATGTTTACACCTCCTTACCCAAGTTACGTGTTATTTCTACTGTCAGCTTTCTATTTCTTAAAGAAATCTTGTAACCCCGCCAGTCTCGGGTCGATTCGCTCAGTCGAGCATCCGCATGGATGTTCGTTGCGGTTCGTGCCGCAAGTCGGGCACAAACCCTTGCACGCCTCGTCGCATAGCGGCGCGTACGGCAAGTTCATTAAGAGCGCCTCTTCCACGTAAGGCTTCAAGTCGACAAGGTCGTCCGCCACCGTAATGACGTCCTCCTCATCTCCTTCAGCGGGAAGATCAGTAGAGTCCTTCAGCTTGAACTGCTCATCAAACGGAATAACGTACGTCTCGGTAAACGATGTTAAACAACGCGAGCATTGCAGTTCCATCTTAGCGGTCAGCTTGCCATGAGCTCGAGCGAACCCATCACCTTCCGCCTTTACCGACAGTTCGACATGAACCGGTTCAGAAATGGCAACATCAGAGCGCTCACGCGCTACCTCATCGGCACGAAATGCCGTATCAATCTGCGTTTCCCCTCTACCAGCAACTATGTCTCGAAATCGAAATTCCATACTATCACTCCAAACAAACAAAATTAATTATAGCGATTAACGTCATGCTTTGTCAACCAAATTCGTTTGACAGTTTGCCAGAGCCGGAGCGCGATTCCCCTTCCTATGGAAAACCATTCAATCATGGTATGATTTGATTATCAATACCCGTGGATTGTCTGGGAAAGAGATCCGTCAATAAGCATTCAATGCATCTACTATAGATACTATTGAGATACCATATTACCGCATTCAGCGCCTGAAAGGAAGAGACGTGAATGAGAACGCTCGGAATCGTTGTTGAATACAATCCGATGCATAACGGTCATGTATATCATCTCCAGCAATCGAAAAAAGTTTCAAATTGCGACGCAGTGGTCGCTGTCATGAGCGGACATTTCCTACAGCGTGGCGAACCAGCCTTGACCGATAAATGGTCGCGAACGGATATGGCACTTGCAAATGGTGTCGACCTTGTCCTCGAATTGCCTGTGGCCTACGCTGTTCAGCCTGCGGAATGGTTCGCCTACGGCGCTGTTGCCACCCTGCAAGCGACAGGCGTAGTTGACGCTCTCTGCTTCGGCAGCGAGCTTGGTGATGTTGAACCGTTCTTACGTGCAGCAGATATCCTCGTTAACGAGCCTTCGGGCTTCACAGATCAGCTGCAGGAGCATCTGAAGGCAGGTTTAACCTACCCTGCTGCTTATGCCGCAGCAGCGGGACAAGCAATGACGGCAAGCCGCACCAGCCCTTCTTCATCCGAGGCTGCAGACTGGATGGCGCAGCCCAACAATTCCCTTGGCCTGCACTATGTAATGGCGCTCCGCCGATTGAATAGCGCAATCAAACCGCACACGATTGCTCGCACACAGGCTGGCTACCATGATACGGAAGCACCAGAAGGCTCAATCGCGAGCGCAACCGCCATTAGACGATTATGGACGGAAGAAGGCACTCTCGAGACATGCGCACAATATTTGCCGCCAAGCACACTGCGTATTCTTGAGCAGGAGCATCGCTTCGGCAGAGCACCAATGAGCTGGGATTGTTATACGCGTGAGCTGATATATCGGCTACATCAGTTGTCCCCTGAATCCATTGCGCGTCATCTAGAGGTTACGGAAGGGCTCGAGTACCGGGTGAAACAGGCACTCGGCCAAATGACAGCACAACGCGTGGAATCCCTGCTTGAGCAGCTCAAGACGAAGCGCTATACCCGAACGAAGCTGCAGCGGATGCTCGCGCATATTTTGCTTCACCATGACAAATTCCATTTTGGATCCGATGGCTTGAAGAAAGGGCCCTGGTACATTAGAGTTCTTGGGTTCACGGACACAGGACGCGCCCTGCTGAAGCGAATGAAGCAAAGCGCAGAACTGCCGATTGTGTTAAGCGTGAATCGCGATAACTTCAATCTCGGAGGTTATTGCGGCCTGGAAGCTGATATCCGAGCAACATCGCTGTATGCGAACGCCTTTGGGCGTTGGAATGCTCGTGATGCTTATCGGGACTATTACGAGTCACCTCGGCGACATCAATCAAACTGAGGGAAGAATAAGCACAAAAGATCGAGCATGGGAGCATCTCGCCCTCACCTCGATCTTTTGTCTATCTAGCCATTATTTCATATTGAGAAGATATATCAGCCTGTATTCCCTCATATCTGCATCACGATAGTTGCCCACTCCATGATCAGACAAGCTGTGCTTCAAGCTATTAGAGCTCGCCGCTACTTATTCCACGAGCCCTTCGCTTTACTCTATACGTTTACTGAGCAGCCTTCTGCTCGGCGCCAAACTTCTGAATTGCGTTCAGTGCATCGCCCACTGTACGTACCGATACCAGCTTCATTTTCGTATTCATCGTTTCGAGCTTCGCCTTCGCTTCCGCATAATTGCCTTCTGGAGCAAGGAACAGCGCCGCCTTCTCACGATCAGCAGCCACAACCTTAAATTGAATGCCACCAATCACGCCTACATTCCCGCCAGGATCAATCGTTCCTGTTCCTGCTATCCGATAGCCTTCAGTTAAGTCTCCTGGGGTTAAGCGGTTTATCAGCTCCAAGGTAAACATAAGCCCAGCGGATGGACCGCCAATGTCACTGTCTTTGAAGGTTATGGTTTTCCCTATATCCTCAGGTATAGCTTCCTTGCGTTGTCCGTACCGAAGACCAAAGCCAACTCGCTTCTCCTCTTTCTTATTTGGATCCGTCAGTTCCACCAATGTCGCCTTTACAAGTTTCTCTTTCTTGTCACGCTCAACCTTGACCTGCACCGTTTCTCCAGCTTTGCGGCCCTTCATAACTGCTTGTAATGCTTCGAAATCATTAACCGGCTTACCATCGACTTCGATGATCCGATCATTGGTCTCGAACTCATTGTGCGCAAGGTTCGGGTAGTTGTAAATAACATACACGCCTTCGGATTTCAATTGGTACGGGATCTTCAACTGGTTATAGGCAGCCAGTACCGCGCCTAGCTGGGAATCACTCATGTTGAACAATTGCTCAGTCACATATTCCTGTTCGCTTCTTCCTTGTAGGGAATCTGCCTTCTTCCCAAACTCGGCATGCGGGTCAAATGATTTCCATAATAGCAATGCAAGGTTCGCATATGTGCGGCGCACCGTGGTAAGCATAAATGTCCCTTCTTCTGTGTCGTCTCCAGCTTGGACACTTACCATTGGCTTCACCTGCTCGGCACTGCCCGGCGTATATATCACATATGGTGTTGGCATATACACCATCACATACAAGAACAAGAGTGCTGCAAAGAACCATTTCCAACTGCCTAATCGCCAACGCTTCGAGCCTTGGCTGTCACGTACTGCTTCTTCTTCCATTATTGCATTCCCTCCTGCTGCTTCCGCTCGCCCCTGCTTCGTTGTACAAACTGGTCTAAAGCCTGTCTTTGGTACGTACATATGTGGAAGTACCCTACTTCCAATACTGTTGCAAGAGGTGAACATCATGTTTTCATTTCGAACGCCGCTATCCCAACACCCGTTAACGACGCTGTTGATGGGAAGTATGGCAGTTCTTCTCGTTATTTGCATTGTATCGTATCCGGATCAAGCATTCCAAGCATCACTTCAAGGCTTGAAAATATGGTGGAACATTATATTCCCGGCATTGCTGCCGTTCTTAGTATTGTCTGAAATGCTCTACGCTTATGGATTCGTCCATGGACTTGGTTCCTTGTTGGACCCCCTTATGCGTTTGTTGTTCCGTCTGCCTGGAGTTGGCGGCTGGGCGTGGGCGGTCGGCTGGACGGCCGGCTATCCAGCAGGAGCCAAGGCTGTTGCCCAACTGCGCAATCAACAGGTTCTATCTCGTCAGGAAGCTGAGCGGCTGCTCTGTCTGTCCCATACGAGCAGTCCCCTTTTTATTATAGCAGTCGTAGGTGTTGGGTTTATGCAGAAGCCTGAGCTTGGGCTAATCATCGCAATTATTCACTGGGCTTCCTCTATCCTAACTACACTTCTAATGCGGTTCATTCACCGCATGCGCCCTGAGTCGCAACCATTACGCACATCTGCCTCACTATCGAAATCTCACCAGAAATTCTACCAACGGATCATTGGGCAGATGGAGGGCGCCCATCGTCAGGATGGCCGTCCCTTCGGCAGAATGCTGGGCGAGTCCGTTACTTCAGCTGTCCAAACCTTAATGATGGTCGGCGGCTATATGATGATATTCTCCGTTATCATTCAAGTGCTGCGCATCGCAATTCCGCAGGAGCTTGGCAAATATATCTTGAACGGATTGCTTGAAGTAAATTTAGCGGCATATACGCTCGGTTCAGCAGCGTTCTCATCTCCTGTATTTCAAGCAGCGCTGCTCAGTTCCGTTATTGCCTGGAGCGGCATCAGTGCTCTTCTTCAAGTTCACAGCATTATGAAGACGACGGATCTACGCTTCGGCCATTTTATACTATCCCGTCTGCTTCATGCCTTATGTGCATTTCTGCTTACTTATATGCTATGGTCGCCACTTCATTCCCTGCTCCAATCATCAGATTCAGCAATGTCAGCATTATGTACGCTAGCAACCAACCCATCCAATGCCTATGATGCGCCTGTGATCGCGGAATCAAGCAGCCTGCTTCCGTTATTGACTTTCATTAGTCATTTGCCAATATGGGCACAAGCTTCCATGCTCATTCCCGTAGCCTGTCTATTCCTATTCACTTTATTCATACTGGCACAAACCGTTGGACGGCTGTTCACCCGAGGCTAAACAAAAAAGTCCATATCGACCGTTGATTCATACTGGCGACATGGACCTGCTGCTTACTTCGTATCTTTGTATTTATCACGCAGTGCCAATTCTACTTCAGGTGCCACCAATTCGCTGACGTCACCATTGAATTTCGCAATTTCCTTGACCATGCTTGAGCTCAGATAGGAATATTTCGGATTCGTCATCATGAATATCGTCTCCACTCGTGGGTTAAGCTTCTGATTCGTGGAAGCCATCTGCAGCTCATATTCGAAGTCGGTGACAGAGCGAATTCCGCGCACGATCACATGGCCCTGTTTCTGCTCCATATAATTGACCAGCAAATCACGGAAACTGTCAATTTCCACATTCGGGATATGCTGAGTAATCTGCCCAAGAAGCTCCTTCCGTTCCTCTACACTGAACGTTGGCTGCTTCGACAAATTGTTCAACACCGCTACGATGAGCTTATCAAATTGCTTAGCCGCTCGTTGTATAATATCAAGATGCCCAAGTGTAACCGGATCGAAGCTTCCCGGATACACCGCAATGCGCGGCACATGCACTTGCTCTGTATGTTCCGTCATGACAATGGATCCTCCTTATGCCCTACAGCAGATTAAATTCTTCTGCACGTTTCATTTCCTCATATGGTTAGAAGCTTATGCGTTCTGTTCAAGCTCAGCTTCCTTCTCTGTCTGTTCCTTGACCCGATATACCGTAATTCCAATTTCTCCGTACTCTGTTTTCTTCCATACGTAGAGAGGACCGATCTCTTCGGGATATTCATGCTTCGAGTCATGCTCAACGACAATCGTCGCATCCTTCGAGATTAACCCGTCATTCCACATGCCCTCCAGCAGTTCGTCCGCATCCTTCAATCGATATGGCGGATCAAGAAAAATAAGTTCAAATGAAATATCACGCTTCGTTAATGCCTTAATCGCCCGCTTGGCATCATTGCGGTATACTTCACTCTGCTCCGCGACCCCTGCCGCCTGAACGTTGTGCTTCACAACTTCGACAGCCTTGGGATCCTTGTCCACGAATATCGCTTGTTCCGCACCACGGCTTAGTGCCTCGATGCCAAGTCCACCTGTTCCTGCGAACAGATCCAGCACACAGCCACCGTCAAAATACGGCCCGATCATGCTGAACAAGGCTTCCTTGACTTTATCTGTCGTCGGCCGCGTCCCCATGCCGGGTACCGGCTTCAACGAGCGACCTCTTGCTGTTCCTGAAATAACTCTCAATTCACTCCACCCATTCTTATGCGCCTCAGCGCAGCTTATCCGTATAATCATGATGGTATGTAACGGTAAACTTCTTGTATTTCGACGTTTATCGTACCACATTTTCTCCTAATTTGAAAAAGGAAAACGTGTCCTCATTCAGACATAGCTTCTTTATTACACGATCCCTCTATAAAAAGAAAAGCTCCTTATCCGGAAATAGGGTTTCCGATAAGAAGCCTTATCTATCAACATCAACTCATCTATGCAGCTTCTGCAGCAGTTCCTTCACACTAACAAGCATCTGCTTGCGCGCTTCATCGTCAATTGTCGTCACGGAGGCAAAGAACCGATGTACAAGCACTTTCATGCCGACAAATTCAAAAATGCCGCTATCAGTCGTCTTCTGCATGGCCTCATACATGCCGCTCTGCTCATATTGCTCATGTGTGTTGCCATGTGTGGACAAGAGCAGCGCCGACTTCCCTAACAGCAGCTTCTCTATGCCGTCAGCACCATATTTGTAGGCGAAGCCATACGAAAACACACGGTCGATGTACCCCTTCATAATGGCAGGCATACTTGCCCACCAGATTGGATAAATCATGATGATATGATCTGCCCACGTAATATGACCCTGCTCCTCCTCAATATCAGGGGGCAGCTCATGCTGTCCGAATAATTCGAAGTCTTTGGCCGACAGCACCGGATTGAACTCCATTTCATACAAGTTGCGAACCAATGCGGCATGTCCCTGATCCTCCAATTCAGCTTGTACCATTTCCATAATGGCATGATTGAAGCTGTTCGGATTGGGATGTGCGTATATAATCAGATGCCTCAACTCGATCTCCTCCTACATATATGACCATCACCCCTGCTTATACAGCTGGGCAAGTTCATTTTGGTTATAGGATGTGAGAAAGCGGCATCATTTATCGAGCCGTACAATTTTTTTTCGACATGTATATTTCTGCCCAATCGGGCAATCATTAAAGTATCGACATCATCGAATGTCGTAGACAACCGCGGAGAAGACTTACGTTTCCCCATAAGCTCTTCGTCCGGTTTCTCCTCTCCCATGAGGGTGTCCTAGCAATAGGGCACCCGTTTTAATTTGCGAAAAACCCTTATTACATTAAGATTTCAAACGTTCTTTAGATGTTGTTTTATTCAGCGAGATTATCTTGGTGGGGACTTAATGGGGACTTAGCCAATAAAACGGGATACTCTGTCCAAGCAATATCCAACTATGCTCTACACCGTTCACTAATTTCACTGAAGTGATGTATACGGTTGCTAAAGCATTATATTGCCGGATATGATGAACTTTTCAAAGTAGCATTTTAATTCTCATGCTTTACGTTCTTCAAAGCTGTTGGGAGTTTCTTAGCACCGAAAACGATCTTTGCTTTTTTCGCTTCCTTTTCAGCACTTTTCTCCAATTGTTTCATTAGAAACATTTCAATGTTCTTTTTCATCCTTGACACCTCCTTTCGGTAATAATGTTAAGGCTTGTACAAAGAAAACAATCGCTATAACACTAGATTGCAGGATTAAGTTACCACTTGCTAACAACATTGCTATGTACTTATACAGTATATCATTTTTCTGGACAGTAAGTTCCTCAAACCAATTTGGGGCTCGAAAATAATAGATACAAACGGATACCAAAGTCAAAACAACAGCAGTCGTTTTCGATAGGAGTATCATAGGCGTTATCACACAAAATAATGAGGATATGATCATACACGCAGTTAGTGAAGAAAAATGTGCCCCTCCAGAAAACCTTCTAATAGCAGCTAATGCCACTAATGCTAGTATAGATTCATATAGATGTCCGAAGATAGTCCCTAAAGTTACTGTAATCAAGATTACTCCATATTTATTTAATTTCATTGCAATTCCATATTCTAAAACCTCTACATCAACATCGCTCTCAGGGTTGTTCTTCTTCAATTTTATTGCAATGTTTCTCGATATCGCTTCTAACACTTTCGTAATCTCCCCGATCCGAGTAATAGTAAGCAATGCCAAAGCTTGCTAATGAAAGTATCATGAGCAATATGTAATTCTGAGACAGGATTATTAATAAAGTCAGGAATATCGTTACTGCCGATATCATTCCCGAAATAACAACAATTCGATGACTATACTCTGAATACTTAATTCTGAATGTATCATGAGGCGGCACGATGATGAATGAAAATCCTCTTCCCGTCATCCATAGGAATAAGGCAATGGCCGCACCAACAACAATAGAACATAATTGAATAGCGTTAACAGGGAACCCCGTATAAACAAATATTACTGATTTATCAGCTATCCCTATGGCGGCCAAACAGTAGTATACAATCATTTGGATCGATATGTATGCCGATAATCCTGATCCGATAATAAATGCTGCATAATGCAGCCTGTATTCCAACACGGAATAGTAAAACATTACAAATATGATATATTGCAAGGGCAAATCCAAAGCAGGTAAATTAATTACAGTCCTCATTAAAAATGAACATATTACTAATGCTACGGATAAAACAAGTATTTTATACTTGTACCTTAATAAAGGCTGCTTATATATCTTTAGGATCAAAGCATTAACAACTGCAGCATCGAGGGTACTAAATAATATGTAAGTTAAAGACTGACTCACTTTGCACCACCCTTTATAGTTATATAAGACTATTATAAGACAGTACCTGAGAGTATGGTAATGTTAATTGACATTATGAACTAACAAAAAAAGCCCTAGATGACCTAGAGCTTAGAAATCAATCATTTGAAAATGCCAATCCATAAAACTCCCCAAACGCTGTGTAAAACACCGCAATTCCTTTTTCATTCTCCTTTATCATATACACATCTTTTACATCGAGTTCGACATAAGGATCATTCTCGCCGGTCTTTACACCATCTACTGGAATCCCAAGCACCTTCATTTGACCACCCTTCCTTTTTATCCAGTATACCCAATGAAAAACCTAGATAAAAGGAATTCGACTAGCTTGGGGATTCACCTAAGTTTTTGAACATTTAAAATGTCGTCCACACTCTTGTTGATGTCTTTTTATCCTTTCTTTATGTTCAGGTAGTATGTGGTAGATAGATTAACATTATACAAAGCAGAATGGGACAATATGAAAAATGATAATGCTGATATTTGGGAAGGAACTTATGGGGATTTCTTATTTTGCAATAAAATCGGGATCCCGTTCCGTCCCAAATCGCTTACAGAATAATGGAGGGATTTCAACGCTACAATTCCTAAACTGAAGTTCATACGGTTCTATGACTTCCGTCATACGTCGGCTTCCATATCAATCGGAGAATGTGCTCATGCTAAATCGATCTCTAATCGATTGGATTGGGCCATTCTAAAATAGAAACAACCATGGACGTCTATGAGCATATTATCGAATCAGTGGATCGAAAGACAGCTTCCATTTTTGATGATGTATTATTCAGTGGCGATAGGGACTGAACTTGAAATTTGGGGACTAATTAATTGTATTAATCATTACATTTTTGCGTCTTTTTTCAATCCATTATCAACAGTGCGCTTCCCTTATTCTATAAGTGTTTATCCTTCATGACCATTTAATACCGTTTATCCATTTCCACATCTCCCATGAGGGTGTCCTAGCAATAGGGCACCCGTTTTAATTTGTCAGAAACCCTTATGTATGGAACTTATGATGCGTCTTGAAAAAGGGGCTGTCCCATAAGTAGGTTTTTACTACCTGTGAGACGACTCTAGATTTGAAAAAGGTCGAGCTATGGGTTAC
>NZ_JBEFZI010000021.1:0-29169 GCF_040195695.1 Paenibacillus wuxiensis | reverse complement strand
CCGGATCGTACGATAGAGCGGCAAGAAATGACCGCTATTGGCGCAAGATTCCTGCATGAGAGGAAGCATTATTATTATCCTTCGAATCCGGAGGAGTACTTAAATCGATTTGTAGATAAAGAAACAGTATCCAAGTGGGCTAAGCCCACAATGTCCTTGGCTGTGAAGCAGCGCCTGATCGATGTTCCTGCCGATAAACAGATTAAAGCACGCGAGGCGGTTACGCGCGGGGAAGCCGCACGAATGCTGTATCGTCTTTATTTACAGCTGTGACCCTAGCAATAGCACCGATAAGCAGTTCGCTCCAGATACTTTCTGGCAGCTACTGAAGGAATAATCGACAAGGCTTGTCATAAGCGCATGACACCATTCCAACACAAAAACCGCTCCATATGGGGCGGTTTTTTATGTTTCGATGGGTAGTTGTAATGTTAGTGTGCAAATTGCTACGAGCGAAATTGGAATATGTACAACGTTTTACTCTCTTATTTCAATCTAAGTTTACCAAATGTTTTCTTCCAAATATAGACTTGTTATTTTCTGGTTTTTCCATACAATACATACATAATGATCGGGAGGGATCTTCCATGTATTCTATTTTCGAAGACACGATGGCGGATATGGCGTGGACAGAAATTGAGAGCAGTATTCAAAAGGGGGCGATTGTGCTGCTTCCCTCGGGTGTCATTGAACAACAAGGGCCTCATTTGGCTACAGGAACCGATATTTACGTAAGCCATCTTATTTGCAAAAAGATAAAGCATGAACTAGAGAAATCGGAAATCGAAAGCATCATTGCTCCTCCATTTTATTGGGGAATCAATCATGTGACAGGGGGATTCCCAGGCTCCTTTACAACTCGAAAAGAAACGATGAAGCATGTCCTTTTTGATATCTTTGCTTGTTTGCACCGTTGGAACGTAAAACATGTTTTTCTTATAGATATACATGGTGATCATCAGAATGGGATCGCCCTTTACGAAGCGATTGCGGAAGGGCGAGAACAGTTGGGGCTTGATGTTCGATCTGTCATTTCTCATTGGGTTGCCAATGAGCTGCAGATTGATCAAGATAACAAGAACTTTCTTATCTTTCATGTAGACTTGCCAGCATCTCCGCAGCCCCAATATGTTGATGTCCACGCAGGGGCTGGCGGAACGGCAATGATGATGAAGTACTTTCCGAGTTTAGTGGATGTTCAGTTGGCAAAGGAATTGGAAGCTACGAATCTTACTTATGAGGAGTTGAAAAAATGGCAGCATGGCGGGGATATCGCGAGACAGATTACGCCCCTTGGTTATGTTGGAGCCCCGTCAGAATTTGAGCAGGTAAATGTCGATGACATGGATTTTGTTTCTGTTTTTAGTCGGCAGGCAGCATTTTCAATGAAAGAATACTTGGGAAGATTATAAACGAAATACATGTTCTACATATAAAATTATGACTGCTCTCATGTGGGGCAGTTTTTTTGTCGCCATTATCCGTACAACCGCCAAACTACTCCGTTTACTGGTGGTCAGGAAGAAACCGCAGGTAGTAACATGAATCTATTGATAATGGTTCTCACTACTGTCGTCGATCAGTTTTAGAACTCGCAAAGGGGAAGTAGAGAAGATGAACACAATGAAACGATTCACGGTAATGTTATGTGCATGTCTGCTGCTGATTACAGGATGCGGCAATCATGATGCCAAGGAAAATGCAGACAAAGAGAAAGAAGTGGTACAGCAGACAGCTGCGGGCAATAAAGCAGCATCAGCGGCAGCGTACCCGCGAACGATTACACATTTGTCCGGCAAGACGATCGTGGAATCCAAGCCGCTTAAGATCGCAACACCTTATATATCCTTTGTCGATTATATGGCCGTATTGGACACGTATCCGATTGCCGGTCAAGGAATTGAGATTATTGAGCGAAATTTCCCCAGCTTGAGCAAGCGAATTGCGGGCAAAGGAATTCAGGACTTGGGTATGGAGACCAATCTCGAGAAGCTGCTGGCGGTTCAGCCGGATTTGATCATAGCGGCAGATGATATGAAAGAGCAGTATGAGCGATTGTCGCAGATCGCCCCGACGGTTATTTTCCCGCAGGCTGGAGAATGGCGAGAAACGCTGAAGCAAATTGCTGAAGTCATTGGCGAGGAGGAGAAGGCTGAGCAGGTGCTCGCGGAATTCGATTACAAGAGCGCGGAGTATAAGGAAAAACTGGCGTTCCGCCAGAATGAGTCCGTTCTATTTACGATGTATAGCGGCAAAGAGATGTTTGTCATGTGGAATGACGGGCGATTTGATCCGTTCTATAAGGGGCTTGGATTGAAGCCGGTAGAAGCTGCACAAGCGAACGGACAGATAACGCTTGAAAGCCTTGCTGCCTTGAACCCGGATCACTTGTTCGTCATCAACAACTGGCAGAATCCGATCCAAGGCGGTGTTAGGGAAGCGATGAAGATCAGCAAGGTGTGGAACAGCATGAATGCCGTCAAGAACAACCGGGTGTATGAGCTTGCAGACCCTTCACTGCCTGGGCCAATGGCATTGGCGAAGATCGACGGGATCGAAGAGATCATGCAAGCTATGGGGAAAAAGGATCAGTAAGATTAGATGGATCCATAGTTCCAGTTATTCGCTGTTCGTTTTAGATTGACGTTTGGAATAAGGAAGGGAGATGCTGCATCATGGCAACGACACCATTGCCGTTTATGCTGCGGCTGGTACAGAAGCAGCGCGTTAAATTAATCGCCTCCTGTATCTGCTCCGCGGCAGGCGCTGTATTTGCTTTGGTTCCGTACGTGCTTGTGTTCCGCATCACGGATCTCTTGCTGCGCTCGACTGTGGAGTGGCACGACATACGTTGGCTCATTCTTATGGCCTTTATTTCGATATTGCTGCGATTCATCTTGATGGGGGCTTCGACGATGCTGGCGCATGCCGCAGCATTTCATGTGCTTTATGATTTGCGTGTGCGCTTGGTCGATAAGCTCGGCAAACTGCCGCTTGGCTTTTTCAATGAACAGCACTCTGGACGTGTAAAAAAAATCGTAGCCGATGATGTGGAGCGAATTGAGTCTTTCATCGCTCACCATCTTCCGGATTTGACGGCTTCCCTTGTGGCACCATTGTTAACGATAGCCTACTTATTCAATGTGGACTGGAGGCTTGCGATCGCCGCCTTGCTGCCGATTCCAGCAGCTTATGCGGTTCAGGGCATTATATTTTTGCGTGGAAGACGCTCAGAGGATATGAAACAAATGCATCATTTATCGGAAACGATGAACGGCGCGATTGTTGAGTTTATCCATGCGATGCCTGTCATTAAATCGTTTAATCAAACCGTACATTCCTTCGCCCGCTATCGCAACTCTGTTGAAAGCTATGCGGCCTTATGGGGCGAGATTGCCCGTAAAAAAACGCCGCTGTATACGCTGTTCCTGCTTCTATTGGAATCGGGATTGCTGTTTATTATGCCGTTGGGAGCTTGGTTGTACGGTCAAGGAAGTGTAACCTTCCCTGTGCTTGTATTGTTTCTGCTGCTCGGTGTCGGATTAACTGCACCGCTGCGCCAGATTTCTACCTTGGCTCATATGATGCAGAACAACATGGAAGGGGTTCGGCGTATTCAACAGCTGTTAGCAGAAGAGGAGCTGTCATCCTCCATGACCGTCTGCACGGGGAACATGCCAACCACCCGATTCGATATTTCCTTTCAAAATGTCACGTTTGCGTATGAGAACCGGGAAGTGCTGCAAGGCATTCATTTTACGGCAGAGCATGGTAAGGTGACCGCACTCGTTGGGCCTTCAGGAGCGGGCAAGTCAACAGCAGCTCAATTAATCGCACGTTTTTACGAGGTTTCAAGTGGAGCGATTCAGATTGGCGGGATTGATATCCGCTCGATCCCACCAGAGCAATTGATGGATATGGTGTCGTTTGTGTTCCAGGATGTTCCCGTCGTGAGTGATACAGTAGCAGCTAATTTGCGAATGGGAAAAGAGGAAGCTCAGGACGATGAGCTGATATCTGCTGCTAAAGCCGCGCAGGCGCATGAGTTCATTATGGCGATGCCAAACGGCTACAATACGTTGATTGGAGAGGGCGGCGTGCACATCAGCGGCGGAGAACGACAGCGCATCGCGATTGCACGTGCCATTTTGAAGGATGCACCGATACTTATTTTAGATGAAGCCTTTGCATTCGCAGATGCGGAAAATGAAGCGAAAATTCAGGATGCACTAAGCAGACTGATGCATCAACGGACAGTCATCGTGATCGCGCATCGACTGTCTTCGATAACAGATGCCGATTGTATCGTCGTCTTGGAGGACGGACACATATCCGGCATGGGCACGCATGACGAACTGCTTGAGCACAATCCGCTGTATGCCGGCATGTGGATCGCGCATCGCGAAGCAGACGATTGGTCGCTGGAAGGAAAGGACGGGGCCTATGTTTGACACAATACGCTTCATAACCGGTCGTTCGGGAGCCTTAATCACTCGAGCAACACTTTTCACCATCGTGGAAATGGTCGCAAATGCCGCGCCAATGGGGCTGCTATTCGTGGTATTGATATCCTTGTTCAACGGTACGCCTACGGCCTTGGAAATTGGCTGGTGGCTGGCGATTCTGCTGCTGTTATTTTGCGTCCAAGCGATATTTGCGAGTATGGGCCAGAGCGATGCACAGCGTACAGGCGCATTGATCATGAAGGATGTGCGGCTGCGCCTGGGCGAACATTTGCGCAAGCTGCCGATGGGGTACTTTTCACGGAAGGATCAAGGGGATATAAGTCACACGCTCTTGGCCAATGTGGATGAAGTAGAAATGATCTTGACGCATCTGTTCAATCAATTCATTGGGGCGATTACACTGCCCATCGTAAGCGCACTGTTCCTGCTGCTTGTCGATTGGCGATTAGCGCTCGCTGTATTTGTATCCGTGCCCTTCGCCTTGCCATTATTATTCTGGTCGCAGCGAGTGATGGCAAAGCGCAGCAAGCAGCGGCAATCAGCAGCAGTGGCTGTAAACTCGCGTCTATTGGAATATGTACAGACGATTCGACTGATGAAGGCTCACAATCAAACAGGTCAGCGATTTAGGAGATTGGAGCAAGCCATGGCACGACTGCGAGATGATAGTATACGAGTGGAGGCAATGACTTCGCCTGTTGTCATGCTGTTCTCCATTGTGCTGGAACTTGGGTTTATCCTGCTGCTTATGGTGGGCTGCTACTTTCTGGAAGGCGGGGTTATCGATGTCTCTGTGCTGCTTATTTTTCTGGTTGTCAGCATGAAGTTCTATCAGCCACTTCGTGTGGCAGGCGCTTCCCTGATTCAAATTCGCTATATGACCTCCGCAGGGGAGCGCATCAGGGACATTTTTGATGAGGAGCCATTGGAAGAGCCTGCACAGCCCCAGCTTCCGCAATCATTCGAGATTGAATTTGATCATGTATCGTTCAGTCACGGGGATGCTGAGGTGTTACAGGATATTCATTTGCATATACCCGAAAATAGCCTGACCGCTATCGTTGGGCCTTCCGGTGCAGGCAAGTCTACATTAGCGGGCTTGGTGTCACGTTATTGGGATGTGAAGAAGGGATCTGTAAAAATTGGCGGTATAGATGTGCGTGCGATAAGAAGCGAGAAACTGTTAAGCCGAATTAGTACGGTGCAGCAGCAGCCATATCTCTTCAATGAAACGATTGCAGGCAATATTCGAATGGGCAAGCTAGATGCATCGGATGAGGAAGTGGTGAAGGCAGCTAAGGAGGCTTATTGCCATGACTTCATTATGAAGCTTCCGCGTGGTTACGCTACGATTGCTGGAGAAGGCGGAGCAATGCTGTCAGGAGGAGAAAAGCAGCGAATTGCGATCGCTAGAGCCATTCTCAAGGACGCGCCAATTATCATTCTAGATGAAGCGACGGCCTCGCTGGATCCGGAGAACGAGATGCATTTGCAGCGCGCGATTAAGAAGCTGACGCAGCGCAAGACGGTGCTCGTCATCGCTCACCGCCTGAAGACGATCCGCGGAGCGGATAACATCGTTGTGCTGGAGCAGGGTCGGGTTGCGGAGCAAGGCACACATGAAGAATTGCTTGCGCATGAAGGCACGTACTATCGCCTATGGCATGAGCAGCAGAAGATTGGCGGCTGGAAGATTGGGAGAGGGGTTGCAGGAAGAAGGGAGAAATTAGAAGAGTAGAGGAGTAGGGGAATGAGGATAGCGATTACTTCATAATGTCCCATTGATTCTTGGGCTTAGCCTTACACAAGTTATTGATTGTTGATACCAGGATCGGGTCAGAAAGGATAGAGATATTCGATCTAGTATCACGAAGAGCTAGATAACATTTCATTCACGAAAACATCAAATGAACCGTTCTAAAGTAAAATGGACTTGAGTACCCATTTACTTTGGAGCGGTTTTTTTACATGCAAGATGCAGGTTTCTGGAGGTTCTTGTCTACAATTCGTACGCTAAAATGATATACTAGGTAAGCTAATGTGGATTATTTCATCATTAAAGATGGGAGAAATGTGTCATGCAATCAAATATCCTAATTCTTGAAAAAACGTCTTCAGGAGAACTGGTGAAAATAGACGAGCGTGCATGGACTACCAGTATGGTGCAGCTGCTTGAACATGCGAATTATTTGCTCGTGAATGATGCGGAATATGAGATGCTGGAGGGCCGGCTGAATGTGAACACCGGCAATTTTGAATTGCTCGTCGAGTCAGTTCGAAAGCCTTGAAAATATACCGGAAAGCAGGGAAGGAATAATGGAACGAAATGAACAGGAGCAGAAGACGACAAGTTCAGAGACGACTGAATCCTGTGCGACTTCGGCAAAGCCGCTCAAGGTATTAAGCACATCCCTGGGCGTTGCGCTCGCCGCCAATCTGCTTATGAGTTCGTCTGCGATGGGTCAACAGAGTGCAGCTCCGTCTGATCAGGCGAAGCTGGTTGAATGGTCGACAGAGGAAGTGAAGCAGTATTTCGATGCCAATATGGACTGGAACATCCCAGTACCAGAGAAGGAAGAATCAGAAGGCAACAGTGTTGGCGGTAGCGCTGGCAGCGGAAGCGGGTCATCTGGAGGAGGAAGCCCGTCCGGAGGGTCATCTCATACGACCTACGTCCATCACGGAGGTTTTGGCTGGGATGACATGCTGCTCTATCACATGATCTTCAATCGAGGAAGCGCGTATTCCTCTACGAGTTGGTCTTCAGGCGGAAGCGTGTATGATACGCGGACGAATTCACCTTATCGTGCGAAATCGTTCTCCTCTGATAGTTTCCAGAATCGTCCTGTCGTGAATTCGAGGGTTCGACCTACTACTTCGAACGGCTCGGGTTCCATTATTCGCAGATCTTCGGTTGGATCAAGTAAATCAAGTTCCTCGTCGCCTGGAGGAATCGGCGGTAAATCAAGCAGCTTTAGTTCGTCAGGCGGTTCCAAAAGCGGAGGGTGGTTCGGCGGATAATGGGATTTGAAGTCATTGGTCAGCCGCATCCGAATCGAGCAGAACGTGTCGCGCAATTGGCAGAGCTCGGATTCAACTGGGCGAATATCGAAGAGGAACAATATTGGGTAGATCAGGTCATTGCAATCAATGCGGGCATGAGCCAGGAGCTGCATGTGGTGTCGGCGAAGCTGTGGAGCATCTTTGACAAGGCTGCCCGTTTTATTATCGGTCGCAGAGACCTCTATGAACTCCTATCGATTCCGGAAGTGCTATGGGACGGCTTGGAGCAGATTGAGCCTAATGAAATAGGCAAGCTGAGTCATTATGCTCGGTTTGACTTTGCTATTGATCATAATGGAGCGATTAAGCTGTTGGAGTTAAATGCAGATACCCCAACTGGTTACGTGGAAGCAGCAGTGGCCACACCGTGGATGTGCAAGCAGTACGGACTTGAGACACCGAATAGTGAAATGTCGAAACGAGTGAAGGAAGCTTGGGCGAGTAATCCGCCTGAATATGCTGCATGTGTAGGTTACGGGGAGCATGCAGAGGATTCGGGTACGATTGCCATGCTCGTTAAGCATTCCGAGTTGCCGATACGCTGCATCGATTGCCTGGATTTATGGGTGGATCAAGGGGATCTGAAGGTGGAAGAACAGACGATACGCAGTCTGTTTGCGCTGTACCCGAAGGAATGGATGGCTATTGACGAAGGTGGAGAAGCGCTCGCTTATTCCATTGAAAATGGGTATACAACGATACTGAACTCACCGCATGCGATCATTTTGCAATCGAAGGGACTGCAGGCGGTTATCTGGGCGATTCATGAACTGGGCTCAGAAATGTTCACTCAGGAAGAGCATGCAGTCATTGCGCATTACATGCTGCCAACGTACAACAAAGCTATCTTTGACGGAAGCTATGTATCCAAATCGATGTTCGGCCGCGAAGGTGGTTCTGTGCGGCTATTTGATTCGCAAGGAAATGTAGAAACCGAAGATAAGGATGGATTTGATACAAGTCGATTCTTCAGCAGAGTCTATCAAAAACGTGCCGAAATGGCACAAGTGGATTTGCATAACGGCTCCTTTCATTTATTAACGGGTGTGTTCGTCATCAACGGGATGCCATGCGGGATACTTGGCAGAGTTGGCGGGCTTATTACCGGGAATAACAGCCATTTTATAGCGATTGGAGTGAAAAAATAATGAGCCTGAATCGAAATAGCGGGAGTCGAAATCACGACATTCGTGTTCAGCAGCAAAAAAAGAAACGAATGATCAACAATCTGCTTGTGCTAGGGATATTTGCCTGTCTAATTATTTTCTTCGTGTACATCATTAATCTCGGAGCTGAAGGAAACGACAATTCCATAGATACAGCAACGGTACCTTGGGATTATAAGATTGAGAGCGCTAAGGTAGGAGACATCATCGGAGGAGATATGACAATCCTGCCGGATAATCAACTGCTGCCGAATGACAACAATTATGCGACTGGTGATCAAGTATGGACACTCAAGTATATGACAGCTAATATGCTCCCTATTAACGAGAAGGGGAACGATATTAATTTGTCTTCATGGGAACCGATTAAATCGTACCCATCCAAGGAAGCGGCCGAGAGAGATTTGAAGGAGCTGAAGCTCAACTTGAAGGCCGAGGTTGAACTAGTGGGTGTGTACAAAACCGAGTACCAGGGTAAACACCGTCAATTCGCCGTGATTACACTTCCATCCGGACATACGGTGAAGCAGCCAATTGATGACGTGCGTTACCAGAAGTTCAAAAACAAGAAAAAGGTCAGCGTGATGCTGGAGGAAGTTCATGATTTTGTGGACTATGATTTAGCGATGGCCAAATTCCGGGGGTGGGCAGAATGATATTTGTGAATATTTTGATCAGTATTCTCACGATCATGGCGTTGCAATTTATCGGCATGTATGTGTTCAGCGTGCTGACGCCATTTAATGATTTCGAAGAATTGAAGAAGGGCAATGTTGCAGTAGGGCTTGCGATGGGCGGCAAGTTCATGGGCACGGCAATTGTGCTCGGTGTTTCGGCTTTTACGAACTCATCCATTATCCATATGGCACTATGGTTTGGCGTTGGATACATCTGTTTGATCGCAACGTATTTGCTGTTTGATCTCGTTACTCCGAAGATGAGTGTAGCTGAGCAGTTGCAGAATCGGAATACTGCAGTTGGCATATTATTGTGTTTCCTATACATTGGCATGGGATTCGCTATTAGCAGTTTAATCATATAATCGCTTGTGTACACAAAGACTCCCTGATTAGTAACTTAGGAACATGAACTTTTGTTCTATAGAAGGGAGTCTTTTTTTCGTGTGGTTGTCTCGCGGCAAGGAATGGCACCTTCATTTACGAAATGATTATGTTGTACATGATGTATCTATGAATTGCCTAGTTAACTCGAACCTAGTAAACTGTATACAAGATATGGAAGATGGATCGAGATAGTTAGGAGGTTATATTCTGAATCAACATGTCATTCAGGATGCTAGAGAAGTAGCAATCGAGGCGGCTCGACAAGCTGGACTGGCGATTAAGCAATTGTTCGATCAAGTGGCACACGTGGAAATGAAAGATGAGCATGGAGACGTCGTTACAGAGGCTGATTTATTAGCGGAAGCAATCATTGTAAAGGAAATACAGGCTGCCTTCCCTGATCATCAAATCCATAGTGAGGAAGCTGGGGTTATTGGAGTCAGCAGTGATTGGCAATGGCTCGTAGATCCGCTGGACGGAACAAATAATTTTGCAATTGGTATCCCGCTCTTCTCCTGCTCCATCACCGTTATGTATCAACAAGAACCGGTTGTGGGCGTGGTGTATGAGCCGATGACGGATCGACTATTTCACGCAGCAGTTGGGAATGGAGCCTATTGCAATGACCAGCGAATGCAAGTAAAGAGCTGTCCTAGCTTGCACAAAGGGAATATTGGCTGGATTCAAGGGCATAAGGTACAGCAGGATCCTATTGCAGTTGGCTTGCGCCATTATATTGACACAAGATGCAAGCGAATGATGCGCCTATGGGCTCCAACCTTGCAATGGTGCATGCTTGCCAAGGGAGATTTGGATGGAATCGTTCTGTATAAATCTGAAGGAGATGACTTGTATTCAGGCATTCTGATGGTTAAGGAAGCGGGCGGATCCGTCATTGATTTTAATGGGGAAACGTTTACTGGGATGAATTCAGAGCCATACCTTATCGCTTGTCATCCAGACCATGAACAAGAGCTGTTGCGAATGGTGCGAACGGGCATATCAGTGCCAGTACGACCGTAACTCCAAGCGATATCAATGCTTTTATAGATATAAAGCTATGTATTTTAGGAGGTAAAGATGAAGCCAGAGATGAAATTATTTTGTTTCCCGTATGCAGGAGCGTCTGCCATGATTTATAACAAATGGAAAGCCCATTTGGCAACGGGCATTGAACTGATTCCCGTAGAATTGGCCGGCAGAGGCAAGTATTTTGGAACCCCGTTCTATGACAGCTTCGAAGACATGATCGAAGACGTGTATGGCAAGATCGAAAGTCAGCTTGATGACGGCCCCTACTCGATATTCGGGCACAGCATGGGAAGCTGGATTGCTTATGATCTCGCGCACAAAATATCGGAGATGAAGCGACCCGAGCCCGAGCATATTTTTTTCTCCGGACGCAGAGCACCGCATATCGAAAGCAGACGGACGAAATATTATGATCTCCCGGACGATGAGTTTCTGGATGAGATTATTCGATTAGGGGGAACGCCCAAAGAGCTGCTCGAGAATAAAGAGCTTTTAACGCTGTTTCTTCCCGTATTGAGGACGGATTTCAGACTTGTGGATTTGTATCAATATGAAGAGCGTCTGGGCAAGCTTTCCTGCAACATTTCTGTATTAAGCGGGGAGGAGGATGCAATCTCCTTGCCAGATTTGCATGCTTGGGAGCAGCACAGCTCGGCTGATTGCACCGTACATATGCTTCCAGGCGGGCATTTCTTTATTAACGAACAGACCGTGCAAGTAACGGATATTTTGAATTGTACCTTAACACGTACGCTCGCCAGACAATACTGAATCGGAAATGCATATACTACCATGCATGTTCTATCATACCATTTTGGCGCTGTTGCCGTTGGCATTGACGCATTCAACAAGAAGCTTAATTTCGGTTGGACTGGCCATCACGGTTATCGGCGGTTTAACGACATCAACACTGCTGACGCTTATCTTCGTTCCGGTGCTATATCTATTGACCGGGCGCAAACGAAAGTTTATCGAAGAAAGCTTCTAAGAGAGAATGAAGTTATTGTATAATAGTGGAATATGACATAGCGACGCGCGACCCGACTTGAGATAATCTTATCTAAGTCTGGGTCGCGTTATTGTTGTGAAGAGGAACGAAACGGGAGGTATGAAACAATGCTGGGTCTTTCGAAAGGAACCGTCCATATCCATAACTATGATCCATATTGCGTTGAATCTTTTCAGGAAGAGAAAGCGATTCTCACCCCTATATTGGGCGATTGTGTAATTGACATTCAGCACGTGGGAAGTACGGCAATCGGAATTCAGGCGAAACCGATTGTGGATATGGCAGTCGGCGTAAACGATCTTGGGGACATATCAACATTTAATGATAAACGCCTGAGGGAGCATCAATATTATAGACTACAGGTACAGCTTGAGGACGAAGTCGTGTATGCCAAATTTTCAAGCCTCGAAAATCTGGTTAAGACTCACTTTCTGCACGTCGTTGTTCATAATAGCGAGAAATGGAATGCGCTACTTATATTCAGAGACCAATTAAGAGCCAATCCGAATCTTGCACAAGAATATGTCGAGCTAAAGCAGAGCCTCGCAGCGTTATACAGCAATGACGAACTCGCTTACACCGTAGGAAAAGAAGCATTTGTAAAGAAAGTAATACAGGATTTTCGTTCGAATAACTCTTAGATCAGAGAGGGAAGTGATTCAGTATGAAATCTCCTGGCGGATCAATGTTTCCTTACTATTACAAGGGTGGGGAAATCCATTGCCTGAAGTACGGAAGCTATTATTCGAATACAGAAAAGCTGTTCGGACTAATGAAGCAAGAAGAGGAATTTATCCTTCACACCAACAGGAGATTGAAGATATGGGTGGATTTTTATAAAACCACGATTACGGAACAAGTGCTGCAGCAATTTATCGCGCATATTACGAATTTACATGTACGCATTGATAAGCTGTCGATAGTAGGGTTAACAAGATTCAATATGTGGAGATTGAAAAGAAGAATAAAAAAGTCGGGAATCAGACTGAATATGTCCTTCTACGAAGATCCTGAAGATGCAAAGACATGGCTCGTAAGCGATTAGAAAGAATTCTACTATTAATAGATATAAGAGGGGGGATTAGAATGAAATATACTATTAGACCAATAAGGGAACAAGACATCTCTTTTTTATGGATAACACTATATGAATCTTTGTATGTACCGGAAGGCAAGGAATCCTTCAGTCGCGATATTATTAACGAACCTTCCATTTCGAAATATGTGGAAGATTGGGGCAGGGAAGGCGATCTGGGATATATTGCGCAAAATGCCGAAGGAGAATCCATTGGCTCTATCACGGTGAGATACTTTAGTGAGGATAAACGAGGGTACGGATTTGTAAGCAGCGAAGTGCCGGAACTGGGAATGGCGATTCTACCGGCTTATCGTGGTCAAGGATTAGGAAGCGCTTTAATGAATCAATTGTTTGATGGATTGAGCGAGCAGGGAATTGACCGCGTATCCTTAAGCGTAGATCCAGGCAATGAGGCAGCCGTGAAATTGTATCAGCGCTTCGGGTTCAAGCCAGTAGGAGAGGTAGGCACGTCCATCACGATGCTGGCTCAAGTAAATGGGAATCAACCGTAAAATTCGTACTGATTCTACCCATAAGGGGGATTACAATGATTTATGGGCATGTATTGCGCAAAATCGCATCCGCCCTTTTGACAACACTTCTTTTTACTACAGGTATGAGTCTTCTTATGATGAACAGCCACTATAATTTTGCGTTTTATTTTATTGCGGTGGGCTTCTACAGCTTCATTGTAAATTGTTTTTTGGGAATACCGTCGTCCTTACTCATTGATTACATACTGCACAGACTTCAATTTACGAGATCATATGTGAAGACCATTATTTCCATTGTTCTCTATATGATATTTGCCTGTATATCAGTGATTATATTTGTGCTTTATCATTCCGTAGAGAACTTTTTCTTGTTATTCTCTTATTCTTTGTTGTTCTATGGCATTATCGCGGCTCTTGTCTTTATGTGCGTAGATAAAGGAATTAAAAAAGTGACTGATAAGCTCAGAAAATAATTGGACAGGTGTATTTCGTTTCGAAATCATAATTTTTACTTCAGGAGATTAACTATGAAAAAACTATCTATCTATCCTGTCACGCGGGATAATTGGGAGACTGCTATTCAAATAAAGATTCATGAGGAGCAAGTGCCATTCGTACCTTCTATTTATGAAGCGCTGACGTACGCATATATCAAGCCTTGGGATGAGGCGCTGGATCCCTTTCTTGTATGTGATGAAGAGATTACGATCGGATTTTTCTACATCAGCTATACACCGAATAGCGCAGATAATTACTGGATTGGCGGCTTTCAAATCGATAAGTCTTGCCAAGGAAAAGGCTACGGTAAGCAGACAATGAAAAGGATCATTGAATTCATTTGTGAGACTCATCCTTCGTGTAAGCTTATTTCCCTAACGGTTGAGCAGGACAACAAGCTGGCTCAGCGGCTTTATGAAAGCATTGGCTTTGTGAATCAACAGGAGCATAATCAAGACGACGAAGTCATTTACCAACTGGTTCTTGAAGGATCGTAACGCATGAGACCTCAGATCATGTTACATCTCTTTTCTTTGTTGGATGGCAGATTGACGATACCTCCTAACCGCAATGTCAGCGAATGGATGGCGTCGGGATCGATGAAAGAGTCAATTAGTAGCGGGTGACAGCTATTTTGCGTGCTAGAAATCAGGATGAATGGAGAGGATGCTATGAAGTATTTTTTCGGAATTGTCCCACCTTTGAGCATTTATGACAAATTGATGTCGGTGCGCAATCAATACCATTACTCTGGGGTCGAACCGCATATTACAGTTAAACTTTCGTACGGGGCAGGAACGATGTTGCCTGTAAATTGGATGTCCGAATGTAAGAGAATAATAGAAGGATTTCGTTCGTTTTCTGTATCCGTTGGCGAGCTTCGTTATTTCGGTGACAAGGAGGTGTTATATATAGGGGCTCACTCTCCCGAATTAACCGAATTACATCGAAAGCTTGTCGCCGTTTTTGAGCCGACTGAAGAACAAACGAAGCGTTGCTTCGAATTGAATTTGTATATCCCTCATTTAACGGTTGCCAAAAAAGAAAGTTTGTCGGAAGAGATTCTCGAAGAAATGGAGCGAACACTATTTCCACATTTTCAGGATAGACAAACCTTTGACGTTCATGAGATCCGGCTGTATGCGCGGGACGATCTGAATAAGACATTTCAGAAATATGAGGACATTCAGATGACACGGTAAGTTAACTTAGAGCTGCCCACTAAATATCATAAAGGAAGATGCCTCATGAAGTTGGAATCTCCACGATTGCTTATCCGTGATTTGCAGAGAGATGATTGGATGGACGTACACGCCTATGCCTCCAATCCAGAAGTAACGAAATATATGCTCTGGGGCCCGAATTCCGAAGCGGATACGAAAGCATATATGGGGGAACAGCTCGAGCAACAGCAAGCTGCCGAGCGAAGCCATTATGAGTTCGGCGTAATATTGAAGGATACGAATACATTCATTGGCGGCTGTAGTATATACCCGCAGGGAAGTAATGCCGAAATCGGGTATTGCTTCAATCCTGATTTTCATGGGAATGGATATGCGACAGAAGCGGCGCATGCCTTGCTCAGGTTTGGATTCGAAACCCTCAATGTGCATCGCATTTATGCCACCTGTCGTCCTGATAACATCGCCTCCGCTAATGTCATGAGAAGGCTCGGCATGATGCAGGAGGGGCATTTAAGGGAACATTTATGGAGCAAAGGGATGTATCACGATTCCTATTTATTCTCTATTCTGCAGCACGAGTACGATTATCCGGTGAAATCCTAAGAGTTATCCTTCATGTAAGCAGATCGGCGGCTCGGTCCAAGGCTCTGGATGACTTGTCCTGTATCGGGGTCAATCGCAACTGAAAAATCATAAAAGTTCTCGCTGAACCCTTCCATCCAGTCTACTAGATCCTCCGAATAGAACCAGAACGAGAGGATGCGGGAATCGGACTGTTGTGCTAGACGCTCCTCCCGACAGTCTATGGAACAGTTGCTGAGATTCAGACCCAACTCATCCGCCTTCGCCTGAGCCGCTTCGATCGCCTTCATCAGATGTGCGGTATAGGTACGATCAATATTAAAGATACTGTTTGGAAATTGCCTATTTTCACACGTCATTGATTTCTCCTCCAATTGTGTCAACACTTATGTTACCTCTATTTATTCAAGCTGTCTGATCACGACTTTCTATTTTTATAGTAAAGGGTAGAAAAGCAATTGAGAAGTGGCTGGATAGGTAAAAACGTAATTAAGGCTGCAAGAGAAGGGAGAATCGAACCTATTGAGAAAAGAACGAGAAATGATGGACATGTTCATCGAGTTTGCCAAGCAGGATGATCGTATCCGATTGGCGACCCTGGAAGGATCACGCACAAATATAAATATTACCCCAGATGCATACCAGGATTACGACATTTCTTATTTTGTGACCAATCTCGATTCCTTCAAAGCGAACGATCAATGGCTGGATGCATTCGGGGCACGATTAATGATGCAAAAACCTGAGAACATGGAGCTGTTTCCACCTGAACTCGGAAATTGGTTTTCCTATCTTATCTTGTTCGAGGATGGCAACAAATTAGACCTGACACTGATCCCTTTGAATGAAGTCGAAGCTTATTTCACCGATAATGACGGCTTGATTGAGGTACTGCTTGATAAGGATACGCTTATTCCTAATAAAGTTGTGCCGAATGACAGCCAATACTGGATCAAGAAACCGAGCGCAAGAGAATACGATGACTGCTGCAATGAGTTTTGGATGGTGTCGACCTACGTTGTAAAGGGATTGGAGCGTAAAGAAATCCTGTTCGCCATTGACCATCTGCACGAAGTCGCCCGTCCTAATTTGCTAAGAATGATGGCATGGCACATTGGCGCAGAGCGAGGTTATACCTTTAGCGTGGGGAAAAACTATAAGTTTATAGATCGTTACTTGCCACCTGAAGATTGGGAGACGTTACTCGCAACGTATGCTGAGAGCAGCTATCCAAGCATGTGGCAATCTTTATTTTCTTGCTGTGAGCTATTTCGGAAATACTCGAAAGCTGTAGCTGAACATCACGGATACATGTATCCCGATTATGATCAAGTAATCACAACTTATATGAGGGGAATTTACGACTCATTGTCTTGATGACCGCAGCATACAGAGTGATGAACAGGTAAACACCTATCTGCAAGTTGATAAGGTTTCTGCAAGACAAATATGGACTAGATTCATCCTAATAAGGACACATTGACTCGTAATGATGAGAATAAGCCATCGTTATGTTTTTACCGAAAGTATCGGGGCACTTCTGTCTACCCAAAATGGTGGAGGAGGTGTCTTTTCTCTATGTAAGTTAATATTTCCAAATATTACACAGCTTCGATATTCTAGGGGAGAGTGAGTAAGGTGAGTATAAGCGGTATTTGCGGAGCGAACGGTACAAAAGGTTTTTGGGGAGGGGATGGCAAGGGCTTCAATTTATAACCAGATACCGTCCATTCACTTCGTCATTCGTTCGCCACTCACTTACTGGAAGCCGGTACGGATTTACGATACATTCAAGAGCATCTTGGCATCAAAGTTCGGAACCACGGTAGGCTATACACATGTTAGTAAAGATCGAGTTAGACGCATTATGAGCCCACGGGATCGGATTATGAGTGAAATGAGAGAGGATGGAACTGACTCGAACCCTACGACCCAAGGAGGCTAGTGGTTCATACATACCTCCATTTTTATACGTGTTTGCGAAGTTCGTAGATATCACTGAATAATTAACCAAATAGAATCAATTATTGGGCAGAATGTTATGAATGTTTCAGTAGACAACGGATTTTCCAGCCGAATATCCAGCTGACATCCAGTCACGTTCCAGACAGGCTTCCAGAAATTCGTGAGGTAATTATGTTAAGTTATCGAAAACGCAAGGATGCGGAGCACCAGCAGAGAATGTATACAGGTAATATACCCCAAATCGGGCCCCCCTTTGAATGTCGACACGCGTCGAATTCCTCGATTGATGGCAAACCATTCCCAACGTTTCTTCTTTATTCGCACTTATATGGCAAAATATTCAAATTAGACTAAAGCTTTACTATGCATTCTTCGAAACTTTGATATAATTCTATTTGGATCATATTTCCTATTATGATAGGGCATAGAATTGAAGGGTTTTTATACCTATTTAATCTGTGCGAGAGAGACCAGTCCACTGGCTACCAGAAAGCCTGCATGCGGGGACCGACAATGGTGGAAAATGACAGCCGAGAATATGTTGCTCCATGACGTCAGAAGGTTCAGAAAGGTTGTAACCAACCTTATTCCAATTCCGATGGAGGATGAAGCGCGTGAGCATTTTTGAAAAACTGGAATCCAATGTAAGATCTTACTGCAGAAGCTTTCCGGTGGTATTCGACCGGGCCAAGGGGGACCTCTTATATTCTGAGGACGGAAGAGCATATATTGATTTTTTTGCAGGTGCTGGGGCACTGAATTACGGTCATAACAACGATTATATCAAGGACCGGGTTCTCGATTACTTGACCTCCGACCGGATTATGCACGGTCTGGATATGTATACAATGGCCAAGCGCGAATTCATCCAAAGCTTCTCGGAGCGGATCCTGAAGCCGAAGAAGCTGAATTACAAGCTTCAATTCTGCGGTCCGACGGGGACGAACGCGGTGGAAGCGGCCTTGAAGCTCGCACGCAAGGCGAAGAAGAGAAACGGGATATTCGCATTCATGGGAGGCTTCCACGGCATGTCGCTTGGCAGCCTGTCGGCGACAAGCTCCAAGTCCATGAGGGAAGGGGCGGGGCTTCCTCTGGGCGGCGTTACGTTCATGCCGCACCCGAGTGGGGCTTTCGCAGAAATGGATACGCTCGGCTATATCGAGAATATCCTGACTGATTCGCACTCCGGAATCGACAAGCCGGCCGCCATCCTGCTTGAAACGGTACAAGCCGAAGGCGGAATTCACGTCGTCGATGCGCAGTGGCTGCGAGGGCTGCAGCAGCTTTGCCGCAGGCACGATATCCTGCTCATTACCGACGAGATTCAAGTCGGCTGCGGCCGGACAGGCGAATTCTTCTCCTTCGAACGTGCGGGGATCGAGCCGGATCTCATTACCCTGTCGAAGTCGATCAGCGGGTACGGCCTGCCAATGTCCCTCCTGCTGCTGAAGCCTGAACTGGATCTCTGGACGCCGGGCGAGCACAACGGCACCTTCCGCGGCAACCAGCTCGCTTTTGTGGCCGCCAAGGCCGCTCTCGAGTTCCGGGACAGAGCCGCCCTGGACGCCGAGGTGAAGCAGAAGGAAGAGTTTGTACGCTCGTTCCTTGACAAAGAAATCAAGCCTTTGCATCCGTCGATCGCGATCCGCGGACTCGGCCTGATCTGGGGCATTGACGTCTCAGGCTTCACGGATGAAGCCGGGGCGAAGCGGATGACGGAGATCAGCTTCGAGAACGGGCTCATCATTGAAAGAGCCGGCAGAGGAGACCACGTGCTGAAGATCATGCCTCCGCTGACCGTATCGATGGAGCATCTTGCCGCCGGCTGCGACATTATCAAGTCCAGTATACAGCAGGTGATCTCTCATGAGACCCAGGATTTGCTGGTAACGACCTAAGCTCGGCCAAGCCGGTGAGCGTCCCGGCAAGAGGCATGGAAGTGCATTCCTGAGGCCGTGTGGCTCTGATGTTAAGATAACGTTTTTACCCCATTGGAAGATTTTCTCCCCATGCTGCCTGCGGTACCGTCAGTCAGCATGGAATTCACCGCTAATCCAAGGGCTGTCCCGTTCATGCCACACGGAGCATTCTTTGAGCCTCATGCAGCGCCATCTTCACATCTAATCGTCAGGAAAAGCTCACTACCCCGCAGCCAAATTTTTACTTATCCACACCAGGGCTGCGGGGAATACATAAATCGTACATAGAGTGTATCAATACCCCTTAAACATAGGCTTCGACAAAGGCAGTTCCGGTGCCGAATCCGGAGGTACGGCCGACTTCCTGCTGGCCGGCCGGAACCCTACAGCAAGCCTTACATCGATGGGAGGAACATCCCTTGTCCATTCCAAATCCAATTCCGAACCCAATATTAAACCAGAGCCCGTCTTCAGGCGGCTCGTCCGCAGCAAGCATATGAAGCAGAGGAGACGGAAGTAGCCGCATCCCTTGCGTAGAACGATGCTCTTTGTTGTCTTTCACCGCATGGGAGCCGAGTGGGACAGCTGCAAGGCAGAGGATTGCCGCATGCGATCAACTGGTCAAGCGAAGCGGTGACCTGGCGAAAGCCATTGATATTGTTGTCACATGTTTGAAAAGGCGGGGAGCAAGGCTGTAGCGTTGCTGCGGCATATGCTCCGCCGAATTGCTTTTACCGATGTAGAGAGGGGGACGATCCAGGTGGCTTTTGAAAAAGAAACATTGTTTTGGAACGAAAAATTCGGTAGCGACGATTATACCTTGACGCGGCTGCCTTACAGCAAAGCTCCAAGCTCCCAGACGCCCATTATGACAACCGTCGGCGGTTCGCTTTCGGAGAAAGCGGCGCAGCGCGTCCTTCAAATGAGCAAGGGCGCTCCGCTGGCCGCTTTTCTGATTTTGCTCGCCGGTGTTCAGTCACTCTTGCATAAATATACAGGCGCTTCTGACATTCTGGTCGGCATGCCGGTTGTACGGAAACCGACGGAGACGCGCCGATCCGTTAATCATACGGTCATTTTGAAAAACTTGCTTTCGGCGGGTGCGACTTTTACAACGCTTCTGAGCGAGCTGAGGACTTCGTTGCCGGAAGCAATTCAGCATCAACATATCCCGTTCTTGAAAATGACGGAGAAGCTGGACCTGCAATATGCAGACGGGATACCCGTCATCCATACGCTAGTTTCCCTTAAAGAGCTGCATCTGGACGAAATTGGGCAAAACGTGGTCACGGATTGTTCCTTTGAATTCAGCTTAACCGGTGGGACGCTAAACTTAGCGCTGTCATATAACGAGCACTTATATGACTCCAAGTTCATGACTCGGGTCGTCGGCCATCTGAATCGCCTGCTGGCCGTGGGGCTCCACGAGTTGGAGCTGGACATTGTGCGGGTGGACATGCTGTCGGAGGACGAGAAATTTCAATTGCTGCAATGCTTTAACGATACCGAGAAGGACTATCCCCGTGATCGGACGATTCATCAGCTCGTGGAGGAGCAGGTGAAGCGGGTGCCCGAAGCAACGGCGGTTGTCTTTGAGGGGCGGCGGCTTTCGTACGCGGAGCTGAACGAACGGGCGAACCGGCTGGCGCGGACGCTGCGATCGGTCGGCGTGCTGCCCAATCAGCTGGTAGGCTTGCTGGTCAGGAGATCACTGGAGACGGTCGTTGGCATTCTGGCGGTTCTGAAAGCTGGCGGTGCCTACGTGCCGATCGACCCGGAATACCCGGAAGAACGCATCCGCTACATTCTGGAGAACTCGAACGCGCAGCTGCTGCTGACTCAAAGGGAGCTGCAGAAGCAGGTGCCGTTCGAAGGGGTCGTGTTGGCGCTGGATGACGAGCAGGCCTACAGCGATGATGGAACGAACCTGGAGCCGGCCAGCGGTCCGAATGATCTGGCTTATGTCATCTATACGTCAGGTACGACGGGCAAACCCAAAGGGGTCATGCTGGAGCATCGCGGTTTGGTCAGCTTGAAGCTGATGTTCGCGGAAAGGCTGGGCATCACGGAGCATGACCGGATCGTTCAATTCGCCAGCCTGTCGTTCGACGCGTCCTGCTGGGAAGTGTTCAAAGCGCTCTATTTTGGTGCGGCTTTGTACATCCCGACGGCCGAGACGATTCTCGACAACCGCCTGTTCGAGTGTTATATGAACGAGCATGCGATTACGGCGGCGATTTTGCCTCCGACGTACAGCGCTTATTTGAACCCGGACCGCCTGCCCAGCTTAACGAAGCTCGTAACGGGAGGCTCGGCGGTATCGGCCGAATTCGTGCAGCAGTGGAAACCGAAGGTCCACTATTTCAATGCTTATGGCCCTACCGAAGCTTCGATTGTTACGACGCTTTGGGATGCGGATGAGGAGCAGCCGGAGCGCAGAGTCATACCGATCGGGCGCCCGCTGGCCAATCACCGGATTTTTATTTTGGATGCCCACTTGCAGCTTGTGCCTCCAGGAGTGGACGGCGAGCTGTGCGTGGCAGGCGTGGGGCTTGCGAGAGGTTACCTGAACCATCCGGAGCTGACGGCAGAGAAGTTCGTGGAACATCCGTTTGCGCCGGGAGAACGCCTTTACCGGACGGGAGATCTCGCCCGCTGGCTGCCGGACGGAAATATTGAGTACTTGGGCCGGATCGACCATCAGGTGAAAATCCGTGGATTTCGGATCGAGATCGGCGAGATTGAAGAGCAGCTTCTGAAGATTGACTCCGTGCAGGAGACGATGGTAATCGCACGGGAAGACAAAAGCGGGCAAGAATTGTGCGCTTACCTGGTCGCGGGCCGCCCGCTTACGCTCGGCGAGCTGAGAAGCGCGCTGGCGCAAAATTTGCCGAATTACATGATTCCGGCGCATTTTGTTCAGCTTCCGCGGATGCCGCTCACGCCGAACGACAAAATCGACCGCAAGGCTTTGCCCGCCCCGGAAGGAAACGCGCTGACCGGCGGCGCGTACGTAGCTCCCCGCAATGAAGCCGAGCGGACGCTTGCCGATGTGTGGCAGGCGGTATTGAACGCCGATCGCGTTGGGGTAACGGATCATTTCTTCGAGCTGGGCGGAGACTCGATCAAGTCCATTCAGGTATCTTCGCGGCTTCATCAAGCCGGGTACAAGCTGGATATTCGGGATTTGTTCAAATATCCGACTATCTCACAGCTCAGCCTGCGTGTGAAACCGATCGGACGTACCATCGATCAAGGAGAAATAACGGGTGAAACGGCGCTGACGCCGATTCAGCATTGGTTCTTCGAGAGCTCCTTTGCGGATCCGCATCATTTCAACCAGTCGGTGATGCTGTACCGGAAGGAACGCTTCGACGAAGAGACGGTGCGTCAGGTGCTGCAAAAGCTGGCCGAGCATCATGACGCCTTGCGGATGGTGTTCCGCAAAACGGAACAAGGGTTTAGCGAACGGAACCGCGCGATTCAGGAAGGAGGGCTGTTCACGCTGGACGTGTTCGACTTCAAGGATGCGGAGGATACCGCACAGGTTGTGGAAGCGAAGGCAACGGATATTCAAGCGGGCATCGATCTGGAGAAAGGGCCCCTCGTGAAGGCGGGACTGTTCCGATGCGCGGACGGCGATCATTTACTGCTCGCGGTTCATCATGCCGTGGTGGACGGCGTGTCTTGGCGCATTTTGATGGAGGATTTCGCTCTGGGTTACGAGCAGGCCGGCAAAAGCGAGGAAATTCGTTTCCCGGCGAAAACGGATGCGTACCGCACTTGGTCCGAGCAGCTGGCCGCTTACGCGCAAAGCCCGGAGATTGCAAAGGAACGGGCTTATTGGCAGGCCGTGGAACAAATTGCGATTCCGGACTTGCCGAAGGATCTGGAGGCGGACGTTACGACGCAGCAGGACAGCGAATCGCTGTTCGTCCGTTTGACTCCCGAAGAAACGGAGCTGCTGCTGAAGCGGGTTCACCGGGCCTACAACACCGAAATGAACGATATTTTGGTAACGGCGCTCGGCATAGCCGTTCGCAAGTGGACGGGACACGAACGGGTGCGGATCAATCTCGAAGGACATGGACGCGAATCGATCGGAACGGATATCGACATCACGCGCACAGTCGGCTGGTTTACGACCAAATTTCCGGTCGTCCTGGAGCCGGAAACCAACCTGGATTTGGCCTATCAGATTAAACAGGTCAAGGAAAGCTTGCGCCGCATTCCGAACAAGGGGCTTGGGTACGGTGTATGCCGCTATCTCTCCAAATCGGAGGATGGCTTTGTTTGGGGCGCAGAGCCGGAAATTAATTTTAACTACCTCGGTCAGTTCGACGATGATGTCAATCAGGACGAGATCGGCATATCTTCTTATTCCAGCGGAAACCCGGCCAGTGACCGGCAAACCCGCAGCTTTGTGCTGGATATCAACGGCATGGTGCTGGACGGCGCTCTATCGCTCGATCTCAGCTACAGCCGGAAGCAGTATCGCAAGGAAACGATGGAAACCTTCGCTCAGGAGCTTGAGCAAAGTCTCCGAGAGCTCATTACCCACTGCGCAGGCAAAGAAAACACCGAATTGACGCCTAGCGACGTGCAATTTAAAGGCTTGACCATCGCGGAATTGGAGCAAATCGGCCCGCGCTCGGGCCATGTCGGGGAAATCGAAAATATTTACTCGCTTACGCCGATGCAGAAGGGCATGTGGTTCCACAGCGCGCTTGACCGGCAAACGGCCGCTTACTTCGAGCAGACGCGGTTTACGATGCGGGGAGCGCTCGACGTCCAGCTTTTCGAGAGGAGCTGGATGGAGCTTGCGAAACGTCATCTGGTGCTGCGGGCGAATTTTGTGAAAGGACCAGCGGGCGAGCCGCTGCAAATCATATACCGCGACAAACCGGTCGGCTTTGAATATGAAGAGCTGCTTCATTTGCAGGCGGACGAGAAACAAGCGTATTTGGATAAAAAGGCCGAGGATGACAAGCTTCGCGGCTTCGACTTGGAACATGACGCGCTCGTTCGGGTTACGATCCTGCGCACCGAAGAGCAAAGCTATCATGTGCTGTGGAGTTTCCAGCATATTTTGATGGATGGCTGGTGCCTGCCGCAGCTGACGCAGGAGCTGTTTGAGGCGTACTCGGCCTTGGCATCCGGCAAGCAGCCAGCGGGAGATAAGGGATCGGATTATGGCGCCTATATCGAATGGTTGGAGAAACAGGACGATCAGGCGGCATCAGGCTATTGGACGGCATTCCTGGCAGGTTATGAAGGGCAAACCGTACTACCGGGACAAAAGGAACCGGCACCGAACGGCAGATTTACGGCTGATCACGTCACCGCCGAGCTGGGCAAGGACTTAAGCGAGCGGATGGATCGGGTGGCGAAACAGCGCCTGGTTACGGTCAATACGCTGCTGCAAGCCGCTTGGGGTGTGATGCTGCAAAAATATAACGGAACAAACGATGCCGTATTCGGCAGCGTCGTGGCCGGAAGGCCGGCGGAAATCCCGGGTATAGAGTCCATGATTGGACTGTTCATCAATACGGTGCCGGTTCGCGTCACGAGCGAAGCGGACACCGTGTTCGCCGACCTGATGGCGAAGCTCCAAGAGCGGTCGCTGGAGTCCGGGCGTTATGATTACTATCCACTGTATGAAATTCAAGCCCACAGCGTTCAAAAGCAGAACTTGATCAACCATATCATCGCTTTCGAGAACTATCCGGTGGACGAGCAGATGGAGCAGGCGGGCGACCAGCAGCACGGCGACCTGACGATCACTGACGTTCAGATGGAGGAGCAGACGAACTATAACTTCAACATGACCGTAGTGCCGGGAGCCGAGATCGAAATTCGGCTCGATTTTAACGCCGAAGTGTTCGATAAGGACAGCATCGAGCGGCTCAAGGGGCATCTCGTCCATCTGCTGGAGCAGGTAACGGATAACCCGGAAATTACCGTGGGCGAGCTGGAACTTGTGACGGAGGCGGAAAAGGCCGACCTTCACGGACGTTTTAACGACACCACCACGGAATTTCCGCGCGGGAAGACGCTCATTCAATTGTTCGAAGAGCAGGCAGAGCGCATCCCGGATGCAGTCGCCATCTCCTTGAATGAGGAAGAGCTGACCTACCGCGAGCTGAACGAACGTGTCAACCGCCTTGCCCGTACCTTGCGCAGCCAAGGGATATCCAAAGGCCATCTGATCGCCATTTTGGCTGAGCGTTCCATTGAAATGGTGGTGGGCATGCTGGCGGCACACAAAGCCGGAGCGGCTTACGTACCGATTGACCCGGAATATCCCGAGGAGCGTATCCGTTTCTTGATCGAGGATTCGGGAGGGCAGGTCATGCTGACGCAAAGCCGCTTGCGCGAGCGCCTGGCGGGTTTGGCCCACGTGATCTTACTGGATGACGAGTCCTACTATCACGAGGACGGCACAAATCTAAATCCGGGCATCGAAGCGACAGATCTGGCCTGCGTCATCTATACGTCAGGCACGACGGGCAAGCCGAAAGGCAACCTTGTTTCGCACCGCAACATCGTGCGGGTCGTGCGAAATACGAATTATATCGACATCACCGAGCGGGATCATGTCCTCCAGCTTTCGAGCTATTCGTTCGACGGAGCGACTTTCGATATTTTCGGCGCTTTGACCAACGGGGCGCGGCTGGTGCTGGTTCCCCACGAGACTTTGCTGGAAATCGGCCAGTTGGCGGATCTCATCCAGCGCGAGCGCATCTCGGTCATGTTTATTACGACGGCTTTCTTCAACATCCTTGTAGATGTGAACGTCGACTGCCTGCGGGATGTTCGGGCGATTTTATTCGGAGGAGAGCGCGTGTCGGTTGGCCATGTGCGTAAAGCGCTCGCCCATATCGGACCGGGCAGGCTCAACCATGTGTACGGCCCGACGGAAAGCACGGTTTATACTACGTACCTTCCGGTCGACTTCGTCGATGACTTAGCGGTTACCGTACCCATTGGACGGCCGATCAGCAATACGACGGTGTATATCGTCGACAGCCGGAACAAGCTTCTGCCGATAGGCGTGGCCGGGGAACTTTGCGTCGGCGGAGAAGGCTTGGTACGGGGCTACAATAACCGGCCGGAGCTGACGGCGGAGAAATTTGTGGACAATCCGTTTGTGCCGGGAGAGCGCATGTACCGGACGGGGGATTTGGCGAAATGGCTGCCTGACGGCACGATCGAATACGTGGGACGGTCGGACGACCAAGTGAAAATACGCGGCTTCCGCATTGAGTTAGGCGAGATCGAAGCTCAGCTTCATAAAGTGGAGGGAATTCGGAAAACGACGGTATTCGCGAGGGAAAACGCCTCCGGTGAGAAGCAGCTTTGCGCCTATTATGAAGCGGACTGCGAGCTTCCGGCGGCCGAACTGAAGAGCGTGCTTTCCCAGGAACTGCCGGCCTATATGATCCCGGCGTACCTGATCCAGTTGGAGCGGCTCCCGCTGACGACGAACGGCAAGGTTGACCGCCGATCCCTCCCGGCGCCGGAGGAGAGCTTGCAGCCGGGCGGAGGACGTATTCCGCCTCGGACTCCGCTGGAAGCCAGCTTGGCCGGAATTTGGATAAGCGTGCTCGGACTAGTGCACATTGGCGTTCATGACAACTTCTTCGACCTCGGCGGCCATTCCCTGCGGGCGACGACACTGGTGAGCAAGGTGCATCAGGAGCTGAACGTCGAGCTGCCTCTGCGCGACGTATTCCGTTACCCGACGATCGAAGAGATGGCTCTCGCCATCTCCCGGATCGGAGAGCAGTCGTTCTCGTCGATTCCGCTGGCAGGAGCAAGAGCATATTATCCGCTTTCCTCAGCTCAGAAGCGGCTGTTTATCCTGAATCAGCTGGAAGGGGCCGATCAGAGCTACAACATGCCGGGCGTGCTGCTGCTGGAAGGATCGATTGACCGGAGCCTGCTGGAGAAGGCTTTCCGCGGACTGATCGCACGGCACGAAACGCTGCGAACCGGCTTTGAGATCGTACAAGGCGAAGCAGTACAGCGCATTTACGAGAGCGTCGACTTTGCCGTCGAGTACCGTCATGCGAGCGAGGAAGAAACGTCTGAAGTCGTGCAGGCCTTCATCCGGCCTTTCGACTTGGCAAAGCCTCCGCTGCTGCGGGCGGAGCTCGTAGAGCTGGCAATCGAACGTTATTTGCTGATGTTCGACATGCACCATATCGTCTCCGACGGGGTTTCGATGGACGTGTTAGTCGAGGAACTCGTTCGTCTGTACGGCGGCAAGTCAGTAGAGCCTTTGCGTATTCAATACAAGGACTATGCGGTATGGCAGCAGTCGGACGAGCAAAAAGTGCAGTTGAAACGCGAGGAAGCTTACTGGCTGGATCGTTACCAGGGCGAGCTGCCGGTTCTGGAAATGCCGACGGACTATCCGCGTCCTGCCGTGCAGAGCTTTGAGGGACAAACGCTGACGTCCTTCGTGGACGAGGCAACGAACGAAGGCTTGAAGCAGCTGGCCGCTCAAAGAGGAACGACGCTGTATATGGTGCTGCTTGCGGCATATACCGTGCTATTGCATAAATACACAGGTCAGAACGATTTGATCGTCGGAACGTCGATTGCGGGCAGAACGCACGGAGACACGCAGCCTTTGATCGGAATGTTCGTCAATACGCTGGCGCTCCGCAATTATCCGACTTCGGATAAGACTTTCCTGTCGTATCTCGAAGAAGTGAAAGAAACGACCTTAGGCGCTTACGAGCATCAGAATTATCCGTTCGAAGAGCTCGTTGATAAAGTGCAGGTCAGCCGAGATTTGAGCCGCAACCCGCTGTTTGACACGATGTTCTCCCTGCAAAACTTGGAGGATAAAGAGTTTAAGCTGGAAGGGATGAAATTGTCCCCGTACCCTAGTGAATACGGCACGGCCAAGTTCGATCTGAGTGTGGATGTTACGGAAGAAAACGGCGGCCTGGAGTGCAGCTTTGAATTCGCAACGGCTCTTTATAAAGAAAGCACGATCCGGCGGCTGTCGACTCATTTTGGACATTTGCTTGCGGCGATCGTAAGTCGTCCGGATGCGAAGATCGCCGAGCTGAACTTGTTGACGTCAGAGGAAAATGAGCAAATTCTCGGCGCGTTCAATCCGGCGAAGCCGGAAGCGGCTCCTGCGGCTGCGTTCCACCGGCTGTTCGAGGAACAGGTGGAGCGCACGCCGGAAGCGGAGGCCGTCGTGTACGAGAACGACCGACTGACGTATGCGGAGCTGAACGAGCGGGCGAACCGCCTGGCGGCCACGCTGCGCGCAAGCGGCATCGGGCGGGAGTCAATCGTCGGCATTCTCGCCGAGCGTTCGGTGGACCTGTTGGTGGCCGTGCTGGCCGTCTGGAAAGGAGGCGGGGCGTATGTGCCGCTCGACCCGGATTATCCGGCGGACCGCGTTCGGTTCATGCTCGGAGACAGCGGAGCGAAGGTGCTGCTGACGCAAACGCCGCTGCGAGAGCGCGCCGAAGCCTGGCTCGGCGAAGAGGAGCTGGCGCTGGCAGCGGTGCTGTACCTGGACGACGAAGCATCGTACAGCGAGAAGTGGGCGAATGCGCCGATTGGCTCCGGCATGGTCTCCGGCAAGCTGACGGATGCTGTGGATGCCAGCGATGAGAGC
>NZ_JBEFZI010000020.1:0-62845 GCF_040195695.1 Paenibacillus wuxiensis | reverse complement strand
CACGCCGCCAGCGTTCGTCCTGAGCCAGGATCAAACTCTCCGTTAAAGTTAAGTTTGAACTGCTCATATCTTTTGACGAGGTATTGCTACCTCATTCACAAACGTTGCTCGTTGTTCAGTTTTCAAAGAACAATCTTCAATCCAGCGCTTCGGCTTATTGCCTCTTTCGCTTTCGTTCACCGCGTCTCTCAGCGGCGACTCATATAATATATCACGCCCGCCAACAGTACGCAACAGGTAAAAAATTACTATTTTGATTTTATACTATCTTTCCCTTTGAAATAAGCATAAAACCGCTCTACAAAAGGCTTTGTCGTAATTCATATATCGATTGGCCTTACTTATAACTACCCCATTCGCCCACAGCTAAAGGCTATATTCATGATTGTACACAATAATAGCAGCAGCTATCTGCATGCCCCACTAAACCACAAGCAATATCCATCTTATCATCTTCATTTATTCGAGCATACATGTTTTTTTCATTTTCCACATTCAGGCAGGCACCCGAATTCCTTAGCAGTATCCCCTGACATTTCTACACATATCATCACTACACCTGATGACGATTCATCCTCATATGAGTCCCCGTAATAGAAATGAAGCCAATGATCCATAACCTATTTACTTTCTTTCTAATGGAGATAGCAGTGACCCCGAACGAATTAAAAAAGGATCGAACCTAGGCCTAAACCTAGGAGCGATCCTTACTATTGTACATTTATCTTTAGTTACTGCGCTCACGCATGTGAGGGAACAACAGTACGTCACGAATAGACGGCGCATTCGTAAGCAGCATAACGAGGCGATCTACACCAATACCAAGTCCACCTGTTGGCGGCATGCCGTATTCCAATGCACGAATGAAGTCATCGTCCATTTCATGTGCTTCATCGTTACCATGCTCACGCTCTTCCAATTGCGCCTCAAAGCGTTGACGCTGATCGATTGGATCATTAAGCTCTGAGAATGCATTCGCATGTTCGCGAGCAACGATGAACAACTCGAAGCGATCTGTGAAGCGCGGATCCTTGTCGTTCTTCTTCGCAAGCGGAGATATTTCAACCGGATGCCCCGTAACGAATGTTGGCTGAATCAATGTTTCTTCTACGAATTCTTCGAAGAACGCATTCAGAATATGACCGAATGTGTAGTGCGGCTCAACCTTCACATTATGTTCCTTCGCAATGCGATGCGCTTCTTCATCTGTCATCTGTGCAGAGAAATCAACGCCTTTTACTTCTTTAACTGCATCCACCATCGATACACGGCGCCATTGCGGCGTCAGATCAACTTCGTGGTTCTGATACTGGATCTTCGTTGTCCCCAACACTTCTTGCGCGATATGCGCAACCAGATTTTCCGTCAGGTTCATGATGTCGTTGAAATCTGCATATGCCTCATATAATTCGATCATTGTGAATTCCGGGTTGTGACGTGTTGAAATCCCTTCGTTCCGATATACACGGCCGATTTCATACACTTTCTCCAATCCGCCCACGATCAAGCGCTTCAAGTGGAGCTCAATTGCAATACGCATGTAGAGTGTCATGTCGAGTGCATTATGATGCGTGATGAACGGACGTGCTGCCGCACCACCAGCGATTGCATGGAGTGTTGGTGTCTCCACTTCCAAGTATCCATGGGAATCCAAATAGCGACGCATCGATTGAATAATACGCGAGCGAGTGACGAACGTCTGCTGAACGTCCGGGTTCATAATCAAGTCAACATAGCGCTGACGGTAACGCATTTCTACGTCCTTCAGGCCATGGTATTTCTCTGGAAGCGGCAAGAGCGACTTCGACAAAACCTCAAGCTCCAGCACTTTAATGGACAATTCACCTGTCTTCGTCTTGAATACCGTACCACGAACACCAATGATGTCACCTAGGTCAAGCAGGCTGTAAGCTTCAAATTTTTTCTCATCGATTGTATCTTGACGAACATAAATTTGAATACGGCCGGACAAGTCCTGGATGTGCGCGAAGCTAGCTTTACCCATGCCGCGTTTAGCCATGATACGTCCTGCAAGGCTAACCTCTATACCTGCTTCTTGGAGCTCATCCTTCTCCATCCCGTCATACTTATCGAGCACTTCTTTGGCAGTTGCTGTACGCTCATATTTTGTTCCGAACGGATCTACGCCCAGCTTGCGAAGCTCGTCCAATTTGTTGCGGCGAATTTGCAACAATTCACTTAATTCCGTTTCTTGATTGACGACGTCCGTCATTACACTCCACTCCTTGTATAATTAAATCGCAATATTCCATGATGTATGATAAATGCTTGGGAACGGCACTTATGCTTTCACGTTCTTTCATTTCTTTTCATGAAAAAAAGGGGACAATGTCCTCACTTCCTCACACCGCCGATTGGTGAAAAAAGCTTCCATGTATGGAAGCTTTCATCCCAACTTCTCATGCTTGACGCCACAAGCTGCTTAGCCGCAGCCGATTAGCGCTTAATCTCGAGAATTTTGTATTGAATCACGCCTGCAGGAACATTCACGTCCACAGTTGTGCCCTTTTGCTTGCCCAAAATTGCCTTGCCTACCGGGCTTTCATTCGAAATCCGGTTCTTCAATGGATCGGATTCAGCAGTACCGACAATTGTATATTCCATCTTGTCGCCGAATTCCAAATCCTCAACGATTACCGTCGAACCAATGCTTACAAGATCTGTGTCAATGTCATCGTTGTTAATGATCCGTGCGTTGCGAAGCATTTTTTCCAATGTAATGATACGACCTTCAATGAATGCTTGTTCATTCTTCGCATCTTCATATTCGGAGTTCTCGCTGATGTCGCCGTAGCCGATCGCTACTTTAATCCGCTCTGCCACTTCACGACGTTTAACGGATTTGAGGTTTTCAAGCTCATCCTCCAGCTTCTTCAGACCGTCCTGGGTCAGAATGACTTCTTTATCGCTCATCTTACCGATTCTCCTGTCATGATATATTTCGCATCCAGCCTCAGGGCTGCTAACAACGATCGATGCGAATGCAGCCGATGCGAATGCTATAGTTCATCATATGGCTTGATTGCCACATCATGACTCCACAACTTGGTCGTTCTTTGTCATACATAGTCGTGTAATATACACCAAGCCCGAGGCCAATTTTCTATTGTTGAATTATATGGGATGGATTTGCAAAAGTCAATGAGACCGCACATGCCCTTGAAAACGCTTCGATCCCCTGAACATGTGCCCGTAACAGCTTCTATTGCAGCAATTACTGAACCGTTGATTCAGCCTCTTGCTTCTCATTCACTTGACGTACATACTCCTCCAGCATGCGGGCAACCTCATCACGGCGTGTCTCTTCCATGATGGCATCCTTCACACGCGCGGCAGAAGGCAATCCCTTCAAGTACCATGCCAGATGCTTACGCATCTCCTTCACCGCAACCTGCTCCCCCTTAAGTGCAATGAGGCGATCCATATGAACAAGCGCAATACGAACTTTCTCTTCTGCCGACGGATCTGGGAGCAGCTCTCCTGTCGTCAAATATTCAATCGTGCGATACAGCATCCACGGATTGCCGAGTGCACCGCGTCCAATCATGACGCCATCGCATCCCGTCTCTTCCAGCATACGCTTCGCGTCTTCCGGAGTGAATACATCCCCATTGCCGATAACCGGAATAGAGACATTTTCCTTAACTTGGCGAATATAGCTCCAGTCCGCTTGACCCGTATACAGCTGCTCGCGTGTGCGCCCATGTACACTGACCGCTTGACCACCAGCACGCTCAACAGCTTTGGCATTCTCCACTACATAAATGTGATCGTGATCCCAGCCGATTCGCATCTTCACCGTAACCGGTTTATCTACAGCATCAACAACGGCCGACACCATCTCATAGATCTTCTCCGGGTTAAGGAGCCAGCGAGCGCCTGCATCGCATTTTGTTACCTTCGGTACAGGGCAACCCATATTGATATCAATAATATCGGCATTTGAATCTTTATCGACAATTTTGGCAGCTTCAACGAGGGATTTGCGATCCCCGCCAAAAATCTGCAGACTAAGCGGCTTCTCCCGATCGTCTACATACAGCATCTCACGAGTACGCTCATTGCCGTGAACAAGCGCCTTGTCACTAACCATTTCTGCGCATACGAGTCCGCAACCGAATTCCTTCGCAATGAGGCGGAAGGCAGGGTTGCACACCCCAGCCATGGGCGCAAGCACGACTTGGTTTTTCATTTCTATATTTGCAATTTTCAGCATTGCTCGCACTCCTTTCAACTCTATCCCTATCCATATGGCTGATATGCCACACGGTTATCTATACAAAACAGGATTACCAATGTTCCATTTTACCGAAAGGAACCCGGTGATGCCAGTTCATCATGTGAAATATTTAATTGCTTGCATATTTCTTTCATTATCTGATCATCAATCTGCCGATTTCCCCGCTCGATTTCACCAAGCACGGATACTGAGATGCGCACGCGTTCAGACAGCTGCTGCTGCGTCAATCCTCGAAGCTTGCGGAAAGCCCGGATTCGCTTGGCCACTTGCAAGGACTCCACTTCCGAATACCTTCCTTCCCATCCAGTGTTCCCAAGGCATGATGAACGAATGCGTGCAATTCGACAGCCGACTCCGGAACAATATCAGCAAGCGGCACGAGTACGAACAGCCGCTCTCCCATACGAGGATGCGGCAATGTAAGCAGGTCTGTATTCCATGAAGTATCGCCCATCCATAGTAAATCCAAATCAATGACGCGCGGGCCCCAGCGGATATCCCGCACTCGCCCCATTTGCTTCTCAATCGCAAGCATCGCCATCAGCAGTTCATCAGGCTGCAACGTTGTCCGAACACAAGCTGTCATGTTTAGAAAGGCAGGCTGATCCTCATATCCAACCGGATCTGTCTCGTAAATCGCAGAACATCGCACAACTTGAATCTTCTCCTGAGCTTGAAGATATGTCAACGCATCATACAAGGCCCGCTCCCGCTCACCAATATTTGCACCTAGTGCAATATAAGCAGTCTGCTCTCCAGTATGTGTCACTGGATTGTAATCCATTCCTGCTTTCTCAAGCTCGCTACCGGAGAAATCCGTCTTCATTCCATCCATCTGCTATGCCCCGCTCCCGCTTGAACTCGATTCCGCCCGTACTCTCGTCATCTCAATCGTTACGCCTTGGAAATGTATATCGAACGGCGGGTTCGGCTTCGTTACGCGTACTGTTGCTTCTGCAATCAATGCATATTGCTCCAATAGGACGGCTGCAATACGTTCTGTCAATGCTTCGACAAGCTGATAGGACTCTTCTTCAACAATCTGCTTCACTGTATTATAGATTTCGGCATAATTGATCGAATGCTCAAGCTGATCAGATTCGCCAGCCGTGCGCAGATCTATTTGCAAGTCAAGATCGACAATCCAGCGCTGACCCAATCTCCGTTCCTCTTCGAATACACCATGCCGCCCGAACAATTCAATCCGATGCAACTGCATACGGTCAGGTTTCGATACTTTCGTATTCACCATGAATATACTCCCCTTCTATTCCAAAATAGGGTAATGTCACACCATTACTTCTCTGCGGCTCCATTTCGTTCTCTTGGATATAGCATAGCATCACACATCCGAACGGTCTGAACGATTTCCGATACATCGTGTACCCGCACAATTTGGCAGCCTTGGGCTACTCCCAACACAACCGTAGCGGCCGTCCCTTGAATAAGAGCATCTACTGGAAGCTGCAGTGTCTCACGGATGAACCGCTTGCGTGAAGTTCCCAGCAATACCGGGTACCCAAGCTCAACAAGCTCATCCAAATGATGCATGAGTTCCAAGTTATCCTCGTAGTCCTTGGCAAAACCAATCCCCGGATCCAGCCAAATATTTCGTTCTTCGACACCTGATGCCTTGGCAATCGCCACACTCTCCAGCAAATCCCGCTTCACATCATCCACATACTGCTCATAAATCGGTTCAGGACGGTTATGCATTAAAATGATGGGACAGTCATAGGAAGCTGCGACACGTGCCATCTCCGGATCCCGCTTGCAGCCCCAAATATCATTCAAAATATGAGCTCCCGCTTCTAACGCTTGTCTACCGACTTCCGCCTTGTACGTATCGATGGACAATGGGATATGAGGCATTGCCTCATGAAGCGCCTCTATAACGGGAATAACGCGGCGCAGTTCCTCTGCTTCTCCGACCGGTTCATGACCAGGGCGCGTTGACTCTCCGCCTATATCGATAATGTCTACTCCTTGCGCGACCATTTCCTTGGCATGCTCGATTGCACGATCAATCCGATCATAACATCCACCGTCGGAGAAGGAGTCCGGCGTAACATTCAATATCCCTTGCACCAAGGTACGGTTGCCTAGTATTAATTCTGCTTGATTCCATTTATACGTGTGCTTCCAAAATGTTGGCTGCAACATATACGCATCCCCCTCCCTGCCATCGTAGCCGATCCAACTTAAAATTTCTTATACCGTCATTACCTGGCATAACGGAACTTACTATTCGCAAGTTTCATGCACTCTCTAAATCAATCTCGTTAACCTACATCCTGTGAACTGTAGAGGTGCGATACAGATTCAGCAGCTCGCGCGTACAAGCACCTATCCGTCCGTCGCCCACCTGTCTCTTCTCACCTTCTGCATCGACAAGAGTCGTCACCGGTACAAGTTCCTGAATGGAGGTTGTCAGGAATACTTCATCTGCCTTCCATAGCTGTCCCCAACCATACTTACCTTCCTCCACATGCATACCTGCCTGGTCGGCCAGCTCCATGACCCACTGCCTTGTAATACCAAGCAGAATGCCGGTCGATACATCTGGTGTGTACAGACAACCATCCTGAACAAAAAACAAATTGCTCACGATGCCTTCGGATAAATGTCCATTGCAATCCAACATGAGCCCCTCAGCTCCTAATGCGGATGAATCCATTTGTGATAACTCCCGCTTAGCGACGATATTATTCATGTATTGTCCCGACTTAAAGCGCACGTCTGCCTCGGGCCCACTCCGCCGTGTACGAAGCAGCTGCAATGGCTTGCCGCATTCATACAGCTCTTCCTGCAATGTAGGCAGCGACTTCACAAGCACTAGCACATTCGGATGTGTATACGCTTCCTGTGGCAGGCCGAATCCATTCTCGCCCGCACTTACGGTGTAACGAATATACGCCTCCATCAGGCCGTTCGCATCCATTACTTCTCGAATATGACGTTCAACCTGCCCCATATCCACTACATAGTCGATACCAAGCACTCTGCAAGCCGATGTCAACCGCTCCATATGCCGCTCTAACAAGAAGGGCTTCCCTCCGTAGGTGCGCATCGTTTCAAACAAGGTCATGCCGTATAAAAAGCCGTGGTCCATGACAGAAACCGCGGCTTGATCAACAGGTACTACCTTCCCATTCCAACCGATAACATCCATTATACGCTCGCCTTCGACTTTAAAAAGTTGCGCAGCATCTGATGCCCGTGATCCGTAATGATCGACTCCGGGTGGAATTGGACACCTTCAATCGGATATTCTCTATGCCGAAGCCCCATAATTTCGCCTTCTTCCGTAGAAGCCGTAATCTCGAGACATTCTGGCAGCGACTCCCGCTCCACCAATAAGGAATGATAGCGAGTTGCTGTAAACGGGCTTGGCAGCTCTTCAAACACCGACTGTCCCTCATGATAGATTGGGGATGTCTTCCCGTGCATCAATCGCTGTGCACGGACAACCTTCCCGCCGAATGCCTGTCCAATTGCCTGATGACCTAAGCATACACCGAAGATAGGGATCTTGCCCTTGAAATGTGCAATGACATCAAGTGTTATTCCTGCTTCGTTCGGGGTGCACGGTCCAGGCGACAGCAGCAGATGATCCGGTTGCAGCTTCTCAATACCTTCAATGTCGATTTCGTCATTGCGGTATACTTCCACCTGCTCCCCAAGCTCCCCTAAATATTGAACCAAGTTATACGTAAAAGAATCATAATTGTCGATAACAAGTATCATGCTAAGCTCATCCTCTCTCGGCTATGCCTGGCGGCATGCCTTACCTAATCTAGTCTCCCCGCTCCATCATGTCGCGGTCGCTCAACTGTACTGCCTTCCACAAAGCCTTCGCCTTGTTCCAGCTCTCCTTATATTCACGCGCTGGATCAGAATCAATAACAATGCCCGCTCCCGCCTGAATATGACCCACACCATCCTTCACGGTCATGGTGCGGATAATTATATTAAATTCCATGTCGCCATTATAGTCAATCCAGCCGAATGATCCCGTATACGGCCCTCTTCGTACTGGCTCCAATTCTTCGATGATTTCCATCGTTCTCACTTTCGGAGCTCCTGTAATCGTCCCTCCAGGGAATGTCGCTCGCAGCACGTCGAAGGCGTCTTTGCCGGCCGCCAGCTTCCCTTTCACCTCAGAAACCAAATGCATAACATGCGAGTAATATTCAATTGTCATTAACTCATCCACCCGCACGGAGCCGTATTCCGATATGCGTCCAACATCATTGCGCTCTAGATCAACGAGCATAATATGCTCGGCCCGCTCCTTCTCATTCGTACGCAGCTCTTCTGCCATGCGGGCATCCTCTTCCGGGGTATGCCCTCTCCGTCTCGTGCCTGCAATCGGACGAGTGCTCACTACCCCATCCTTCAGGCCAACCAGAAGCTCGGGGGAACAAGAAACAAGCTGGAAGTCAGGGAAACGAAGCAGTCCCATGTATGGAGATGGGTTAAGCACCCTCAACCATTCATAGAGCCGTTCCGGAGTTTCACGCAGCGCACGCATCTGTCTCATGGACAGGTTTACTTGAAAGACATCACCTTGACCAATATATTGCTGAATCTGCCGTACAGCCTCCTCAAAATCCTCCTTCGGAAATGCCGTCTGTACACCTTCCAGCACATCCACATCGAGAAGATTGCCTTCCTCCAGACAGCGGCGACGAAGCTCAGCGGCCTGCTTCGCCTCATCTGTACGGCAAGATTCCCACCAGACATCCCAGCGCTTCTTCAACTTATCTGCACGCTGGTGAGCAAGCTCATAGTGGTTAGATACCCATCCCTCATATATGGATTCAGCGGTCTGACTGGAGGACTCATCCTCCTTCATTTGGCGCTTGTACGCCGGTGATGCGCATGGATCAACCTCCGTCATGACCGTACAGTATAGCGCTTGTTCCTCATGATCGACAATCCATAGCTCATTCATTTGCATAAACACATAATCGGGAAGATCCAAATCATCCGCCGCCAATTCGGGGAGCCGCTCAATGGATCTAGCAATGTCATAGCTTATATAGCCGACACATCCCCCAGTGAACTTCGGAAGCCCCTCTATGCGCGGCCCACGGTAAGGTGACATCCATTCCTTCACCATATCTAACGGAGCTCCCTTGCGTACCTGTTCATTTCCGTCTGACAGGACGATGTGTGCAGAATACCCCTTCCCTCTAATCATCGATACGGGGTCTAACCCCACAATCGTATAGCGTCCACCCTTCCCGCTCTCCATTACGAATGTGCTCTGCCCTGCATCTGCCCATGCCGATTCCCAAGAAGGAATGTGCGTACTTTCTTCTCTCAACTCATACTTAACCACGTACGGAAGGATCGTGTATTGATTATCGATATAGCAGCGCCATTGCTCTTGTACGATAAGCGCCTGTCCACTTAGTACTGTTGATTGAACCATATGACCACCTCTTCACCCTAGTCCATCATTCCTACTTACCGATCCCAATTTTCCTTGGATGATAATCATTATCGGATTACTGATTAGTATAAACAATGAGACTACGGATGAAAAGATGAACCACTTACATTTTCTGCATTTTCCTTCATATAAAAATCCCCTCATCTCAGCTATCGTACAGAAGCATTATGCTTCCAAGTACACAGTTGGATGAGGGGATGTATTCAATCCTTAATCTTCAAAATTAAATAACGGTGTGCTTAAATAACGTTCGCCATTGCTTGGTACGACTGCAACAATACGCTTGCCGGCTCCCAATTCCTTCGCAAGCTGCAATGCAGCATAGATCGCTGCCCCCGAGGAGATGCCGACTAAGATGCCTTCTTCCTTCGCAACACGACGCGCTATCTCAAATGCGTCTTCATTCTCAACCGTAATGATTCGATCATAAATCTCACGGTTCAATATATCAGGTACGAAGTTTGCCCCGATCCCTTGGATTTTGTGCGGGCCCGGCTTGCCTCCAGACAATAATGGAGATGAGGCTGGCTCTACTGCTGCAATTTGAATGCCGGGGAAGTTCTCCTTCAGCACTTCACCAGCGCCAGAGATTGTTCCCCCTGTGCCAATGCCAGCAATAAACGCATCTAGCTTGCCATCGAGCGATTGAATTGCTTCGACAATTTCTGGACCTGTCGTCTCCCGATGAATCTTGACGTTCGCTTGGTTCTTGAATTGTTGCGGAATGAAATAAGTAGGGTTCTCTTGTGCCAGCTCTTCAGCCTTGCGAACCGCACCATTCATTCCTTCTGCCCCTGGAGTAAGCACAAGCTCAGCTCCATATGCGCGCAGGAGATTGCGGCGCTCAATGCTCATCGTCTCAGGCATAACCAATATTGCCTTATATCCCTTCGCAGCAGCTACCATTGCAAGTCCAATGCCCGTATTGCCGCTCGTCGGCTCCACAATGGTATCTCCCGGCTTCAATATGCCTTCCTGTTCGGCTACCTCGATCATACTTATTGCGATCCGGTCTTTGACACTGGAGCCCGGATTCTGATATTCCAGCTTCACATAAATTTCGGCGCTATCTTCCGGTACAATTCGATTCAGGCGTACAAGTGGAGTATCCCCGATTAGTTCGGTCACGCTATTGACGATTCTTGGCATAGAGAGCCCTCCCACAGGTTAATAGGAATTGAAATATTTCCGACTAATTCACTAGGTTTTAACTTATATTAGCAAGCCGATAGTCGAATGTCAATAGACCTACTCAAAAATATTCCAAGTTTTCTCGTTCTCTGTCTGAAAAATAACAAAAAGCCCACCCGAATAAATCATCTTATTCGGACGGACTGCTATTCATGTCACCACTTACTGTGATGAAAAGGCTGCATCTGCAATTGACGCGCCGTATTTCTCTCGGAGCGCTTTTCTCCATTGTACTAATGGAGGAGATTTCTCCAGCGCGATTTCTTTGCGAATACGCTCACGCATCTCATCATGTTGTTCAGGCCTTACTTCCTTCTTGCCAGTAAGCTGGATAATCGCATATCCATCCTTAATCTTAACCGGCTTCGAAGTATCGCCTACTTCCATCAAGGACACCTGGTTCAGTTCCGCGTGATCGATGAATGGATCATCCTCATCAATCCACCCTATTCTCCCACCCTGCTGTGAAGAGAAGGAGTCAAGAGAGAACTCACCTGCAAGGAAACCGAAAGATTCTCCTTGCTTAATGCGGCCAATAATTGCTTCCGCGTCAGCGACGTTCGATACTGTGATATGTGCTATTTGATAGGAGTTGATTGGCTCGTATTCACCCTTATGTTCACGCATGTACTCGTCAATATCAGCATCACCGATATCAATGCCGTACGTTGCGATTTTTTCCAATAGGAGTTGATTGCGCATGTCTTGGCTTAATTGTTCCGGACTCATTCCTAGTTGTTCTTTCATCGCTTGGTAATAAGCCTCTTCACTTTCATAACCCTTCATCTGACGCTTAATCTCTCGGGTGACTTCTTCAGAAGTCACCTCAACCCCGAGCGACTTCGCTTCCTGCTCAGCCGCTCGGTTCGTCAGCATCTGCTCCAGTACTAACCCACCGTACTGCTGCTCCAATTCTCTGTTCCACTCTGCACGCGTAATCTTATGCGACCCAACTGACGCAACGACTGATGAGGAATCGGATGAAGCAGGCTCGGGGGGCCCGACCGGAACATCGAGCCGTGAAATAAGTATGCCTGCAAGCACGATCACACAGGCAAACAATACAATAATACAGCCCCATAAGCTCTTGACTTCTCTCGTCATATCGCTTGCTTCCCTTACCTCATATTTCCTTGTAGCACGCCTGTGCTTACACTTACTTTACGATTGCGTCTTCTTCGTCACTGCCGCAGCAGCCAGCTTCTCAAGATCATCACGGTTGAAGGCATACGCCTCGTTGCAGAAATGGCATACAACTTCAGCTTTATGATCCTCATTTATAATCGCTCGCAGCTCTTCCTGTCCCAAGCTAATAAGCGTGCTTTCCACGCGTTCTCTTGAGCATTGGCATTGGAACACAAGCGACATCCGATCCATGATATGGACATCCTTCACGATCCATGTTACCAGCTCATCAAGCTCCATGCCCTGATCAAGCAAGGCTGTTACCGGAGGCAATGTGCTTAACGATTGCTCAATCTCCGTTATTTCCTCATCAGACAAGCCTGGCAGCAATTGAATAATAAATCCACCTGCATGTAGTACAGAATTGTCAGTGTCTACGAGTACGCCAAGCCCAACTGCGGATGGCGTCTGCTCCGACGTTGCAAAGTAATACGTAAAGTCCTCACCCAGTTCTCCCGAAATAATCGGAGAGCTTCCGCGGTAAGGTTCCTTTAAGCCTAGATCCTTCGTAATGTGAATGAAGCCGCTGCGGCCTACTGCTCCCGCAACATCCAGCTTGCCCTCGGCGTTGCTCGCCAAATGAACTTGGGGATGTGTCACATAGCCGCGAATCTCTCCACGCGCGTTGGCATCCGCAACGACCTGACCAATAGGGCCATCACCCTTCACTTGTACCGTAAGCTTCTCTTCGCCCTTCAGCATCGCACCCATCATTGCAGCAGCCGTTACTGTACGCCCTAATGCAGCTGTTGCTGTTGGGTATGTACCGTGGCGACGTTGCAGCTCATTAACCAAGTTAGTCGTGCGCGCAGCAAAAATCCGTACCTTTCCACCTAATCCAGTCCCACGGATAAGCATATCCTGCACGGTATCTTGAGTGATGTTCTGTTGTTGCTTGCTCTCTTCCATGAGTGCCTCCTGTTGCCTTACATATTTTAAAAACGAATGACAGTTTACAACGATTTTCTCTATATTATTGGTTACGATTGTAAATGAGACGCAGCCCCTCAAGGGTCAGCAGTGGATTCGTCGTATCAATTGTACGCGATTCGCTTGCAATGAGCTCCGCCAAGCCACCGGTTGCAACGACCTTAGGTTGTGCGCCTAGTTCTTGGCTTATGCGATCCACGATCCCATCAACTTGTCCAGCGTATCCGAATATGATGCCTGCCTGCATGGAATGAACCGTATTGCGGCCAATAACGGACTTCGGCTTCGTCAGTTCAATACGAGGGAGCTTCGCTGCACGCTGATAGAGCGCCTCAGTAGAGATGCCAATCCCCGGAACGATTGCCCCGCCCAAGTAATTGCCTTGCACATCAATCACATCAAAAGTTGTCGCTGTACCGAAATCGACAACTACAAGCGGCATCTCACCACCGTATTGGTCGATGGCAGCAACTGCGTTCACGATGCGGTCTGCACCAACCTCACGCGGGTTTTCATATCGGATATTCAACCCTGTCTTCACGCCTGGCCCTACGATAAGCGGCGTCTTGTACAAGTATGTCTCACACAAGAGTTCCATCGTAGACATAATCGGTGGAACGACAGATGAGATAATAACTCCATCGATATCCTTAACCGAAAGCCCTGCCAGTGAGAATAAGTTGTGGATCATGACACCATATTCATCCGCTGTCGCTTGACGATTCGTGGACAGCCTCCAAAAATGCTGCAGCGTCTCCTGTTGATATACACCTAGAACAATATTTGTATTTCCTACATCGATAACGAGAATCACAGTTCTATCCCTCTTTCTTCGCATTCAAGTCAAGATTGATGTCGACCGTTATAACCATGGAAACGCTTATACGGAATTGACATCGACACCGATCAACGCTTCGCCGCGAACGGTAGAGCGTGAACTCGCCCGTTGCTTCAATCTTGATGTATTCTTTACGCTCCTAGCAGGTCAGAAGAACACCTGCATGACGCATCATCAACGGTGGCAACGTTGTACGATGACAGGTTATAGTATCGCTCGTACCAACAGAAATTCCATCATTCCATCAGGCACGAGCTCCCACACCCAAGTGAAAAATCTATCATGCAGTACGGCACGAAAACCGTGATAATGATCTGCACGTATGGTCTCCCGCTTGTTGTAGTCATTAACACTTAATTTACACAACGCCTATGGCTGTGTCAATTCACAATCGAGACTGCGCCAATATTTCAATAGCCATAAAAAAAGAGTGCACGCTATGGTGCACTCTTTACAATCGCCAAATCGGCGAATGAGGGCTATTCTATTGGTTCTTGTTCTTGTTGTCATCCGGATTGCCTGTGGCTTCTGTATTCGTCTCGGACTGCTCGGAAGGAGCATCCGGACGTTCAACTGCCTGTGGCTCATTGCTGCGGAAGTCCTCTGGTGAGGTTCCGTTCGGAATGTCGCCTTCCGGCTTAGCATCAGCTGGGGAATCCCACTGCGTAGGGCCAAGCTTCTCTGGCTTGCCAACAAGGTTCACCTTCACATCGCCAGTAGTCTCAATAATTGGCGTACTGGAGGATGTGCCGCCTGTCACCGGTGTACCGGCAGACTCATCTCCATCCGACTTCTTATCGGAGATGTGGCCATTCTCGATCAATTGCTTGATTTGATCAAGTTCGAGTGTCTCCAACTCAAGCAATGTATTGGCGATGAGGTTCATTTCGCGAGTATGCTTCGTCAGCAATGTCTTCGCACGCTCGTAGCACTCGTTCATGATACGCTGCATCTCCTGATCGATTTCGTAAGCAATCGCATCAGAGTAGTTTTGTTCATGACCAAGGTCACGACCGAGGAATACTTCTCCTTGACGGTTGCCGAACTGCATTGGGCCGAGCTTCTCGCTCATGCCGTACTCCATAATCATGCTGCGCACAATTCGTGTTGCTTGCTGGAAGTCACTATAAGCGCCTGTGCCGATTTCGCCGATGAACAATTCCTCAGCAACCCGACCACCAAGCAAACCTGTAACTCTGTCCAGAAGCTCTTGCTTTGTTGTAAGCATACGATCTTCCTTCGGCAGCATGATGACGTATCCGCCAGCACGTCCGCGAGGAATAATCGTAACCTTGTGCACCATATCTGCATGTTCCAAGAAGTATCCGATAATGGTATGACCGGCTTCATGGAACGCGACAATACGTTTTTCTCGATCGCTGATCATGCGGCTGCGCTTCTCTGTACCTACGATAACGCGGTCGATTGCTTCGTCCACATCTGTCATCGTAATGTCTTTATGGTTTTTGCGCGCTGCAAGCAATGCTGCTTCGTTCAGCAAGTTCTCCAAGTCGGCACCAGTAAATCCAGTTGTACGCTTGGCAATTGTATTCAGCTTCACGTCCTTGTTCAGCGGCTTGTTGCGCGCGTGAACCTTCAATACAGCTTCCCGGCCCTTCAAGTCAGGGCGATCCACTGTGATTTGACGGTCGAAACGACCTGGACGGAGCAATGCTGGATCGAGAATATCCGGTCGGTTCGTTGCTGCGACAATGATGATTCCTTCATTGGCGCCGAAACCGTCCATCTCGACGAGCAATTGGTTAAGCGTCTGCTCCCGCTCGTCATGACCGCCGCCAAGACCGGCGCCGCGCTGACGACCAACAGCATCGATTTCATCAATAAAGATAATACAAGGAGCATTTTTCTTCGCATTTTCGAACAGGTCACGCACACGGGATGCACCGACACCGACGAACATTTCAACGAAGTCAGAACCAGAAATGCTGAAGAAAGGAACTCCTGCTTCGCCTGCAACAGCACGTGCAAGCAATGTCTTACCTGTACCTGGAGGACCGTTCAGAAGAACGCCCTTCGGTATGCGTGCGCCGAGTGCTGCGAACTTGCGCGGATCCTTAAGGAATTCGACGACCTCGACCAATTCCTGCTTCTCTTCATCCGCCCCTGCGACATCCTCGAAGGTAACACGCTTCTTCTCTTCATTATACAAGCGAGCACGGCTCTTGCCGAAATTCATGACCTTGCCGCCGCCACCCTGAGCTTGATTAAAGAAGACGAAGAACAGGATGAACATGATCACAAATGGAATGAAGGAAGTCAGAACCGTCAGCCATAGGCTTTGCTCCTCCATCTTCTTCCACGTAAGCTTGAGGGATTGCTGTGCCGTATCGGCCTTCATAATCTCCTCAATAGCTGGTGAGCTATCTGGAATATACGTTACGAACTGCTGAGATTTCTGTCCATCTGGAATTTTCTTATATTTACCGATGACCAAATATGCCCGACCTTCATATTGAATCGTCATTTCGTCTATATTGTTGGCCGCTAACTCTTTGCGAAACTGGTCATATCTCGGGGTTTCCGTGGCTTCTCCGCCGTTGCCAATGAATTGGACAATGCCGACCACGACTAGAAAAAGAATCAGATAAAAACCAGAGTTCTTAAAAAAGCGATTCATCCCCAACCTCCTCTCAAAGACACGAAATTATTGTATCATAGCACGTATTGCCATCACAACTTGACCATCTAAGCGATGAGAATGAATGATTCTACACCTCGTCGGAATAAATCTCACGCTTCAATACGCCAATGTATGGAAGGTTGCGATACTTCTCAGCAAAATCAAGTCCGTACCCAACGATGAACTCATCCGGCAGAACGAAGCCTTTGTAGTCTGCTTCCATATTAGTGGTGCGACGCGCTGGCTTATCGAACAGAGTAACTACACGGATCGAGTTCGCCTTGCGGCCCTGAAGCACCTCAATTAAGTAACTGAGGGTCAGCCCTGTATCAATAATGTCCTCCACAATGAGAACGTCGCGTCCTTCAACCGATACATCCAAATCCTTCATAATGCGCACAACGCCCGAAGACTTCGTCGATGCGCCATAGCTGGATACCGCCATGAAGTCCAATTCCAACGGTACTGTAACATTCTTGACCAAATCGGCCATAAAAATGAACGCGCCCTTGAGCACGCAAATAACGAGCGGACATTTACCAGCGTAATCGCGGCTAATCTGTTCACCCAATTCCTGTACTTTTGCTTGAAGCTGTTCCTCGCTAAATACTACTTTCTCAATGTCGTTATGCAATGATGGGCCCTCCTATTGTGAATACTCAATCTTATGTGAACGTTAATCGTTCCATGCGGCAAGCCAATGACCGGCTATGTGTTCGTTACCTCATGGATGGACAGATCGCTCATGGGCTCCGCCCTCCAGTGCAAAATGAACGACTGCTTGTGTCGAAGGCTGCACATATGCCGCATTAGAACGCCGCACTCCAGGTATCCACACAATGTGTCCGTTCGCGTCCGCAACAAGAGGAATCGTGTCACGCAATGACGGCGCGATTTTCAAGTCAACGAACATATCTTGCACTTTTTTGCTGCCATTTAGTCCTTGCACCCGCATCCGATCTCCTGGCTGCCGAGTACGAACAACAAGCGGCCAACACAGCTCTTCAGCATCGAATGAAGCTTCCCAAGCCTGTCCGTGATGATGTTGACCCGCTGAAAAGCCCTCGCTCCTTCCGGCATCGCTGCCAGCCTTCACTTCTGCCGTAGTCGTCCACCGCAGTGTGCTGTTGTTATTCGGTAATGACAATTGCCCCATTGCATCGGTTCTATGTATCGTAAAGCCAGTCTTGCAGTCTGCACCTTCTGTAGAATCATGGTGTATCCGAAGCCATAGCAAACGCTCATATTCACGCGCAAATACAATGTCTTGAGCAACATCCACCCTCCACGTAGTCGAACACTCGCCTGCTGCCCTCACTCTTGCTGAGTCAACGGCTTCAAAATCAATCTGATCCGAACCTCGTGTAAGATAATTTAATATTAGTTTAATCAACCTGCGTTGTAAAGCAACATGTAATCCTAGAAAGGTGTTCCGATCAAGAATATATCCCGCCTGCACATGCGGAATAAATAATGCGGCATTGCTGTCACCAGACCTACCATCGTTTACCGCCTTTACGTAACGTTGAAACAACCTGCGGGTCTCCGCTTCCATATAATCATCTTCATCACGCAGTGAGTCCGCCATCCTGCAGAGCGCTTCAACAAGTCTCGGATTCTCCTCCTCAAGCTGAGGGATAATATCCAGTCGCATCCGATTGCGAAAATAACTGCGCTTGGTGTTGCTGCTGTCGTTCACATATGGAATGTCCCGCACTGAGCACCAATGGAGCACTTCCATCTTACGCAGCATTAGCAATGGCCGAACAAAGAGCAGCCCTTCTTCTTCGCGGCTCCACGCCATTCCAGCTAGCCCTGTGCTGCCTGATCCTCTTATTAAGCGCATAAGTACGGTCTCGGCTTGGTCATCCGCATGATGAGCAAGCGCAACATGAGTAGCTCCATATTGACTGGCAGTACGGATGAGGAACTCATAACGAAGCAGCCTTGCTGCCGCCTGAGGATTAAGTCCTTCCCGCTTCGCTAAACCAGGAGCATCAACCCGAATCATCTCAAATGGAAGCCCCAATCTTGCCGCTTCCTGCTCGACGAATCTGGCCTCTTCATCTGATTCTTGCCCGCGAAATCCATGATGAACATGGGCAACAATGAGCCTGCCCGGCTTGCAGTCACTTCGTTCGTTCAATGCAGCCAATGCATGTAGAAGCAGCATCGAATCCGGACCGCCTGATACAGCTACTACCATTACAGCACCTGCACCCCAGAGACCTCTCTTACACCAATCGGCTTCCAATCGCTCTATCCATTTGTCCCAAGCATTGAATTGCTCACCGTCCGCTGATTGTCCTGCTGTCATTATTCATCCCCGATTCCCGGCATTCATTCAAGCACCTGCATGCTTCCGCAATAAAGCTCCACGCACGTGCAGGTTCATTTCCCATCTTGCTATGTATGAAGCATACCAAATCGATGAAGCACGTTCAAAATCTGCGTGCTACCAATCGAGCCCGTGAAGCCTGCACTGCATCCATCGGAAGTCGATTGAGTTCACCCGCTGCCATTCTGAAATATCTTCTTAATAAGTATGTATGTATAACTACGTTGTTCCTACGGATAAGATGCATATGATTGTTACCAATATACCACAATTTAGGCTATAAAATTAATAGGGGATTCCTGTCCACCATGCGATACTAATTGCAAACAAAATAACAGATACAGCAAAAAACCACTTCATCCATAGCGGAGTTGGCCGATATGGCCGCATCCCCGATCGATGCAAGCGGCGACTTAATTCATCCCACATCCGGCATGCTTCTTCCGAATTTGCAAATGTCCCCTTTAACGCATGGACTAGCCATGACTCATAATGCCGCAGAACAGGATGAGTATGAACAAGCTCCAGTACTTCCTTTACTTCCCGCGTTTGGGGCAATGCTCGCTTCATGCGCTCACGGAACTCCTTTCCCCCGAGCACTTGAATCGTCAATATGGCAAATGAGAACAGATCATATCCATCATCTGCTGTACGCGAGCCTGCATGCCAATACCCCCGATCATACATTTCAGTGAATTGCTTTACGCTCTTCCCTCTGCTCGTTAATCCTCCATAATCAACAAGCTCAACCTCTCCGCCATTACCTACAATGACATTTTCCGCCTTAAGATCGCCGAATACCCATCCATGCCGATGTACATTATGCAGCTTCGCCAGCAGTTTGCTCCCCACTATACCGTACCACCTGGGGCCCTTCTTCCGGATGTAAGCTTTAATACTTTCACCTGGAACATAGCGCATTACATAAAAGGATATACGCTCCCCATTCATATCTGCATCATCTACATCAACAAGGAAGGGACGATTGTCTTGGTGAGCTGATATTCGGGAGGACGTTCGCCGCTGCTTCTCCAGACTGCCAAGGGCATTCACTTCCGATTGGAGATCAACGGCGTTGGCGCTTATTTTCAACGCAAAGGGGCCTATCGCTCCCCCACGTCCATCATTAGGGGCCGACAGCAGCGTCACCAGATAGACTACCCCATTGGCGCCACTTCCAAGAAGACGCTCAATCCGATAGGCACGGTGATTCCATACCCCATGCAGCACCATGCCTGCCCGCAACTGGTGGTGGGAGTCTCCCTTTTGGGATTTTTGGGATGCTCTATTGAGTTGTCGCCTTTCCTTAAACGATGTAGTCACTCCATACCCCGTCCATTTCCATTCTTTCATGATGATTAATAGGCACCACTTCTGCTTCCTTGTTCACAGTACGAGGTGCCGCACGATAATAATCTATGACTTGCAGCAAAGCCGGGCCAGTCGGTGTTGTCCCACGCATATTCAGTCGCTGGAACAACTTCTTCGCACGCGTGATTTCATCCGTCCACTCCAAGTCCTGTACTGCTTCCTCTCCCCCATATGGGCCAGGAAAATGAAATACACACAGCTCACTCTTGCCGCTTCGAGCTTGCAGGCTAAGCATTAAATCTCGTATCGCTTCCTCGACTGCAGCCAGCTTCGGCTTCATGCTTGCACTAGCATCAATAAGCAGCGCCACCTTGAGCGCTGACTGTTCCGTCATTTCGTCCATGACACGAACCACTTCAGAACGCTTCTCCAGTGGAAGTGCTTGCACGCCATCAGTTGCAGCATCACCCAGAATTAGCTTCAATTCCTTATTCACAGCCTGCTGTATCGTCTGCACTACTGTCTTACGTGTCATCATCTGAATCGTCTGTGACAGCTCATGCGATTGCACGATGCGGCTTACACCACCGCCTGCACTAGCAATCTCCTCAATCTCGCAAGCACCCAATTGTCCAATTGTACCATAATCAACAATGCCGACTACATTGACCGTTATTCCGTTCTCCCTTGCCTCCGCGGCGGCAATGGCGGGCTGAATGCCTACATTGGAGCATCCATCCGTAATGAGAAGAATTTGCTTCATCATCCTTCATTCATCTCCCTATGGTCACTATGAATCTAGTTCTAGTGTGCCCCATAATAGGAGAGTTTAACCATAGTGTGAGTCCTCCCTCTCGGGAGAAGTCTGAGAAGCAAATGAGGAATAATCGTTCATTGTCTGTTCATGGATAATCAACTGACAGGCATCGGCCGTTCGATTCGATCACCCCCACTCCAGTGCAAAGTCGCCCATTGTGGTCGATGTCTCGTTACACGCGTCACAACAATGGTCATATCATCATCAATACGTCCGCCCGAATGCCGGATGACAGTCTCTAGCAGGAGATCAGCAATTTCCTGCGGGTCGTCCGTCTCGAGCTCCTGGATGAGCCGCTTCATCCATAATTCCTTATTAACGGCCGACCCAGGCGCATCAAATACCCCGTCTGTCATCATTACCACGATATCACCCGGTGATAGAGAGGCGTCAACCAGTTCAATTTCAATATCCTGTAATATACCTATCGGCAAATTGTTCGAGGAAACTAAATGAACCTCTTCGCCTCGCTTAATGAAGCTTGGCGTTGAACCACTCTTAATCAACATCGTCTTGGCAGAGAATAAATCAATAATTGCTAAATCTAGTGTAGCGTACACTTCATCAGGAGATCGAAGGGTCAGCACCGAATTGACGGACTTGATCGCCAACTGCTCCTCAATTCCTGCCTGTAGCAGCTGAGCAAGCAAGTGAAGTGCCGTGCTGCTCTCCAAACGCGCCCTCTCTCCATTCCCCATTCCGTCACTTAAGGCAACAGCGAACTTGCCGCTGCCCAGCTCGAGCGCACTAAAGCTATCTCCCGACAGCATTCCACCTCCCTTGGCAGTACCCGCCATCCCTGTATCAACCTCGAAGGCCTTCGCGGTTACGAAGGAGACAACCCCCTGCCCTTCCGATCTGGTAATGGATTCGTCCCGTACGGCAATATGCTCGCCCAATATATCTGACAGCAGCGGGGCAATCAGCTTGCGGCATTCATCATATCCTTCCGTGAAGGAATGCACCATTTCAATCTCCACACGCCCAGGATCCAGTGACATGATATCTACACGGTGAACCGACAATCCTAGATCTTCTACGGCCTGACGGATCTGTTCCTCCTGCATGAACAGTTCTCTGCCCTCGCGCTGAATTTCCTTCGCTAAGTCGTCCATGACCTGCGAAACCCCTGATAATTGCTCAGCTACAAACTGGCGACTGTCCTGCAGCTGCCTGCGCCAATGTTCCTCATGCATGTGCCGAATATGCTGATCTCGCAGCACCGTAAGCATCTGATGCGCCCGCAGGCAATGTGTCTTCCAAGAGTGAGGGAGCGGCTTGTCCTTCCATGCGAACTCCGGGTTCCCCTCCACCTTCACGAGCATTTGCTTCATCATCGTCATCGTCTGGATCGACTTGCGGCCCCAACATGCCTGCCTTCGCGGACATGCCCCGCATGTAACTACGGATGCAGCCTCAATAACTCCATCCGATTTCTCTTCCTCACCTGCCTGCGCAGGTGCATCACCAGCCGTCGTAGGTGCGGCCTGCTTGAAGCTGTGTGACAGCTGATCGAATACCTTGGAGAACTGCTGTACACGCTCTGCCGTCATGTCGCGCATGCGCTTCGCATATTCATGCTGTGAATTCGTATGCTCACTCGTCCCTGGGACATACTTAGCCAATGTGCGGCATATGGATTTGGGAGTAAGCAGAAATAGGGCGGCTGCGGCTATCGTCTCCCATGTCGATACCATGACCTGCTCAGGAGGACCAATATAGACCGATAAGATTGCCGTACCTAGCAGCATACCGAAGGCAACTGCCCAGCGCTTCCCTTCCCGCAGCAGTCCTGCAAGCAGACCAGAGAAGGCTAGTACGCTCATTTGCGATAATGAGCTCGGCTCTGCAAGACCAAGGATTAGTCCTAGCACAACGCCTACTGATGCGCCTAACGGCGCTCCGCCAACTAGGGCAAACAGAAGAACGAAATAGCGTGATAAAATATGATCCAGCTGCATGCCCTGTACACTCCAGCCGACAGCACCTGTCATCATAGAAGCAAGCAGAATCATTAGGCAAATCATTTCATCCACACGAAGCGTATAATTGCGTTTACTCATCGTTAGTACGGGCAGGGCTTGAACAAATACGAGCGTTAAGACGAAGCCAAGCGCCGCATCTGTAACATCCATTGCTAGGGCATACCAAGTAAAAGAGTGTGATAGAAAAGTGACAAACAGCTTCACAATAAGACTCGCTGTAAACACCATCAATGGTGCGATGTTCATATCCGAACGTCTATCATAAGCCTTCCAGCAGCGATACATGAGAACAATGAGCAGCAGCTGCATCCCCATCATTAGCGTAATTTGCTCTGGAGCGAACAAACTTCCGGCTAGTAATGCAGTTCCCACCCACGTAGCCAGCTCCCGGCGTGAAAAATATACAACCGCAAAAAAGGCAGCCGCAAACGGGAATAATTCATTCAAGATCATGGCACGACCAAGAAGGAAGCCGATCAGGACGAACATAATCGTCCATTTGCGCGTACCTAGCATACGTTGGAATCCGTCCAGACGCCATTTGCTAGGCGCATTCATCCATCCGGTTCCTTCTTCCTTGATATCCTGCCAGCCTCTTTTTGGAAATGGAATGATCTTTGTCTTACTCATCATTTGGCACCACCTATTCTATGAATTGTGTGCCTCTCATTATAGAAAAGGTGATAGAAATAGTTTGTCATAAAAAGGAAAGGGGCCAAAAAAACTTTCCGACAAGCGTCGCGAGCGCTTCCCAGTGCGGAATATGTGCGGCGTATCAGGGGTTTGACCGATTTCCATTTAAGCAGCTTTGAAGAGAAGATGTCATATTTTTGTCGTTCATCCGCTAGGGTCGACGGTCATTTGACAATAAAGCATACGGAAAGGCGTAAGAACCTGTCGTACAGGCAGGCCGACACGACAAAAAAAGTTTTTCCAGCAATTGTGCGGCAAGGAAACGACGATCCCGTCAGATCATGGCGTCCGGATGTCTACATGTTTTGCTTATCTGCACACGCAAAAAACCGCAAAGACCGGTTGCCCGGCTTGCGGCTTTAATTACGTTGTCGTCATGGACGATTACATGCGGCGTGCTCCACGGCCTCCACGCTTGGATTCCGTATTCTTCTTCAAAGAAGAAATGCGTTCTTCACTATCCTTAAGGAAGCGCGACATCTTATCCTCAAAAGAAGCGAAACTAGGCGACTTGCGTCCCCCTCGATCCCGGTTCCCGTGTCCATACCTGCTATTGCCCCCGTCTCTTCCTGGAGGACGGTCCGGACGAGGTCCTCTTGGAGGTCTCTGTTCCGTTACAGGTTTATCGACTGCTTGCTTAATAGACAAGCCGATCTTGCCGTCCTTGTCGACGTTAATAACTTTGACCGTGACTGTATCGTCAATCTTCAAATGGTCATTCACGTCCTTGACATAGTTATCGGCAATTTCAGAGATGTGAACCAGTCCCGTGACACCTCCCGACAGATCAACGAACGCTCCAAAATGCGTAATCCCTGTCACCTTGCCTTCTAACTTGGTGCCCACTTCAATTGTCATAGAATAAAATGTTCCTCCCTTAAAATGTTAAACGGAACATTGCTCAAAAGCAAAAAAGCAATGCTTATGTCGTGATTATACTGTAATGGCGCAACATTGGTCAACCGACGGTTGTCCTGATTTTACGCTCTATTCGTCGTGTTTGCGGATGAGGAGTTCGTCCGGAAGCACCATACCTCGGCTTCGCGCCAATTGCAGTATGTATTCCGTTGTATTGAGCCGATCGACCTCTTGACGCAGATCGTTGCGAACCTGTTCGACTTCGCCCTTCTCCTTCTCACGCGCCTTCAAATCTGAGCGAAGCTCTTCCATCGTGTTCAATTGACTGAAGTACGTATACGTGCCCCACCCTATAAACAACGCCATGAAGATCAGCCACATGCGCAATCTGCGCTTGGCTCCCGCTATTTTGTTATCTTGGTTGCGGCTTGGAGTATGTCTTCGGGATTTAGACACCGACATACGTGCACCCCCTTGTATCAGTAGCTCACGATACACCTTACCCGCTAACGCTTGCGTCTAAACAGGTCAAGGAACCGCCTCATCTGGAAACGTACACCAATGAGCCACGCGGAAATGCGCTTGCCGGCTGATATCACCCCTTGCCATATGCCCTTGCACCGTTCCGTCATTCTGAATCGGTTCCATAGCGGCATGACAAGCGGCTTGAACAACCATGCGATGAGCAGCCAGAGCGGTCGTAAACATTGTAGCACAATTTTGAGGAGGAACATAGCAGACGATATGAAAAATAATGTAAGTGCTTTTATTCCTGCCCATATCCCTTTGAACGGCAGTACAATAAGCACATACACACACCGCATTGCGAAGTGCCATATGGCCTTTATGGCGGCAACTACCCATTTCACAATCATAACGGTTATTCTGCTAAGAAAGACAGCATACAGCCATGCGCCTGCTGCTAGACCAAGCAGCACATAAAATCTTAATTCTCCCTGATTGCCCTTCACGAGCATTTGGAACACGAATAGCGTCGCTGCCAGCCAATAGAGTAGATCAAATACAGGCAGCGTCCACCGTGGAAACTTGAATTGGCCTGCGACGACACGGTAGCTGTCGAACACCAGACCAAGCGCAAGTCCGCTCATCATCATGAGCATCACGGTCATCCATTGAGTGTGGAGGTTCACTTGAATAACTTACCGAAAAAGCCCTTCGACTTGTCCTGCGCATTCGCATCCAAATAGGTCAGGGAGTTGACCGTACCTTCGATGGCAACCAAGCCTTGTTCCAGGCTCAAATTTTTAATATGCAAATTGTGGCCGCGTATCGTCAAGAAGCCGCATTCTGTATCAAGCAGGAACTCCTCACTGTCGAAGCTCTCTACCTTGCTCACTCCGCTAATCTCGAGGAGCTTGCGGTTCATCATCTTCACTTCTTGGCGCTTGGCCGCTGGCTTATTGAAATCAACCATGGCATGTACCCCTCCTTCTCAACACTAGCTTATGAAGGAGATTGAAGATTAGAACTGCAACTATAGCAAGGAGAGAGGATTATACTATGAACGTATACTCTCTCTCTTCGCTTGCTCTATTTATTGTGATTGCTCAGTCGTTGCCAGCATCTTATACCTTAGCGGTTGTCTACCTTCTCTGGATACATATCATGGTTCATCAATCGATGAGCAGCCATCTCTTCATATTTCGTTCCCGGCTGGCCATAGTTGCAGTACGGGTCAATCGAGATGCCGCCACGCGGGGTAAATTTGCCCCATACCTCGATATATCTCGGATCAAGCAGTTTAATCAGATCATTCATAATGATGTTCACGCAATCCTCATGGAAGTCGCCATGGTTGCGGAAACTGAACAAATACAGCTTGAGTGACTTGCTCTCCACACATTTCACACCCGGGATATAGCTGATGTAAATGGTCGCAAAGTCTGGCTGTCCCGTAATCGGACATAGACTTGTAAATTCCGGACAATTGAATTTGACGAAATAATCCCGGTTAGGATGTTTGTTGTCGAATGACTCCAAAATGTCTGGTGCATAGTCTGACGGGTACTCCGTCTTTAATCCAAGCTGCTTCAAATGCAATTCTGCTTCATTTCTTCCTGCCATCGTCATTGAATCTCCTTCGGTATCATTTTCGTAGGATAACCTGTAATCCTGCATGAGTTGTACGAGCCATACTTGTATCTAGAACTCCATTCCACCTGTGTAGGTAGAGATAGTCATCGCGCTAGACGCCACGCTTGTTGCCCCACACCAATGTGTGCAGCTGAGGCAGCACGCGTATCTGGTTCAAGCGCGGTTCTGAAGCAACCTTATCTATCAACCATTCATATTGTCGAAGCAGCTTCTGTACCAACTCCTGGTCATCTCCGCTATGGATATCCTCATTCCCCGTCTGCATGACGAATGGAATCCCAGGGTAGCGTTCATGAATTTCTATCGCATACTGCATGTCATCTTCATTGAACACAACGACCTTCAGGCATAGTCCCTTGCGTGCAGACCGATTCCATAGCTTGCCTACGATCTCATCCAAGCGTGTGAAGTTCGTACCCATCTCAGAGCTTGGCGGCTTCGGAGACAGCGTGACATCATCAATATCCAAGAGCCAGTCCTGCCAGCGTGATCCCTGTGTCTCTACAGCCGTGCGAACCCCGCGTTCCCCGAGACGTTGAACCAACTCGCCCATACCTTCCAGCAAGGCTGGGTTGCCGCCAGAGATCGTAACATGCCCATAGCGCCCCTTTGCCAGATGATCCAGCTCTTCAATAACATCATCTGCCGTCAACTGACGGATGTCATCTTTGGCAGAACCATCCCATGTGAAGGCAGAATCGCACCAAGAGCAGCGGTAATCACAGCCGGCTGTACGGACGAACATCGTCTTCTGGCCGACTAGAAGCCCTTCTCCCTGCACAGTAGGGCCAAATATTTCGAGAACAGGAATCGTCATTGCTCCATCCACTCCCGTCGTGCTTCTGCATAGCTGGTCGGAGTCTCATAGAGCCGAACAAATTCTACTCTTCCCCCTTCGCATCGCTCTGCGTAAGGTTCAGTTTGCAATGCAACTTGCATTTGTTCATACAACCACACGACCATGTTCTCTGCCGTTGTATTCATCGGTGGAAGTGTTTCATTCAAGTAACGATGATCGAGATAAGGCTCGATTCTATCCTTCCAAATCTCCTTTATATCTCCAAAATCGAGCGCCAGCCCGATTTCATTTACAAATCCGCTTAACCCAAAAACAACCTTGTACGTATGCCCATGAAGGTTTTTACATTTGCCTTCATAAGCATGTAAATGGTGGGCAGCATCGAAGGTAAACTCTTTGCTCACAAGTACCCGATGACGGTGATAACGCAGCGAATCCTGTGAAATGTCGGCTCCCAGCACTTGCAGCTTATCGACGATACGGAATGGCCCAGGAGTACTCATCGGCTTGCCCCCTCTCCTTGCTTACGTTCCATCAGGTAACGTTCAAGTCCTGCCTTGCGCAGCTTGCAGGACGGGCATTCTCCGCATCCATCTCCCGGAAGTCCGTTGTAGCAAGTTACCGTCTCGGTACGAACGAATTCAAAGGCACCGAGTTCGTCAGCGAGACGCCACGTATCTGCCTTATCCAGCCACATCAGCGGGGTATGCAGTACAAATCCATAATCCATCGCCAGATTCAGCGTAACATTGAGTGATTTGACGAATACGTCGCGGCAGTCTGGATAACCACTGAAGTCCGTCTCACATACACCTGTAACAATATGACGTGCTCCAATCTGCTTCGCATAGACAGCGGCGAAGGAAAAGAACAATAAGTTCCGTCCTTCCACAAAGGTGCTCGGAATTTCGCCTTCTTCCTGTTCAATTGCGATGTCGTCTCGCGTCAACGCATTGGGAGCCAGTTGATTGAGCAAGGACATATCGAGGATCCGGTGCGGTACACCCAACTTGCCGGCAATCGCCTTCGCATGCTCTAGCTCTGACTTATGGCGTTGTCCATAGTCAAAGGTGATCGTCTCGACTTCCTCAAATCGCTGCAGTGCCCAAAAAAGACAGGTTGTGCTGTCTTGCCCGCCACTAAAGACGACGACAGCCTTGCCTTGCTTCCGTCCCGCATGTGCTTGGCTACGGGAATCTGCATTCCAAGCCGCTTCGCCAGCTGAGGAAACGTGGTCGTTGCTTACTTGTTCATTTACTTGCTTCATGTATTCTTCATCCTTTCCTGTCCCCTCACAGCCCTATAGAAGGGTCTCCTAAGACAGAAGGCCTGTGCTTGCTCAGGTTGGCTGTTCGTTGGCTTTAGCCGATATACAGCTCCTGTAAGCACAAAAAAAAGACAGCACTAAGGAAAGATAGCCCTGTAGGATGCTGTCAGCCTTAGTTTTTTATAGAGGGAGATTGCGAACCTCTCCCGTGCTGTAGCACGGAATGTTATGATGTTGAATCCCGCCTCAGTGGGATTACTTATTCCATTATAGCGCGTATGACCTCCACATGATAGCACCATGACCGAATACCCATAATGCTCTATATCAAGGAGAGACCTATATACAGCTGCTCAACACCACTGAATGTTTCCTCGCAAATCAAAAAGAAGCGGTTCCGTCTTCTCAGACGGATAACCGCTTCCTTGCTCGTTGGAATATGCATTTCTATCGCAATGGACTGGCTGTTACCAGTTCAATCCGTTGTCTCTTGGAATTGCTTCTTCCTTCAGCAGCGTATACATGCCCGCCGCCTCTTCCTTCTTCGTCGTCTCTTGGAGACGCTCTACCCGGACGGTGACGAGCTTCTGCCCGAATTGTACCGTAATCTCGTCGCCGACCTTCACTGTCGTGCTCGGCTTCGCTTCACGGCCATTCAGTTCAACACGCCCCTGCTCGGACACATCCTTCGCGACAGTACGCCGCTTGATGAGCCGCGATACTTTCAGGAACTTGTCTAGACGCATTATTTTACAGCTTCTTTAAGCTTGTTGCCCGCTTTGAATGCAGGAACTGTAGATTCAGGAATCTCGATTGTGTTACCTGTTTGCGGGTTGCGACCTGTACGGCCAGCGCGCTTGCGTGTTTCGAATGTGCCGAAGCCGATCAATTGAACTTTGTCGCCACTAGCCAAAGCGTCAGTTACTTCACCAAAGAAGCCGTTCAGTACGGATTCAACGTCCTTCTTAGTCAAACCGCTTTTTGTGGAAATGTTGTTGATCAAATCTGTTTTGTTCATGTGTATTGTCCTCCCAATTCCTCTTTTTCATAGTTGAAATGAATAATGGTCTACAGGCGCTTGCCCGAGCCTTGGAATGTTGATGCTTGTATGTATTCTTGCTTCATCACCAAATTCCTTCCCGGGTGCGGCATTTTTTCATATTTTGACGAAAAATAGAGAGCAGTAGTCCGCTGCACCCCAAGCATTATGGCTCTAAGCGCTTCGCTTCCTGCCACCATTGCTCCATTTCTAGTAAATCAGTTTGGTCAAAAGATTTACCCTTTATACGAAGTTGTTCTTCGATGTATTGAAATCGGCGTACAAATTTACGGTTCGTATATGTTAACGACTCTTCTGGATCGGCGTCAATGAACCGAGATACATTCACGACAGCGAATAATAGATCGCCGAGTTCCTCGCGCGCATGATCCAGCTCTTCATCCTTCACGGCATCGTCTTGATCCGATCCCGCATCTCGTATCGCCTCTCGCAATTCTTGCAATTCTTCGGCCACTTTGTCAAGTACATCCTTGGCATTGTCCCAGTCAAATCCGACTTTAGCCGCCTTTTTCTGCAGCTTATAGGCCTTCATGAGCGCAGGCAAGTCACGCGGCACACCGTCCAGTACGGAAGGTCTCGCGTCCGTAATTCCCTTGATCTGCTGCTCCTCTGCCTTCATCTGTTCCCATGTTCCAAGCGCGGATTCGACATCTTCTGCATGCTGATTACCAAATACATGCGGGTGGCGGAAAATAAGCTTCTCATTCAATGATTGGATGACATCGTATACACTGAATGTACCCACTTCTTCCTCCATTTGGGAGTGCAGCATAATTTGCAACAGCAAATCGCCGAGCTCCTCCTGCATCGCAGTTGGATCATCGTCATCAATCGTTTCGAGTACTTCATACGTCTCCTCGATCAGATTTTTGCGAATCGATTCATGTGTCTGCTCTTGATCCCATGGACATCCTCCAGGGCTTCGCAAGATCGATACAATCTCATGCAGGCGACCGAATGTGCGCTTGCGCACTTCATCACTGTCGGTGCGTGGAACCCAAATTAGGGATAGATTGCCGTAGCCTTCAATGCGATCCAGCTCATACAGCGGAATACGCTGCATATGCTCCATGCCTTCTACGCCAAGCGCATGGCCTACTACGACTTCATAGTCTTCCGGATATACTTCCATCAGTCCCAGCTTCACATCAGACGCTGTAAACGTATCATACACTTGTCCAATCACGGTGTGCAACCTTGGGTTCAAGCCATCAGCCTGCAGTCCGGCCGCATCAAGCAGTTGGAACCCTTCAATCGGATCGAATCCGAAACGTAGGAACGCCTGATCCAGGAAGCTCTCTCCCCCGATAATTCGCAGCTCAATGCCCTGTTCCGAGCATTGATCCCGCAGCAAGCGAACCGTTGACTCTGCGACCATCGGATGCCCAGGAACCGCGTATACAATTGGATTCTCGGGACTGACAGCAGCAGCTGCCATCAATTGGCGAACAATTTCTTTGTACACCGATGGGAAATCGTCTTGCATTTCATATACGGAATCGAATGAGCGAAATGCGACATCATTCTGTTGCAAATATGCGATTACCGGATGGTCAGCCGTGCGTACGTACAATTGCTTTGCCTCGCGCAGCAAGTTCCATACGGCTAACGTCAATTGACTTTCATCGCCGGAGCCGAGCCCGACGACAGTAATGGTTCCAGGCATGAATGAATCTCCCTTCGATTGTTGCATCACTGTGTATTATTCCCCACACTTCTGCTCACAGAATCACATGCGGGGCGAGAATCGCGCAGCGAATGAAGCAAGCTTCGGCCCGATGCGCGGCAGCTCGGCCAGTTCCTGCGGCCGAACTGCACCGAGTGCGATGGCTAGCAGGGCGAATATAGCCGCGCCAAGCGGCACGCCTACGGCTACGGCGAGCACGGCCGCTAAGCGGCCAGAAGCGCCAAGCCATGCCGGAACGGCCGCGGCCAGGCTGACGCCTGCAGCCATGCCGCCAAGCGCCAGCGCAAGGCGCGCGCTGCGAGCGCCCCAGGCGGCGAAGTGCACGCCGCTTGCGACGGCGAGCGCATGCGCGTTCAATGCTGCGGCCAGACCAAGCGAGGCCGCAGCAGAGATGGCTGCCCCGGCAATGCCGTAGGCCGGGATCAGCCATACATTCAGCGCCGCCTTCACGATTGCGGCGCATACAAGATGCACGGCTGGCGCACGCACCGCGCCTATGCCCTGCAGCAGCGCGGCTGACACGGCGTGGAATACGCCGCTTACAGCCGTGGATGCCACCAGCACGAACGTCAGCGTTCCCGCGCTGTCCGTGTATAACGCCACATTGAGCGGCTCCGCCAAGGCGACGAGCCCGACGGTAGCAGCAAGACCAAGCATCCACGACCAGCGAAGAGCTATCTTAATAGTCGGCGCAAGACCGACAGTACCCTCTCTGCGCATGAGCGACGCCACCATCGGGACGACCCCCACAGCAAGTGAGCTCGCCACCATTGTGACAAGTTGCACAAGAGGATACGCCCGGCTGTACACGCCGAACTGTGCGAGTGCCTCTGCCTCACTCCACCCTTGCTGCAGCAGAAACCGAGGCACCGTAAATACATCCACTACATTTACCGCTGGCAGCACAATTGCACCTAAACAAATTGGCAGGGCAGTCCATGTCAGCTTCCGAATCCAGCTCCAGACGGCGCCTGCCTGCTGCCTCATCCCTAATTGCGGTTTTTTCCGCAGTCGACTGTGGCTTCTACGCTTCTCCCTCCAGCGGAAGATCATCATAGTTAGCAACCCGCATAGACCACCCGCAAATGATCCAAACGTAGCTCCTGCAGCGATTGTCTCATCCGCTGCGCCCAGATGACTATAGTACAGCAGAAACCCAATCATGACCGCTACGCGTCCTGTCTGCTCGATAACCTGTGATACAGCTGTTGACGTCATCCGTCCACTGCCCTGATCGTAGCCTCGGAGAGCAGCGGCAAGCGGCATTACAAGCAGCGCATAGGCAGCACTCTGGATAGCGGCCACCGTATGTTGATTGCCAATCCAACTGGCGATCTGTTCTGCGCCAGCCAGCATAGCGAAGAACCCGGCAATCCCAGTAACCGTCATGAGCAGACTGGATGCTAGAAGCACCTGTTCAGAGCCTACCTCATCCCCAGCTGCCTCGCATTCTGCCACGAGCCGTGCTACCGCAACTGGAATACCCGCACTAGCTATCGCTACTAGCAGCACATAGAATGGGTATACCGCGTTATATATGCCGAATACACCGTCTCCCCCGATATTTTGCAGCGGGATTTTCTGCAGTGTTCCGATCACCTTCGACACTATCGTCGCCATGCCTAGCAGTAAAGCGCCGGACATAACTTGCCCCGCAACTCGGGGGGTTCGTTTGTTCAACCGTCATCCCCGCCCATCTCTAACATTCGTAACGTATTATAGCATATCAAGACAGGCCAATTCCTCCTCGCCTGGACAAGCTCCATGCATAGAAGCTGCAGCACCGTCTATGATGTCTGCAATCTCGTATTTTCAGCGCTCCTGCCCAACAAGAAAAAAATACGGCTAATCAATATGCCTCTGCAACGGCGTAGGGATGACTGGATATTAGAGCTCAGAGCACAAAAAAAGCCCCTGCATCGCTCAAGCTACGTATACACGCATCCTGTATGAGCAGGGACTTTCGTTAGCAAATTTCGGATTACTGCTCCATTTGCTTACCAAGGAAGCCAGCAGCCGTTTCCGACATTTTCACTTCCATTTGGCTCATTTTCACGCTGTCGTCTTTGTTAAGCATAACAACTGTACCGATAGGATCTCCACCAGCAACGATTGGAGCAACAACGAAAGAAGAGAAAGCTTCTTGGCTGTCTTTTACGATTTCATAATTGCCTGCGTTCGTTTCGATCATCGTCTTGCGGTTTTCCATACAGTTCTCAAGCAACATCCCGATTTGCTTGTCCATGTATTCTTTCTTCGATCCGCCAGCAACTGCGATTACAGTATCACGGTCAGAGATCATTGTGATATGTCCTGTGCTCTCATACAAGGATTCCGCATATTCCTTAGCGAAGTCGCCCAATTCACCAATTGGGGAATATTTCTTAAGGATAACCTCTCCATCACGATCAACGAAAATTTCAAGAGGATCTCCCTCGCGAATGCGCAAAGTGCGACGAATTTCTTTAGGGATTACAACACGTCCGAGGTCATCGATACGACGTACAATTCCAGTAGCTTTCATTATGAGTTGCCCCGCTTTCAGTAAGTATTTTCGATTTACTGTATTATTGTTAATTAGGAGGGATGCGGAATGGTTTGTAATACTGACCATAGTATTCATCTGCTCCCAAGTTCTTATACATACACATCATACGTAGGTAATGCCATCCAAGTTGCAAAAAAAATCACATTTTTCGACACTAACCGACATTTTTTTAGAACGAATTCTTAAAATTTTCACATTTTACATCAATATACCGGAATTTTTTAGTTTTTTCCTCTGATTTTGTCGAAAAAAAGCTTATCTTTTTCGACATCAATGCGAAATGTTGGATTTGCTTTAGTATCAAACTTCATCATCGTACTTTTGGATTTTACTTCTGTGTACACAGTGAAAAGATAACACCATCCAAATTACGACCGGTAGTAATTTGAATAGCCGCTAACATAGTATGTCTAATTTTCCCCAAGCCATGACAAATGTAAATAAACGTATTTTTAGAGGATGAAACCGGAAATGAAAACTTTTTATTGTTTTTATGGATATTTCATTCCGTTTCCATACCTTCCGCGAAAAATAGCCCCTTCCCCTTGAGGGGAAAGGGCTACGGCACGAGATGATGACATATCATCTCGCGGCATGCCTTTACTTGCCTGATTCTGCTTTTGTATCTTTAGGAGCTTCTGTATTCTGATCTTTTTTCTCGTCCTTCTTCTCTTCCGGCTTTGTCTCCGTCTTAGGAAGGTCGATTTTCTTGATCAGCTTATCCAGATCCTTCTGCATGAAGTTGTTCATCAGCTCAGAAGCTGCACGCGTACGCAATGCTTCCTTCTCTTCTTCTGTCAACTTGCTGTATTCCTTCTCTTTACGATCTTCCACGCGCATAACGTGGTAGCCGTAGTCTGTCTCAACTGGATCGCTCACTTGGTTAAGCGGCAATGTCAAGGCAGCTTCCTTGAATTGCGGTACCCATTGACTTACAGCAGCGTCCTTGTACAGACCACCAGTCTTAGCGGAACCTGGATCCTCAGACGTTGTCTCAGCCAACTTCGCGAAGTCTTCACCCTTCTTCAGACGAGCTTGTACATCCTTAGCCATCTTCAGAGCATCTTCTTTTTTGCGCTCTTTGCCTTCTTTGTCCTTGAATCCAATGAGAATATGACGAACGGAAGCAGTTGTCATATCCTTCTTATTCTTCTCGAACTCAGCCTTGAGCTGATCTTCCGTTACCTTGCCGTTGTAATCCTGTACAACGGTCAAGATGCGCGTCATATACTCCGTAATTTCCTCTTCCGTAAGTTTGCGCTTGTCCAGCATTTCTTTGAACTGCTTGTCTCCGACTTGCTTCTTCATCAAGCCAATTTGTTCTTTGGCTTTATCTTTACCGGTTTGCTTTGCTTTCTCCGGTGCTTTGCCATCCAAATAGCGATACGCGATTTGCTGCTTCACGAAGTAGTCGCGGAATTGATCCATGCTAATGATCTGCTCGTATTCCGGATAGAAGAACAGCATGTTCGAGATTTCTTTGTCGAAATCATTCTGTGTAATCTGTCCTCCCTCATACGTAGCAACGACTTTACTGTTGTCGGTTGCCTTGCCCGCTGACTTCTCGTCTTTGTTGCCGCATCCGGCTAATACGGATATTGCGAGTACCGCAGACAATGCCAGCAACAACCACTTCTTGGAACGCGTCTTGTTATTTTGCAACATTCTGCAATTCTCCCTTCGATTTGATGGCACCCTTAGCTTCCTGCATGAATTGCTCTAGTATCATTAACAGCTGCAGCGCATCAACGCCTCGTGCATTGAACTTCACAGCACCGCAAGCCTCTTGATCGACATTAATCCGTCTGTCGAGTTTAGATGCAACAGCAGCCATCTTCTTGCGGTCTAACCACGGATCCGCCGAAGAATGGACCTTGATCGTGACCACATCTCCACGCTGTACAATTGACTCCCATCCATACTGCTTCGCATGAAGCTTCAGCCTAGCGACAGCGAGTAATTGAAGGACAGCAAGAGGTGGTTCACCAAAGCGGTCGATGAGTTCATCCCGCAGTTCTTCGACTTCATCCAATGTAGCAAGTCCCGCTACCTTTTTATAAATCTCAATCTTCTGAATACTATCATAAATATAATTCGGCGGCAAATACGCATCTACGTTCAGGTCGATGAGGGTTGTAAGCTCCTGCTGATCCTCAATAGCGACACCATCGATCTCCGCCTTGCGCTTGTTCACCTCATCTGCAAGCATCTGCGAGTATAGATCAAATCCAACAGATGCAATAAATCCATGCTGCTCCGCACCTAGCAGATTACCCGCCCCTCGGATGGATAAGTCGCGCATCGCAATTTTGAATCCGGAACCAAGCTCGGTGAACTCCTTAATCGCCTGAAGCCGCTTCTCTGCCACCTCGTTCAGTACCTTGTCGCGCTGATAAGTGAAGTAAGCATAAGCAATCCGGTTCGAGCGGCCCACTCGCCCACGCAACTGATACAGCTGCGACAGACCCATCTTGTCCGCATCATGAACGATGAGCGTGTTCACGTTCGGAATGTCTACGCCTGTCTCTATAATACTGGTGCTGACGAGCACATCGTATTCCCCATCCAAGAAGTCGAGAATTGTCTTCTCCAGCTCTGTCTCGGACATTTGCCCATGGCTTACCGTCACACGGGCATCCGGCACGAGCATTTTAATATGGTCGGCCATCTGATGAATCCCCTGCACTCGGTTGAACAGGAAGTAGACCTGCCCGCCTCTTGCCAGCTCTCGTTCTATTGCCTCGCGAACTAAATTATCGCTGTATTCAAGCACGTAGGTCTGAACAGGGAATCGGTTTTCTGGCGGTGTCTCGATAACCGACAAATCCCGGACACCGAGCATGGACATATGCAGGGTACGCGGAATAGGTGTCGCCGTCAGCGTCAGCACGTCGACATTCATCTTCAGCTTTTTCAGCTTCTCCTTGTGCGTCACGCCAAAACGTTGCTCTTCATCAACAATCAGCAATCCTAAATCTTTGAAAACAACATCCTGAGAGAGCAGGCGGTGAGTGCCGATAATGACGTCGACAACACCCGACTTTAGCCCTTTCATGGATTCGTTCTGTTCCTTGCGGGAACGGAATCGGCTAAGAACCTGAATATTAAATGGATAATCGGCAAATCGCTCACGGAACGTCTCATAGTGCTGCTGTGCCAAGATGGTTGTTGGTACGAGTATCGCCACCTGCTTGCCTTCGATTGCGGCCTTGAAGGCAGCTCGAACCGCAACTTCCGTCTTGCCGTACCCTACGTCACCGCACAATAGACGATCCATCGGACTCGCCTTCTCCATATCCTGCTTAATTTCTTCGATGGCACGCAGTTGATCTCGCGTCTCATCATAGGGGAACATATCCTCGAATTCCCGCTGCTCTGGTGTGTCCTTCTCGAAGGCATAACCACTAGATGCTTGTCTTGCTGCGTACAGCTTGATCAAGTCGTCAGCAATGTCCTTCACGGAGGAACGAACTTTACTCTTAACCTTCGTCCACTCGGTTCCACCCAGCTTATAGATTTTCGGCTCCTTCTCTTCCGAGCTCACATAACGCTGGATGAGATGAAGCTGATCCACTGGGACAGATAGTTTATCCCCACCCGCATACAAAATATGCAGATAGTCCTTATGGATACCGTTAATCTCCAGCGTCCCAATTCCAATATACTTACCAATGCCATGATTCTGATGGACGACATAATCGCCGACCTTCAGTTCCGTATAGCTGCGAATCCGTTCCGCATTGTCCACCTTCGCGTTCAGTTCCGTGCGGCGTGTCTTCCGCTGCTTGCCGGAGAACATCTCACCCTCAGTAATAACTACAAGGTGAATGGACGGGAGCTCAAAGCCTGTCTGCAGGTTGCCCTTTAAAATCGTAGGCTCAGGTATTGCGTAATCCTGAAGCACACGACGCATCCGTTCAATTCGTTCATCACCGTTCGCCAGCATAATGACGTTGGCGCCTGACTTCTTCCACCGTTCCATTTCTGCTTTCAAGACATTCATTTGTCCATGGAAGTTCTGCATGGACCGGCACATGACGTTCACGATATTTTGCGGCTGCGTATGAGGAACCTGTCTGAGGAACAGCGCCATAAATACGGTCTGGAATGGGCGCTTGCCCATTGCGACGTCAGATGTCACTCCTAGAGGAAGCGCTGGCAATGTCTTGCCATTCGACAACAAGTGTGTGCTCCACTCCAGTTCATCTCGTTCAAGCTGTTTGGCTGTCTCCATGACTCTAGCAGGCTCATCTACGACAAGCAGCGTGTCCTTCGGCATATAATCATATAATGTGTGCTTCTCTGGATAGAGCAGCGCCACGTATTTATAGAGCTCTGTAAAATAAACAGAACCTCTCATCCGTTCGATATCATGCCCGATTTCCCGCTCAAGCTTCTCCTTTACTTGGCGATCGGACATCTTGCCCAGCTGTTCTTCAAGACGTGCAAAAGTCGCCTCAGCCGCAGCGGCGAAGCGTGTCTCGTCTGCAATTAAGTCTTTGCAAGGCAGTATTGTCAATTGCTTCAGCTTATCGATAGAACGTTGATCCTGGGTGTCGAATGAGCGAATGGAGTCAATTTCATCATCGAACCATTCAATTCGATACGGATAAGGAGCTGTGATTGGATAAATATCTACAATCCCACCACGGACGCTCATCTCTCCCTTGGCCTCGACACGTTCTGTACGCTCATAGCCGCACGCAACCATTTCTGCCAGGAAGGTTTCCAGTGGAAGCTCATCGCCTAGCGACAGAGATATGCCAGCCTCAGCCATCATCTCGCGGGCAGGCAAAAAGCGCCGCAATCCCGCATACGGCGTTACGATTATCCCACGGAATCCACGTGCACACCGGGTAAGCACTTCGATGCGCTGCGCAATCACTTCTGGACTTGATATCGCTGCTTCTGCAGCTACCAACTCATTGGCCGGGTATAAGAGCACTTGATCCGCCGACAAACATTCCTGCAGGTCATCAGCTACTTTTTGTGCAGAGAACATGTTGTGTGTGACGACGAGTACTGGACGATCCAACTGCATCTGAAGTGCCGCCATCATCACCTGACGAGCTGAACCGGACAAGCCGGATACCAATTGCTCCTTCATTCCTGCACGGACACCCGCAGCAATCGATTCAATATCACGTTCTTCTGATAAAGCTTGCATGAGTGCATTCAACAAAAGATAGGCACCTCTTTCTCACCCACAATAAATACTACAAGGTATAACTAGTAAGGTTATATACGTTACCCTCATCCAAAATAAGCCTCGGCTGACAAGCCAAGGCTGACGCTAACTCCCATTGCCCATCCACCCTCATTGCAAGGGGGAGGAAAGCAAAGACAACTCGGGATGCATCTGAATCGCTTCTGTACAATATTCACATGTCATCCGCACGGTTACATCTCCATTGGAATGAACGACAATATATTGTTGGCGCTCGTCTGGGGTAAGACGGTGGAAGCCGAGGCGTTCCTCATCAATCCCGTTCCCGTCGATGCGCCCAATCATTGTATGACAATGTTTGCACACGTAATTCACAGACATGTATATGCCTCCCATTCTTGGATTATACCGTTCAGTATGTCCAAAAGAAAGGCACATTAGCCCAACATCAGTTTTGATCAGATCATATTATCGATTGAATTTCGCCATCGTCTGCTCGAACGAATGCTTAAGCGAGAATTCGACAGCGTCGCAAGTGCGCTCGACTGTCTGCTTCAAGTCTTCCATACCCGCTTTAGGGAACGTAGACAGCACGTAATCTACAATAGACCGACCAGGCTCCGGACGAGATATCCCCATCCGAACTCGATTGAAGGATTGCGTTCCCAGATGCTGGATGAGCGATTTAATCCCGTTGTGACCACCCGCACTCCCTTGATAGCGCAAGCGAATCTTCCCAAGCTCTGTATCCATATCATCATATAGAACGATAAAATCCTCAATATCCGCCTTATAGTAATCCATATATGCGCGAACAGCCTCTCCAGACAGATTCATATACGTCATGGGTTTGATAAGAACTACCTTCTCTGTTCCAACGCGTCCCTCTCCGATTAACGCCTTGCATTTGCTCTCACGTACCTGAATGCCGAAGCGATCCGCAAGAGAGTCAATTGCCATAAAGCCGATATTGTGGCGGGTTGCGGCATATTCGGTTCCCGGGTTACCTAATCCTACAATCCACTTCAAGAGCGCTACATCCTTCCTTATTGATCATCGATATGATGATTGAACTGCTTTTGGCATGCATCCGCACCTGATTCGCAGACACATTCAAATGCCGATAAGGGTTACTTCTCCGGCGAAGACCGAAGACGTAACCCTTCCGTAACGTGCAGCTCAGGTCACTCGACCCACGCTTTATTCAATCTCAAACAATTTACTGATAGACAATTCTTCGTGAACACGAATAATCGCTTCACCCATTAACGGTGCAACCGACAGTACGTGTAACTTGCTAGATGGGTTTTCATGTGTAATCGGAATTGTATCCGTTACAACAACCTCTTTAAATGGCGATTTCTCCAAACGATCCATCGCAGGTCCGGACAGTACTGGATGCGTACAGCAAGCGTAGACTTCCTTCACCCCTGCTTCAACCAATGCGTTCGCACCAAGCACAATCGTACCAGCCGTGTCGATAATGTCATCGATAATGATCGCTGTCTTGCCTTTAATATCCCCGATAATATTCATAACTTCACTAACGTTCGGCTCTGGACGACGCTTGTCGATAATGGCAAGCGGTGCATTCAGGAAGTCAGCCAATTTGCGCGCACGTACCACACCACCATGGTCAGGCGATACGACAACAACGTTTTCGAGTTGCTTCGAGCGGAAATATTGTGCCAAAATTGGAACACCCAGCATATGATCCACAGGAATATCAAAGAATCCTTGAATTTGTGTGGCATGCAAGTCCATCGTAATAACACGATGAGCTCCTGCTGTCTCGATCAAATTCGCTACAAGCTTCGCCGTAATCGGATCGCGCGAACGCGCTTTACGGTCTTGGCGAGCGTAGCCATAGTAAGGGATAACTACGTTAATGCTCTTTGCCGATGCACGCTTCAATGCGTCCACCATTACAAGCAACTCCATCAAATTGTCATTGACCGGGTCGCATGTCGATTGAACGACGTAAACGTCACAACCGCGTACACTTTCAGACAACTTAACTTGGATTTCTCCATCACTAAAGCTCTTCGTTTCTGCATCTCCCATCGGAATTCCGATGTATTCTGCAATCTTGTTCGCCAAATTAGGATTGGAGTTGCAAGTGAAAATTTTCAACTTGGAATCACAATACGTCATGATATTAAAAACCCTCCGTGCCGGTTCTTGTTCATCGTTGTTTTATACTGTCCGTTAATGGTGCTGCTTAGTCTATCCCTACATGGTCTCAACTAAAAAGGCTCTCAATACCATGCTAAACGATATTGAATGAAAAGTGCAACCTTATCGATCACTTTTCTCGTTCTTTTTTTGCTTTTGCACGGGCGCGAATCTTCTCCGCATACCCTGGCTTGTTTACTTGACGCTCACGAGCGATGGCCAAGTCATTATCTGGTACAGGATGTGTAATCGTTGATCCGGCAACGACGTAAGCGCCAGTGCCTACTTTGATAGGTGCAATCAAGTTGACATTGCTGCCAATGAACGCATCATCGCCAATTTGAGTGAGCGACTTATTGAAGCCGTCATAGTTGACCGTAATCGCGCCACATCCAACATTTACATTCTTCCCTACTTCGGCATCACCAATATAACTGAGATGCGATACTTTCGTTTGATCATCAAGCGACGCATTTTTAATTTCCACGAAGTCGCCGACTTTTACCTGCTTACCAAGACGTGCGCCTGGACGCAAATAAGCGAATGGACCAACTGAACTCTCGTCGCCTACAATCGCTTCACTGAGTACAGATTGCTTAATATGCACTTGATCGCCGATTGTAGAATCAACAATCTCGCTGTTCGGCCCAATAACGCATTCGCCGCCAACCGTCGTGTTGCCACGCAGGCTTGTCCCTGGTTCAATGATCGTATCCGCTCCGATGACAACACCAGACTCAATATACGTATTGGCAGGATCAATAATCGTTACACCATTCAGCATATGGCGCTTGTTGATACGCTCACGCATGAAGCGTTCCGCTTCAGACAACACCAAGCGATCATTAACGCCGATTGCCTCACTGTTATCCGGCGTACAATATGCTTGCACCGTATCTCCTTGTGCCTTCATGATGCCGATTACGTCAGTCAAATAATACTCTTGCTGGGCATTATCATTTCTGATCTGCTCCAGCGCCGCGAACAACTTCACATTGTCGAAGCAATACGTGCCCGTATTGATCTCCTTCACGAGCTGTTCTTCGGTCGTACAATCCTTTTGTTCGACAATTTTCAAGACCGAACCGTCTTCTGCGCGAATGACGCGACCGTAACCTGTCGGATCATTCAGTTCAGCCGTCAAAATCGTCGCTGACGCCTGAGCGCGGTTATGCAGTTCCATCAACTGAGCCAACGTTTCTGGTGTCACTAGCGGTGTATCGCCGCAAATGACAAGTGTCGTTCCTTCCTCACCATCAAGAAGCGCCTTCGCTTGCTTAACCGCATGTCCTGTACCAAGCTGTTCCGCTTGCAAGGCGTACTCGGCACGGTTCCCCAGGAATTGCTGTACTGCTTCTGCTCCATGTCCTACAATGACGACGGTGCGCTCACAATCCACACTTTCGACAGCATCAAGAACATGCCCTACCATTGGTTTCCCGCATACGGGATGAAGCACTTTGTACAATTTTGACTTCATGCGTTTGCCTTGTCCGGCAGCAAGCACAATGGCCATTCTTTTCAAAGCGTCCGACCTCCTGCTCTACCTTTACTCCATAGAAGAATATATCTCATTATGGAGAAAAAGAAAAGAGAGCCCCTATGATTGGCTCTCTTTCTTTGCAACCCCAATTATAAAATCATAAAACTACGCGCCCTCTTCGATAACTTCCTCTTCCGTAGCAGCGCGTTCGTATTCAGCCAATACAGCAGCTTGAATCTTCTCGCGAGTCGCCGAAGAAATCGGATGAGCAATATCGCGGAATTCGCCATCTGGAGTCCGCTTGCTCGGCATCGCTACAAACATGCCATTGTTGCCGTCGATTACACGAATGTCATGAACGACAAACTCGTTATCGATCGTAATCGATGCGATTGCCTTCATTCTCCCCTCTGTGTTGACGCGGCGGAGTCTTACATCAGTAATTTGCACGTGTGTTCACCACCTTTTTCCATCGAGACTTGGTGTATAATTCCACACGCGCATGAAAAATCCTTCTTAAATTTGCCAATAATCTAACTTTTTTTAAAAATTTATGCCTGTCTTTAACGGATTCGACAAGCTTCGATTTATATCGCTGCGATCAGTTCAATTTCGACAAGTACGTCCTTCGGGAGTCTCGCTACCTCTACACAGGAGCGTGCAGGCTTGTGATTACCGAAGTACGATTCATAGATAGCATTGATTTGAGCAAATTGATTCATGTCCTTGATAAAAACAGTAGCCTTAATTACCTTATCGAAAGAAGTACCTGCTTCTGCAAGCACAGCCCTCAAGTTGGAGAACACTTGGTGTGTCTGCTCCTCAATTCCGCCTTCCACGAGCACACCTTGTGCAGTCAACGGAATTTGACCCGAAGTGAACAAGAGGTTGCCCAGCTTCATTGCTTGTGAGTATGGGCCAATGGCCGCAGGCGCTTGATTCGTTGCAATTGCTTCTAATTCATGAGACATTTGAATACCCTCCCGAATCAATGTTGTTCTCTATCGCTTATTCCTTATCGAAGTAGTTCCCCGGCTTCACCATAATATGACGAGTCCGCGCATCTACAGTCCCAACGCGAATGAGGGACACATAATCTGTCAACAGCCGTTCTTCGTTCGATACATCCTCCGATTCTACCAATACACCAACACCCGCTACAGTGGCATCGAATTCCTTCAGGAGATCCATCATGCCGTGAATCGTTCCACCAGCACGCATGAAGTCGTCCACGATTAATACACGTGAGCGCTCCTTCAAGGCACGCCGTGCGAGTGTCATCGTATGGATGCTCTTCTGCGATCCTGATACATAGTTAATGCTAACGGCCGATCCCTCTGTCACAACATGGTCGCGACGTACTAGCACCACTGGCAGGTTCAGATGAGCAGCAGTCGCATAGGCAATTGGAATCCCCTTCGTCTCTACCGTCATCACGACGTCAATATTGCAGCCTGCAAAGGCAGATGCGAACATTCGACCTACATCGTTCATCAAGGCTGGTTGGCCTAAAATATCAGTAATATAGAAATATCCCCCAGGAAGCACCCGGTCTGGATGCCCCATTGATGCGCATAAAGACTCAATGACAGGAAGTGCGATATCAGGCGTGCATTTCGGAATAAACTTCACTCCGCCTGCAGCACCAGCCAGCGTCAGTAAATCTCCCGTCCCTTCGCTCTCGAACACCTCTTTAATAATAGCCAAATCCTCGCTAATGGAAGACTTGGCTGCACCGTAACGTTCTGCAAATGTCGTGAGCGGTATGAGCGTATGCGGCTTAGACATCAGATATTGGGTCATCTCAACCAGACGGGCGCTTCGCTTCAATTTTTTCATGATTACTCCTCGCTCAAAACCGAATATTATATTGTAGATATTACATGAATGTACGCTATTTAGCAAGATGATGGCCGCTTGTCAAGTCAAACAATCCTTGAATTGTAACCATTTCGCCTTCTTAGTACACGTTAATCTATCTAAGCCTGTTATCCCAACAAGCGTACCGCGTACACTTCCTTGCAAAAACCGCGCAGTCCATTATAGATCCTTGCGATCTTAGATTCTTTAGACACGAGGCCGAATACCGTCGGACCGCTGCCCGACATCAGCACCCCTTCAGCCCCGAGCCGAAGCATAGCATCCTTCAACTGCTGCACCTCCGGATGGAGCGGCAGCGTGACATCCTCCAGCACATTGCCAAGCGATTCACACACCCCTTGGAAGCTTTGGGCCTGTATCGCTCTGCGCATTTGATCCAGCGATGGATGCTCCGTAATCTGACTCGCTCTAAGGCGCCCATAGACATCAGCCGTCGATACATTAATCGGCGGCTTGGCAAGCACAACCCAGCATTGAGGTGGCTGCTCAATCATCTCAAGTGCCTCTCCGCGGCCGCGAGCTATTGCAGTCCCTCCCGTCACGCAGAACGGGACGTCTGACCCAAGTTCCGCACCAAGCACCTGCAGCTCTTCATCAGGAATCCCTAACTTCCATAATCGATTCAAGCCTCGCAGTGTAGCAGCAGCATCGCTGCTTCCACCGGCTAGTCCGGCAGCTACTGGTATTTTTTTATCTAAATGAATATATACGCCTTGCTTCACTTCATAATGTTCTTTAATTAGTTTTGCCGCTTGGAACGCCAAGTTCTTCTCATCTAACGGTATGTAACCTGCTTGGCTGGAGATGATAATCGTATCTCGAGGAAGTTCCTCCATCTCGAGACGGTCCGCTAAGTCTACCATCGTCATGACCATTTCGACGTCATGATACCCATCCTCGCGCTTACGCAGCACATCCAACAGCAAATTTATTTTGGCAGGCGCCTTCTCGTACACTTTCACTCGCGTTCACCCTTCTTTATCCTACGGATCGCTTACGTTATTATAACAGACTCTATGGTGCAAGTCATATGTGTACGTATACAGGCAATGAACATGATTTCGTTAATAAAAAAAGCGAACAGAGCGGAATAGATCCGATGCTCGCTGGATAGAAGGTTCATGACTCGTTATTTTTTCGAGGCTGCCTCTTCGGCAAGTTGAATGGCCCGCTTGACCATATCGCCAGCATCCTTCGCACGGATAGCACCCCATCCATATTTGGACACCGTATCGTAGAAGCCAAGATCTTTAGCCAATTCCACCTTCAGATCTTCAGACATGAAGCTGCGCTTTCTTCGGCTCATCACTGCACCTCCCACGCTTACCTTAAAGTTCATATCATCAGCAAGCACGACATAATCATCGGCCTACCGTTAATGTAAGTAGAAGCCACCTCCATTATACGTTCACTCCTGTTCCGATTTATGGGGGAGCATCTGGGAGAACCATGACCGTGCGTGCTCATGTCATTCCTTCAAAACAAACAAAAGGCAGCCCTCACAGGCTGCCGTCATGTCGCTTAACCGCGAACATATTCAATCTTCAACTCGCCGTTATCGGCGCATACGGTCACTTGGACCGATTCTGTTAATATATCTGCATAGCTATAGGATACCCGCTTAAACGCGTTCTGATCCTGGTCCAACTTAACAATAAATACAGAAGGGTAGGTTTCTTCCAACACGCCCGTACGCTCAATCGTTTTCCGACGACCGCCATTGGCGCGGAGCAGAATCTTCTGACCGACATGTGCTTCAAGACAACGACGAATTTCAAACAGCGCGTTTTTCGCCATTACAGCTACCACCTCTTTCCTTGTCCATTATAACCAATTCAAGAGGTGTTGTCAAATAAACGAATAATTATAACAATAACACCGTTTTCGTGTCAATGTGTTTTTTTGCCCAAATTTATTAAAATGGTTCTTTTTTCTGTATTTTATACATAGGCCGCTTATATTACGGTTGGTGTAACATTCAATGTCGATAAATCCTTCAACTTCGGCATGCCGACGCGATAACTTCCCTTTGTCTCAATGCCTCCCACCCCGTCAATGCCACTGACCATATGAGGCGCAATATCCCCAATCTGTACGGTATCACGAATTGAGGTATATGAGGCCTTAACCGCTACGTAAGCTGGATCAAGGGCATGAATCATAATTCGGCCCGGCGAACTTGCAAAGTTGGCTCCTGCTTGCAGAAGCGCCTCGAAGTGAGATTGGCATGCCCCGGCAATTACAGTCAATAAATCAAGATGGCGCTCATACTGCCTTGCCGTCTGTACTGCATTAACGAAGTTCTGGGAGTTCTTATAATTCTGCAAATTTAACAGATCACGGTACCTGCCGTTCTTCAATACACCATCATGTCCCGTAATGACGATTATATTCGGCTTCACTCGCGGCAGCAGCCGATACAACGTATCTGCCATATTGCGTTCATTCACATAATGGCCTTCTGCCGGCACGTTGAGCTGATTATATATCGCCATGCTCTTCTGTAAATACCCGGGATCCCCATCCAGATGGAGTACCGTTCCCGGCATATCAAAGGTTGAAATGGAATTCGGCATCTCTGCAAATGGAAGCTCCGTCCGCCTGCGCTCATGCAGCTGCCTACGCTGCTGTTCAAGCACCTCGACAGACTCCAACATCTTGATATGAGCCTGTTCCGTGCGGCGCGCAATCGTTGCCTTCGGTACACTAACTAAATCTTCAACATGGGAATCCGCCAGTAAGCGGTAATCCGTCCCCTTAATAATCGCCGTCTGTCGGAAGATCTCCTCCACACGGAATGTAATATCGCCACCGTACGACTTGCGTACGACCAAATCTCCCTGCTTCACTTGTTCGTTCATAGGATCAATCACCTCTCCGACTATCCTATGGGCAAACGCATAAATTGGTGATGCCTAAGCCTTAAAATTATGTTACTCCGCTTGATCCTCTTCTTCTGCACGTGCAATGGCTTGGCCGATCGCATGGGACAGAGCAGCGAACTCCTCAATCGAGAGTGTTTCCCCTCGGCGATTCGGTTCAATATGTGCTGAAGCAAGCGCTTCTGTCAGCCTGTCTGTACCACACTTGCTGGCATAGCGAGCCTTCAGGTTATTCCAAATCGTCTTGCGACGCTGAGCGAACGAAGCCTGTACAACATCGAATAACAGCGGCTCATCCTTCACCTGCACAGGTGGAGTCTGTCTCACACGTAGACGGATTACTGCAGACTCTACATTTGGCTGCGGGATGAACACCGTATGCGGCACGGTGCATACAAGCTCCGGCTCTGCAAAATATTGAACAGCCACACTTAAGCTGCCGTAATCCTTGCCTCCTGGCTTCGCTGCCATTCGCTCTGCAACTTCCTTCTGAATCATGACGACGATGTTCTTGAGCGGCAGACGCTCCTCCAGAAGCTTCATCATAATCGGGGTCGTCACATAATACGGCAAGTTAGCCACAACACTTACCCGATCGACATCCTGGAACTGTTCGCGGAACAATTCATGCAAATCCACCTTCAATACATCCCCATGTACAACATGGACATGTTCATAAGGCTCCAGCACTTCCCCTAATATCGGAAGCAAGCGCTGATCGATCTCGACTGCTGTTACACGACGAGCGCGCTTAGCGAGCTGCTCCGTAAGCGCACCAATCCCAGGCCCAATCTCCAGGGCACCTGTCACATCATCCAGCTCTGCAGCATCCACAATACGGCGCAAAATGTTCATATCAATTAGGAAGTTCTGTCCTAAGCTTTTCTTAAATGAAAACCCATGCTTGCGTATAATGTCTTTCGTGCGGTTCGGTGTTGCAATATCTATTCTCGTCTGCGTCATTCCATCTATTCTCCTTCTGCACATTGTTCCTGCTCGAATTGGTTCAGCTTCCGCAAGGCGTTCTCAAATTCCTCTCGTCCGATCTGAAACACACCGCAGCGCTTGAGCATCTGCTTCGCGTTGCAGTATCCAATGCCCAATATTTCACCTAACTGCCGTCTGCGTTCTGCAGAGCCTGCATGCGTCGTTAATCCCGCTTCGACGAGATCCGTCCACGTCAGCTCTGACGTCATGCTTGGCATCTCCGAGCGAACCTGCTCTAAGGCACGGCGAATCGCTTCTGGCTTTGCATTCTCCACACCAAGATCCCCTTTGGCTATCGCCTCATGTCTAGGCAGGAAAGCGTGCTTGCACCCAGGTACACGTTCTGCTATCGTCTTCCGAATTTTCTCTCCCGCATGATCTGGATCCGTGAAAATAATAACCCCTCGACGCTCTTGGGCCAATGCGATGCGTTTTATCGTTGTATCATTAATCGCCGATCCACCTGTCTCAATTGTATCCGCCTCAACGGCACGGTGAATGGCAACGGTATCATCTTTGCCTTCTACAACTATCACTTCACGTATCAATATGCTTGCTCCTCTCACCACAAGGCTGCTTCCTAATTCCGCATCCTTCTCATGCTCTCCATTCATAAATAAACAACAAAAGAAGAGGGTGTCCCCTCTTCTTAGCATGACATAAATCATTATTCATTACTATATCCTAATTACACATGGCTGCATACCTTGTGCGTTAGTTCGATTCCGGCTTGACTGGGCCAACCACGTATACGGTGTACCCCTTCTTGCGTCCGAATTTGCTGACCGCCTTCTTGCTGTCGAAGTATACATCGATAATTTTCCCCTTGACCGCGCCACCTGTATCTTCAGCACGTCTGAATCCAATCCCTTCGATATATACCCACCAGCCGAGCGGAATGACCTTCGGATCAACCGCGATAGTACGACCTTCTGATACTATTGCGCCAGATGCCGTCTTCGCACCAGCCGATCCCTCAGATTCCGTATACGCCGTCAGTTGAACGTTCTTCAGCACTTTTTTATAGTTAAAATCTTTGTCGCCACTGGAAACATTGTCAGAATCGTCTTCCTGCGCGTTCACTGACAGAACAGCAACTTCCGGTTCCTTCTTCGTTCCATAGGCTATCACTTGATTCACTTGTTTTGTATGAACGGATTTGTCGACCATCTGCGCATATACGAGCTTACCATCCTCGTACGTTTTCTGTACTTTCTGGACAACCAAGCCTTCTTTTCCATCTTGAACCGTCTTGGTCTTCCCCTTAAGGAGAGTAGCATCTGCCTGCTTCACCACTTGATAAGGAACCTTCACTTTACGCTCTTCCATCTTCTTGCTGACACGGACGATACGAATATCCATGTTCTTCGAAATAGAGGCACGCTTAGAAGGGAATACCTTATCTTCAGGGTTCACTTGGATTTGCAGCGAACTCAGTGCATCATGCACCGACTTCTTCGTCGTAAATTGTGTTTCTTTCTTCCCATCCGCTGTAATTTGGATAGGCAAAGCGCGTTCAATAATAACTCGATCTCCATCAGCAATTTCTGCATCAAGCGGCTTCGATACTACATCGTATGCCCCAAGCGCTATCGCATGCTCATCCAAAACATTGCGAAGCGTATCTAGGCGAGTTTCGACTGAACGCTCTTGTCCATCAACGAGCACAGCCACTGTCTTCTTCGTTACATTATACCAAGTCAAGACTGCTATTAATGTGATCACGATTGCTACAGCTGCAATAACGGTGATAACACGCACATTTTCATGCTTCCATCGCAATGCGAGTGACATGCTGGATGATCGGGGTTCATGGGTTTCGTTGTTCACGATCTGTCCCATTTCTCGGTCCTCCTTACATAGTCCCGCCGTCGAGTGCTCTGCATGATTCCATCTGACGCGACTATTTCAAGAATGTTTACGAGAGACTTCACTTGCCATAAACGAGCATGTAATCGTTCAAGACAATGCCGAAATCTCCGTACCAACGTTTCAGTATTGGCTGCTCCCACCTCCTATTTCTTACACCCTATGACGTCTTTATTCTCATTATTCAAAAAAAGAATGTTTGAGAGTAAACAAAAGAAGCCCTTCGTAAGAGGAGACTCTTTCGCGGCTTCCGTAATAGAAACCCAAACGTCAACAGTGCAGGACGCGAGGAACCCTCTCTCGGTACGCTGACGAGGTTAGCTGTCGGGTTCGGGCTTGAGAGTCGCCCTATCGGAACCAACCGGCTCATGGCTCGGTCGTCCCTAATTCACCCCAAGGAATTAATCCGTGTGATTGAACATGTACTCATGTCATGTCGTTCACACTCTGGTTCCCCCGCTCTCCACTTCATGGAGATTAAGCGATACTGAATTAGTTGGAACAATATTGAATTGTGTAATAACATCTGTGAGAAATCATATCGTGTTTGCAATCTTCTTGTAAAGACAGTAGCAATTCCGTTTTTCGCGAAAAATGGTTAAAAAAATGTAACTAAATCCGTTTTTCATAATGAAATCCACTTATTTTATGGCCAATGTCTTTTTTTCACTTGTTTTTGGCCCGTTTTCACGCGATGTCAAAACATGTCATTGCATTTTGAGTCGTCATTCTGCAAAATTCTTCAAATTCCATACCTTTCAGCTCTGCTGCAACCTCTGCAACAAGACGAACATATGCGGACTCATTGCGCTTGCCTCGGAACGGATGAGGAGTCAAATAGGGAGAATCCGTCTCCACAAGCAGTCGATCATTCGGAACCTTAACAAGTACTTCTTTCGGCTGTTTTGCATTTTTGAAAGTAACAGGTCCTCCAAATGAAAGGTAGAAGCCCATATCCAGGCACATCTTCGCTGTTTCCCAGCTACCTGAGAAGGAGTGCATGATGCCCCCTACTTCGTGAGCCTTCTCCTCGCGCAAGATGCGGATTACATCTTCGTGCGCTTCACGATTATGAATAATGATCGGCATCTTCAATTCTCGCGCCAACCCAATTTGCTCGCGGAATACACGGTGCTGAACATCCTTCGGAGACGTATCCCAGTGATAGTCCAGTCCGATCTCGCCAATCGCCACAACCTTTTCATGCTCCGTTAGCTTGGCGATCCAGTCTATATCCTCCGGCTTCATCGTTATCGCATCTACCGGATGCCAGCCCACGGCTGCATAGATAAAATCATATTTCTCTGCCAACGCCATCGTCGTCGGGATCGTCTCTCGATTGAACCCGATGTTAACCATACGGGTCACCCCTTGTTCAATGGCCCGTGCGATAACCTGATCGCGATCCTCGTCAAAATTGCTGCTGTCTAAATGCGTATGTGTATCAAATAACACGTTTATGCGCCCCTTTTTCTTTCTTGTAAATCGATCTAATGATTGCGGCGTATAAACATACGCCTTGTATCTTCCGTAAGGTGATTCGAGACTTCCAGAAGCTTGTCCATTGGGAAATAGATATAGTGTTTTCCACGGCGAATGCCGCTAATGGAACGTACAATATCCGATTTCTTGGACAGCTCTACAATTTGCTGATCCCGCCCCCATAGCATAATATGTTGCTGTGAACGGGCATCTCCCTTTCGATATACATCATAGGGCTTGTCGAAGGGAGAATCGAACATAAGTTCATAGTTCGGATCAAGCCCAATCTGCGACCACTCTGCCCGCAATCGTTCCTGTAAATCTTCATCCATCTGTTCGACTTCAATATATTTATATAGTTTACGCTCCATGAATCGTTGGCACAAGTCAACGAGACGTTCATCCTTCTCCCTTGTCCACTGCATAAATGCGGTCTGTACAAATGCCTCATCCATTTGGATATATTGTTCTGTCGTAATCGTTCCTTCAAATAAAGCATCTAGAGGAGAGAGGAAATATTGAAAAGTGTATCCACCCAAATATAATTCTTTGGCTCGTTTGAAAATCAGGCGAAGTAACATCTCCGAGCTTCGGGTTACCGGATGGAAGTAAACTTGCCAATACATCTCATATCGAGCTAGTAAGTAATGCTCTACTGCGTGCATGCCGCTCTCTTTGACTACAATCCGATCCTTAAGCGGTCGCAGCACCCTTAGAATACGATCAATATCGAATGTACCGTAATTAACACCGGTAAAGTATGCATCTCGCAGCAAATAGTCCATACGATCCGCATCAAGGGAGCCGGATACCAAATTCACGACAATCGGCCGCTCATATGTCCTGCGAATCACTGATGCCACCTTGGTTGGGAGCTGGGGGTCTACTTGTCTCAGCACGCGATTGATATCGGTATCTTCTATTATAATGCGGTATGTCCAATCTTCATGAAACATATCGAAGGCCTCTTCAATGGAATGAGAGAATGGTCCATGGCCCACATCATGAAGCAGTGCAGCACATAAGGCAACCAGCCTCTCTTCTTGCGGCCAGTCCTCGTATTGGTTTCGTTCAAATTGAGAAATAATCCGCCGAGTAATCTCGTATACGCCCAGAGAATGAGAAAAGCGGCTATGCTCTGCCCCATGGAATGTTAAATAGGAAGTTCCTAATTGGCGAATGCGGCGGAGCCGCTGGAATTCCCTTGTGTTAATCAAATCCCAAATTGTTCGATCTTGAACATGCACATAATTGTGAACCGGATCCTTGAACACTTTTTCCTCTAATAACATTGAAAATCACTCCTTTCGATTCGAACCTTTTCGACATAGTCTGCCTTATTGTCGAAAAGATTTGGTTTATTCTTGTTTCTGTTTATTTTTGCATAAAAAATACCATACGAGTGTAAAAGTGTACGCTACGTCGTTAAAAACAGCTTAATATAAGCTAAAAAAAACCTAAAATCCATAAATTAGCACGCCAAGTATACATTTTTTAGGTTGACTAATTTGGGAATGGTTGGTACGATAAGAATCAGCCAAAAAGAATTTTGTCGAAATATGACATTTCATGCTAAAGCAAAGAGGAGAGCGTTGAACTATGATGAAGTCCACTGGTATCGTCCGTAAAGTAGATGAACTAGGTCGTGTCGTCATTCCGATCGAGCTTCGCCGCACCCTTGGTATCGGTGAAAAGGATGCGCTAGAAATTTACGTTGACGGAGAGCGCATCATGCTTAAGAAATATGAGCCAGCATGCATCTTCTGCGGCAATGCAGAGAACGTTACATACTTTAAAGGAAAAATTGTTTGTCACGAATGTATATCAGAAATACCACAACCTGTGACAAAATAAAAAAAATAGGTTATAATAGCTCTAATCACATATGTTAATTCTAACCTTTTTATATCTTCCTTGATGCCTCCATGGTTTTGAACCCAACCATGGAGGTCTTTTTTTTGTTTTACAGCAAGGGTTTTCCTCTATATTCTGCATGTTTCGCTTATGATCCATTGTATCCATTCTTGTTCTATAACAATGCCTGATAGATATCCCGTTTGGATACACCACGATCCTTGGCTGCCAGTTTCATTGCATCCTTGCGTGATACTCCCTGTTCACGTTCATAATGCGCAACATGCTCTTCTTCCGTCAGTTCCTGCCACCATGCTTGTCCCGCATCTTGAGAAGTTCCATTCTCATCAGCGCCCTCGACGACGATACAACATTCTCCTAATGGAGGATGCTCGCTTACAAAGGCAATGCATTCACCAACCGTACCCCGGATGAAGTGTTCGTAACGCTTCGTCAGTTCGCGGGCAATCGTAATCCGGCGGCTGTCTCCGTATGCGGAAGCAAGCCGATCGAGCGTCTTCGCAATACGATGTGGTGACTCATAGAATAACAGCGTTCCCGCTTCCACTCGGAGTGAGGTAAGCACCGCATCTGCATGCTTCTTCTCCCGCGGAAGGAAACCTACGAATGTGAAACGATTCGTTGGCAGCCCAGACGCAATTAAGGCAGATAAAGCCGCATTTGGTCCAGGAATCGGAATAACAGGAATGCCCGCTTCTACAGCCAGTTGAACAAGATCTGCACCCGGATCTGATATCGCGGGTAACCCGGCGTCGCTCACAAGGGCGATACGCTTGCCTTCTTCCATGATACGCACAAGTTCAGGTCCGCTTGCCTGCTTGTTATGCTCATGATAGCTGTACAGCGTCTTCCCTGTAATTTCGAAATGACTCAACAGCTTCCTTGTCTCACGTGTATCTTCCGCTGCAATAATATCAGCTTCCCGCAGTATGCGTACAGCCCGGAATGTCATATCTTCCAGATTTCCAATCGGCGTCCCTACAAGATATAATGCCCCTACATTTTCCTTGTTTTGTTGCTGGTAGCTATATTGTTCCGTCAATTGCATATTACCCATCCTTCAGCTGCGAGGCTTTCCCATAATAGATATCCATTAATTCCTCACGATATTCATTTCCATCATTATATACGATAAGCGGCGGCAATAGCCGTACATCCGGCTTGCCGTCTCGCGCGGCCTCAATCAGTACCATATTGGCCTCTACTTCCTCGCGTGGATGAACGAAGCGAATGCGCTTCGGCTCCAATCGATATGTCCGCATAAGCGCTATGATATCAGTTAATCGGGTAGGACGGTGAACCATGGCAAGCTTCCCGCCCGTTCGCAGCAGCTTAGCACTCGTGCGAATCACATCCTCCAATGTGCAGGCGACCTCACTGCGAGCTAGTGCATAATGCTCGTTCTCTTTCACATCACCCGCCGTCAACGGCATATAGGGAGGATTTACTGTAATCATTTCGTAAAAGGGACGCTCTGCATCTGGTGTAAATGCCTTCAAATCCCCTTCGATAATGCGTATTCGCTCTTCCAAGCCATTTAGCCGAACGCTGCGGCTGGCCATATCCGCAAGTCTTGGCTGTATTTCCAATCCATCGATTTGCGCATTAGTCCGTGTGGACAGCAGCAGTGGGATTACCCCATTGCCTGTACACAGATCCATAATCCGGCCACGCGTTGGCACGGAAGCGAATCGAGCCAGCAGGACAGCATCCATGGAGAAGCTGAACACCTCTGAGCTCTGTATGATTCGTAATTGATGAGTGAGCAAATCGTCGAGCCTCTCAGATGGATGCAGCCCGATCACATCGTTTCTATTCTCCATAACGCCCCTGCCTTTATCATCTTCATTTAAGTACTACTTACACCTATATCTTTAACGTTTCATAAGGGGCTTCCTCATCAGCTATGCTGTAAATTGCCCCTAATATGATGAAAAGCCGTAGGTGGGGAACCCTCTTATCGGTTCCCACTGACCTACGGCCGCGGTTATTTATTGAGGAAGGACAGACAGAACAAACAGTCACCTTCCGTCCGCAAATGTCCATAATACACGTTGCAAATGTGAAACCCTTCATGATACAGCCGCGCCAAATTATCATACCCTTCGCCAACCACGTTCTCTTTGGAATCTCCATTTGGATCAGGATTTACTGCGGGTGCCGAGTCTCCCTTCACCTCAGGTTCAACTTCCAAGTGCTCGTGATGCTCGTGGTGCAGTACTTTGCGCAGCTGCTGATTCTCCATCCACAAGCGTTGATTCTCTTCCAGCAGCTCTTTGACGACGAGTTTCAGCGCACCAAGCTCTTGATGAAGGTCTCCCATATGCGTTTCCAATTCATGAATCTGCGCAAAAATGTCTTTCTTCTCCAAGTTCCCACCCCAGAGCGTGAAAATGTCCGCTATTTATTTTACGACAACGTCGTCGAAAGCAAAATCTTTCACCTTGCCGATATCCGCTAATTGGACGTGCACTTTACGTTCACCGGCATTAATACCGACGACCTTGCCCTCTCCTATCGAGGTAACAACCCACTTGCCGACTGTAGGAAGCTCTTCTTTCACGCTTTCATAATTGTCATGCTCGTATTTCAGGCAGCACATCAAGCGACCGCACAAACCGGATATTTTCGTAGGATTCAGCGATAAGTTCTGGTCTTTTGCCATTTTAATAGATACCGGTTCAAAATCACCTAACCATGAGGAACAGCATAACACGCGCCCGCAAGGCCCAATGCCGCCAAGCATCTTCGCCTCGTCCCGTACACCAATCTGCCGGAGCTCAATCCGTGTCCGGAATACGCTGGCCAAGTCTTTCACCAGCTCGCGGAAGTCCACGCGCCCTTCTGCCGTAAAGTAAAAGATGATTTTGTTCCGATCAAACGTATATTCAACATCTACAAGCTTCATCTTCAATTGATGCGCCTTAATCTTGTCCATACAGGTTGCGAACGCATCCTTCGCAGCTTGCCGGTTCGCATCCACCAATGTAGCGTCAGCTTCATTAGCGATGCGAATGACTTTCTTCAAGGGAAGCACCACATCGTTCTCACCGACGGTCTTCGGACCAATCACGACTTTGCCGTACTCAATGCCGCGCGCCGTTTCGACGATCACATGCTGGTCCCTCTGGACCGGCCATTCGACCGGGTCGAAATAGTATATTTTGCCCGCTCTCTTAAAACGGACGCCGACTACATTATACAATCAAGTACCTCCTTGGATTCCAACCAGAAACTGCTCGCAAGCAAGTTGCGGGCTTACATTGGCGCGCACCCGCTTCTGCGCCTCCGTCGCCGCATCCATGCACCGAATCCATCCTTCAGCCGACTTCGTCCAGGCCAGCTTGCTGATTGTATCAAGCTGATCGATAAAGACGAGACTCTCCTGCCGGTTGTATTGGTAATTCAACATATCTCGAAACCAGAGATGGAACAAACGGAACAACATGTCCGTATGTTCAGCAAGCTCGGTCTTAAACAACTTCTGCTGTGCGGTTAGAAGTGCGGAAGGAAGTCTTGCTTCGCACTCCTTTCCTAATTGTAACATTACGTTTCTCACTTCTGCAAACCAATTCTGTCCACATAGCTCACGCCCAGCTTCTAGGCCGTTTACAAGATAGACAGCTGCACGAGCTAATATAGCAGGACTACCCTCTGCTACTAACGTTTGACAGATAAGGTTCGGATCCTGCGGTGTAAATGGCACCATCTGTGAACGGGATTGAATGGTTGGCAGCATCGCTTGTCCATTCTCTGTAATCAGAATAGCCACTACAGGGCTTGTTGGCTCCTCCAAAAATTTAAGCAGGCTGTTGGCCGCTTGCACGGTCATCTTCTCCGCCTGCTCCATAATGTACACTTTCCGGCCTGTAGCTTGGGTTCGGTAGGAAAATTCGCGCTGCAGCTCGCGAATTTGATCGATCTTAATCGACTGTCCCTCTGGTACAATAATATGCACATCAGGATGGTTGCCGTGCTCAATTTTCCGACAAGAAAGACATTCCCCACAAGCATCATCTGTCATGCGTTCACAGAATAACGCCTTGGTGAAGGTTAGCGCAGCAGCCATCCGGCCCGTACCCTTCGGTCCACTGAATAAGTAGGCATGGGATACCTTGTCTGTGCGCAGACCATTTTGCAATATTTTCTTAGCTCGATCCTGTCCGAGAATTTGTTCAAACGACATGTTATGCGTATTCCTTCCATATATATAACCAGAATGCGATACGGAGCAAGAAGCTCTGCTCTAGTCATCGGATATGGGGAAATTCCCCTAGCTTGACTAGAAGCACAGGTTAATCAGCATCCCGCGAATTTCCCCTACTTTATGAAGCAGATCAATTTTACCTTGCTCCGTCTCCAGCAGATGATCCGCTAATTCAATGAGAGCACTGTCAATTTCATCGACAATCTGATATCGCTTGCTTCTGCCGCGTCGATCCCATCCACGCGTTTCCCGAATTTTCAGGTTCCGCCGTACTGTATCCTCCAAAAAACGCTTCACCATCATTCGGTACATGCGAAGCTCACGAATCGTCATGGACTTCGACAGTCGTTCCCCTTGCTGATAAATATCCTGCAGCCTCTGCTGCAGCTCATCATTGCTCGCTTGATCATGACGATTGTTCATCATGTCCGCAAAAGACTTGTGCTGGACAGGCTTGGTTACAGATTCACCCATACGCACATCTGTGCCGAAGGGGCGAAATCCAGGGTTAATTTTCACTCCATATCACCTGCAATCGTTCGCTTCATAGTATAATTCGATTGAAATCCATCCATCTGCGGATTACTTCTATTATATCGTAATATTACGGACGAAATGTTAAAAATGCTCGAACCGCTCTACTGGGAGCACAAACACGGTTGCTCCCCCTACCTGTACTTCGACAGGCAGCGGCATATAAGAATCCGAAGTACCACTGAGCGGAGTCACTGGGGTGACAAGCTGATCTCTCACCTTACAGTTGCTGCGGATGACATTCAGGACGGTGCTCACTTGATCATCCTCCACACCTATCATGAACGTCGTATTGCCTGCACGCAAAAATCCACCCGTACTCGCCAGCTTGGTCGCTCTAAAATTCGCCTTTACTAATGCACCGGAAAGCCGATTGCTGTCTTTGTCTTGTACAATAGCCACAACCATCTTCATGCCTGGTCATCCTCCTTAAAATAAAGTTCTTGGCATCCCTATTTGGAATGATGTTACTTATTTATACATCCGGCCTGCAAAATCCTGCGTTCGCTCACATAAAATGTCGAACATTTGCCCACTTATTTGTGTTAGCGACTGTGTAGCATCCAATTGCACAATCCGTTCCGGCTCCTGCTTAGCAATTCGTTCGTACCCTTCGCGCACTGCTTCGTGGAATGCAAGCTTCTCTTTATCGAGTCGGTTCACTTCACGAGCCTGATTAGCCGCAATCCGGTCCAATCCAGCCTGTGGATCAATATCTAACCAGAACGTAATATCCGGCATTGTATCGTGAATCGCGAATCGATTGATTTCCCATACATCTTCCATCCCGAGTCCTCGTGCGTAGCCTTGGTAGGCAAGCGAGCTGTCAACAAATCGGTCACATAAGACGATTGCTCCCTGCTCTAAGGCTGGAATAACAACTTCCACAAGATGCTGTCTGCGGGCAGCTGCATAAAGCAACGCTTCTGTTCGAGCATCCATCTCTGTATGCTCAGGATCGAGGATAATGCTGCGAATCTTCTCGGCAATGCGGACTCCTCCCGGCTCCCGAGTGACTACGACGTTCACTCCTTGCTGCCGCAACTTATCCGTCAGCAGTTCAATCGCGGATGACTTGCCTGCTCCTTCTCCACCTTCCAGTGTAATGAACCACCCGGGACGTTCTGCTCGTTGCTGCTTACTCATATCTATTCCTCAATTCCCTTCTCTTCTTCAGTATCCACAATACGAATCGTTCGCAAGGATTCATCTTCTGCGTCATGGCACTTAGCTCCGGCATATGCAAGCATGATCAGCTGTTGTGCTGCATCCTCTGTAATAATCTCACCCGGATAAAGTAATGGAATGCCCGGCGGATAAGGAATCACCGACTCTGCTGCCTTGTGCCCAATTGCCTCCTGCACAAGTACTTGCTTCGTTCGTACATGCTCTTGTTCATATATCGAGAAGGATACAGGCTCAGAGAACAATCGATGCCCGTCAGCCATCACAATCGGATGTGCAGACGCATCAGTAATCTCCATATAGGTACCCGCCTGTATCTTAGTATATGGAGTGTTGTTGTCCAACGTCACAGCAACCGCTTGCAATGCCCTAATTAATCGCTTCGCATCCTCTAATGTGCTGCCTAGGCTGAATACAAGCACCGTATGCCGCAAATCGGCCATCTCGGCAATACACCCGTGCAGAGCAAGCTGATCTAACAGCTTATAACCGCTGCACAGTCCCTCCCTGCATCGAATCGTCACCTTGAATGGATCAAGACTGCAATAGGCGGACTGTGAATGAGTGCTTTGTATCTCTATAACCTCAAATGCGTCCAGGTTAGCCAGCGCAGCTCGTACGAGCTGCACCACCTTCAGGCCCTCCTCAAACGCCTCTTGCCCGTTTCGCGCTATATAATAGCGGCTGATATCAAGCGATGCCATTAAAGGATAGGAAGGGCTAGAACTTTGCAACATCGTAAGCAGTTTCTTCAGCCTTGCTCGATTAAGCATAGCTCCTTGAACGTGAAGCATCGCACTCATCGTCATGCCGCCAAGCATTTTATGCGTTGACTGGACAACACCGTCCGCACCTGCCTGCAGAGCGGATTCTGGAAATGCGGGATGGAGCCCATAATGTGCTCCGTGTGCCTCATCCACCAGCAGTGGGATATTATAACGATGAGTAATAGCCGCAAGTCGACGGAGATCAATCCCCATCCCATAATAATTTGGATTCGTCACGAATACAGCCTTCGCTTCTGGGTATGCCTGAAGTGCCTGCTCTACCGCTTCACTGGTCGGTGCAGTAGCAAGACTGCTTGCCATATCCATCTGTGGTGTAAGGAATACAGCTCTTGCACCTGCCATCATAAGCCCGTGTAATACAGACTTATGAACGTTGCGCTGTACGAGCACAATATCGTTCGGCTGAATACAACAGCTCATAAGGAGTGCAATATTGCCAACCGTACTGCCCCCTACAAGAAAGTGCGTCTCTTCAGAACCGAACAACTTCGCAGCTAGCTGCTGTGCCTCTGCAATCGCTCCTGTCGGATGATGCAAATCATCTGTACCTTCTACTTCCGTCACATCAATCGATAACAGCTGTGACATCCTCTGAAGCAGCATACTCCATTCTCCCTGCTCAGATAAGGAAAGCCCCGCTTGCTCATACCAATGTCCATCCTTATGACCTGGTACATGGAAAGATGCGTGCCGGTTTCTATTATATTGAAGTAAAGCTTCCACAAGTGGCGCCCGCAGTTGCTCTTGTACATCAAGCGCCAAGTGAGAAGTCCCCTTACGTATATTCATCAAGGTTGCCCCTTTATTATTGCTTCATTTATTGTAACGTAAATTGTGCGCTTCTTCATCTGTTGTTCAATAAAAAGCAAAAAGAGCCCACTGAATCGGGCCCTAACGAGTAAGCAAATCGAGGGGAGCTATCTTACACATTCGTGTGCAGCCATAATCGCTTTAGCTTATGAATGAAGAATGAATATTTCAGATCCTGCACATCGGTCTTAACCATTTCTTGCTCACATGCTGTACAAATAAACTGATTGACGACCATTATGCCGTCATTCGTCGCTTCACCGCACACAATGCAGTGTGTATCCTGACGTTCCATGTCAATCCCACCTTTAGCGGTTATATGATAAGTATGCCCGTAACTCTATGGATATATACCAGTTTCATAGCCGGTTTCAAATGTTTTTATATATGTATGATGGATTGATGGTATTGGTGTTTGTACGGTTTGAACCCTTTTTCAACATTTTTGATCTTCATTAGATTCTTCTTCAATTTCTATCCCTTCTACATTTTCATAGAATAAATACCGATATATAAATTATTGTTCAACTTGAAAAGGAGGGTTCGCTCAATGTCAACCATACGCAATGAACAAATGGAGCGAACATTTTATCATTATCAGCTGCTGAAGAGAGTTCGTCTAGCGAAGCCTTTCATCATTGCCTTTTCCACGTTAGCTGCACTGTGTATCGCAGTCGCACTGTACCAACATAGCCTCCTCGGTATCGGCTATGTCGCTGCTTCTTGTGTACTCATTGCATGGCTCCATTATGTAATAGGCCGATCCATCTTCATCGTAGATCGGTACACATATAAAGGGAGATGGGCTTGGCGGTGGCGTATGCCATGGATTGGTTACTTGCCACTCCCACAGCAATTCATCAGCCTAAGATATCTCACAAAAATTATGCTGCATACGACATCCATTACGTTTTTAGTCATTCTTATTTTATGCCCATGGCTTCCAATGGAGCTCACTTTGTTGAATGTGTTCTGGCACTTATGGCTGCTGTCTCCACGCTGGTATTGCCTATTGACGATGCGCGCTGTCGACTCAAGTGGACTCGTTAAAGTCAACGAAATGGACATATGCCTGTACAAAGCGTAAGCATATAAGAAAAAAGGCCGATTGCTGTTAACCTACATTAGGCGCAAGCATTCGGCTTTTTTACATACCTATATTAGGTATAGATAAAAAAAACCACCGTCGAGATGTCTCAACAGTGGTCTTTAATCGCTTGGCGACGTCCTACTCTCCCGGGACCCTGCGGTCCAAGTACCATCGGCGCTGGAGGGCTTAACGGTCGTGTTCGGGATGGGTACGCGTGGAACCCCTCCGCCATCGCCACCAAACAGCATTGGCTAAAGCCAATATGAAGTTCAAGGTTTGAACCTTGAAAACTGAATGCGAAAGTGTCATGCTCTGAATCAAATAGGATAAGCCCTCGACCGATTAGTATTGGTCAGCTCCACACATTGCTGTGCTTCCACCTCCAACCTATCTACCTCGTCGTCTTCAAGGGGTCTTACTAATTGGGAAATCTCATCTTGAGGGG
>NZ_JBEFZI010000019.1:33199-72051 GCF_040195695.1 Paenibacillus wuxiensis | reverse complement strand
CCCCTCAAGATGAGATTTCCCAATTAGTAAGACCCCTTGAAGACGACGAGGTAGATAGGTTGGAGGTGGAAGCACAGCAATGTGTGGAGCTGACCAATACTAATCGGTCGAGGGCTTATCCTATTTGATTCAGAGCACTAACTTTCGCATTCAGTTTTCAAGGTTCAAACCTTGAACTTCATATTGGCTTTAGCCAATGCTGTTTGGTGGCGATGGCGGAGGGGTTCCACGCGTACCCATCCCGAACACGACCGTTAAGCCCTCCAGCGCCGATGGTACTTGGACCGCAGGGTCCCGGGAGAGTAGGACGTCGCCAAGCGATTAAAGACCACTGTTGAGACATCTCGACGGTGGTCTTTTTGTATATAAGGACTTAGGCTAGGACTTAAGGATGGTTGACAGGGAATAAACGAACCAGTATGCTTGATTTTGCAAGCGTTTACATTGAGGGTGATTTATCTATGGAGGTATTGCACCACTACATAATTAGGTAAAGACAATCAATCTAGCATCATTATTCTTTGTTATTTATGCAAACGTTTGCATTTATTTGGAGAGGAGAAATGTCATGAGGAAATGGAAGGCTTCGATCTCTGGTATGTTAGTTAGTGTCATGCTAATTAGCTTGATGCCAGTATGGGGAGGAGGGATGACTTATGCATTATCCACATCTGCAGTCCAAGACTCCTTAGGCGAGAAGAAGCAGCAACTACAGCCCCATTCAGCAGAACAGACAACGGCAGAAGACGCATTGAAGGCTGTTGATTGGAATATGGTGAAGCCATTAGGCTCGTCATCGACAGCAGGCTGGAATAGTGCCAAGTTGGATCAGATGAAATTGACAAGCGATGCAAAGTATTTGTATTTCCGTGTCGATGCAGCTCATGCGGAGTCATGGCAGTATCTTGATATCGCTTTGCAGATCAATGATTTTGATTCCGGAGTCGCAACCAATCCTTATCAACGACAATTCAATTATAACCATACACAGCTGAAGCCGAAGTTCCATATCGTGATGGAAGCGAAACAAGGCGGCGAGGCGGCTGTATATGAGAGTGCCTCATCAACGCCTTTGCTTCATACAGGAGATTTGCAAGGGGCTTCCTTCCAAGTTACAGACCAAGCCAAAGTGATGACAGGGGCAATTCCTCTGAACAAGCTTCAATTGAAGCTGAATGACACCGTCAAAGCGATTGTTGTTCTTAGCGGTGATCGCGCGGATGAGCATGGTGTATTCGATGTCATTCCCGAAACGGCAGACAATGAAATTGCGACAGGCTGGAATATGAAACAGAACCCGAACGGCTTATCTACCTATAGCGAGCCGTTTACGGTTACTTTTGCTCCAATCGTTGATGGGGTTAAAGACAGTTTATGGGACGATGTAGTGGCACTTGGTACATCTGTAACAGAGAGTACATATGGCGATACGAGGCTAGGTGCAATCAAACTGATCAATGATAGTAAGAAGCTGTATATATGGGTAGATGCACGATTGCCAAATTGGGGAGATAAGGGGCAGTATATTGATATTGCTCTCAATGTGAATCAGGTTGATTCAGGCAATGCGGACAACCCATGGAAAGCGCAATATAATTTTAGCGGTACAACAGAGAAGCCGCAGTATCATCTTATGATGCGTTTGAAACAAGACAATGAAATAGAAGGCGCTGCTTTATATGAGGCCTCGGATTACAATACCCCCATTTTATCCACATGGGGAGATCGCAAAGGAGCAGAATTCGCTGTATCCAGACAGTCAGGATTTGAAGCGTCTATACCACTGCATCAGCTCAAGCTAAAAAATCATGACGTTTTGCGTCCAATTGTTGTTCTAAGCGGAAATGAGGACACGCATGGTGCATTCAATGTAATACCAGAAGATCCGGGGAATACACGAGCAAGTAGTTGGAATGAATCATCGAACCCGAATGTACAACGTGTATATGCCGGAAATTACGAGATAAAGGGGATGAGTGACGCTCTGGAGCTGATTAGCACAGATCCGGCCAATAAACAGCAGCATGTAGCAGTTAATAAGCCGATTATCGTCACCTTCTCCGAACAAATTGAGATGAATGGGCAAGGCATCACACTTGAGGATAAGCTAGGTGTGACCCAACCGATAGATGTGACGATAAAGGAGCAGCAGTTGGTCGTTACACCGAGTCAACCGCTGCGCTATGATACAGAGTATAAGGTTGTTATACCAGCGGGAGTGGCAACGGGGAAAGACACGAATACACCGAACACAGCATATGAGTTTTCCTTTACAACGAAGGCTCAGCCTTCTATGCATGCTGCATGGATGGATCAGGATCATGAAGTTCGCGTTACATTGAAGGACATTGTTCCGAACTTGGATTACTCCGCATTTGCCGCATATGAAGGTACAACCAAATTGGAGGGTGTATCCTTTCAGGGTGCAGATGAGAAATCTGTGAAGATCCATTTGTCCAATCCGGTCGATGATGTGTCAAAGGCATATACAGTACGCTATGAAGGAAATCCACAGAACATGTATCGGGATATGCCGATCAAGATGCGTGGTATTTTGGATAGCTACGTATATGCTGGGGATGACTTAGGTGTTACGTATCATTCGACTTCAAGCAGCTTCAAAGTATGGGCGCCTACGGCTGCACAAGCTTCGTTAGCCTTGTACGATAGAGCGGACATGGCGAAAGACGTGCCTAGCAGGGAAGTCTCGATGCGTAAGGATGCAGCTACAGGGGTATGGGCCGCTAACGTGAATGGCAACTTACATGGAACCTATTACATGTACAAGCTGCAATTCCCAGATGGCAGCACATCGTATGCACTTGATCCATATGCGAGATCGGCGTCGGTGAACAGCGGGAAGTCGGCAATTATTGATCTTGCAGCAACCAATCCGAAGAACTGGGACGGAGATCGGAAGCCCCCATTCCTGAATCCAACAGATGCTGTCATATACGAATTGCATGTCCGTGATTTTTCAATTCATGAGAATTCAGGTGTATCGCCAGGCAATCGAGGCAAGTTTACTGCCTTTACGGAAACGGGAACGACTTTGCCTGGAAAGCCAGATATAAAGACAGGGATCGACCATTTGCAAGAGCTTGGTATTACGCATGTTCACTTGCTTCCGACCTATGACTTCGGTTCGGTAAATGAGAAGCTGGTGGATGATCCAAGTTCGAAAGAACGAAAATTCAATTGGGGCTATGATCCGGTAAACTATAACATGCCAGAGGGTTCCTATACGACCAAGGCAGCACAGGAAGACCCAGCGAAGCGAATTCGTGAGTTCAAGGCAATGGTGCAAGCGCTTCATGACCAAGGCATTCGGGTCGTGCTGGATGTCGTGTACAACCATACATTTGTAACCGGCCTGGAATCGGATATGTCGGTATTTGATAAGATTGTACCGGGTTATTTCTATCGGAGCGACGAGCAGGGCAACTTCACTAACGGCTCCGGTGTAGGGAATGAAGTAGCAACAGAACGACCGATGGTTAGCAAATACGTGCAGGACTCCGTGAAGTACTGGGCTGAGGAGTACAATGTAGACGGATTCCGCTTCGACTTGATGAAGCTGATCGATCTGCAGACGACACGCGCCATCGTGCGTAAACTGAGAGAGATTGATCCAAGCATCATGATTTATGGTGAGCCATGGTCAGGGGGCAGCACACCGCTTGCTGCGGAATTGCAGATCGAGAAGGGCAAGCAGCGCGGAGAAGGGTTTGCAGTATTCAATGACAATATTCGTGGGGCAATAAAGGGTGGAAGTGACGATGCTTCCAAAGGATTTGCGACAGGAGCCGAAGGCAAAGAAGCGGATGTGGTGAAAGGTCTGCTTGGTGCAATTACAGACTTTACGGCCTCTCCGACAGAGACGATTAACTATGTAACCGCACATGATAACTTGAATTTGTGGGATAAGGTGCTGAAGACGCAGGGGAAAGATATTGATATAAAACGCAATCCGTTCGCAACCTTGACGGAGTCAAATGTAATGGATAACGAGACCGTTAAGCGTTCTTTGCTTGCAAATGGCATTGTTCTTACAGCACAAGGCATTCCGTTCCTTCATGCAGGAGATGAGCTGCTTCGCAGCAAGTTCGGAGATCATAACAGCTATGAGAGCCCAGATGAGATTAATCAGATCGTATGGAAACAGAAGGCGGAGTACAAGCCAGTATTTGATTATTTGAAAGGTCTTATCGAGCTGCGAGCATCACATCCAGCATTCCGCATGACAACGAAGGATGAGGTGAAATCTAACTTACAAGTGTATCGCCAATCAGGGCAGGTTATCGCATTCAAGCTGAATAACTATGCAAATGGGGATACGTGGCGCAATATCACCGTCATTTATAACGGTTCGACTGCTCTGCAAGAAGTTGCACTGCCCACTGCGGATGAATGGAGTGTGGTTGTCGACCATACGTCATCTGGTGTGAAGACGATACGTACGGTGAAGGGCGGCAAGGTAGAAGTAGCCGGATTGTCTATGATGGTGTTGTACGATCAGGAGAATGGCTATACACCGATAGCGTCAAAGCTTGAAGTAGCACCTCTTACGCTTGGGTTAGAGCCAGGCACAAGCACTCGCTTGACAGCAGTGGTGCGTGATCAGAAGGAACGTCCTATGTTTACTGAGAATGTAACATGGGCAACATCCGATGCTGCGGTGGCTGTCATCAACAGTGGAGGCAAAGTAACGGCAGTGAAGGAAGGAGCCGCGGTTCTTACCGCAACATCGGGCAATTTGAAAGCAAAGGTAAATGTGACAGTTGCGAAGCTTGTTCCTACGACGCTGTCCATTAACGGTGCAGATTCAATCTTTGAGGGTCGCACATCACCATTTACAGTTGCTATCAAGGATCAATTCGGACAGACGATGTCTGGTGCAGCTGCGGAGTGGAGTACGTCGGATGCATCAGTGGCTAGAATAGACCGTGCTGGGAAGGTAACAGGCGTGAAGGAAGGAACAGCGGTCATTACAGCTCGGGTTGGGGCAGTAGAGGCCTCGAAGAAGGTAGTGGTTAAGCCTTTCCTGAAGCGCTATGTACAAATCAACTATGTTCGTCCAGACGCGAAATATGACAACTGGGGATTATGGGTATGGCAGACAGGTGTAAAAGATGACGGTCATGAGTTCCAGCATTTTGACGAAGGAATGGCGACTGCCATGATTGAAATCGCTCCAGAGGCTGAAGCGATTGGGTTTATCGTCAAACGGGGCAACTGGGAAGACAAAGATATCTATGCCAATCGCTTCATTAAGACAAATTTGGATGACGCGCTAACCAAGGTATATGTATACAGTGGGCAGGAATCATTTCGGACGCTGCCTTCAATAACTGGCCCAGTTCAAGAGAAGAGTCAGGTTGTGTTCTATTATCGGGATGAAGCGTTGTTTGCGAGTGGAGCGCAGGATCGGATCACGCAGGCTGATATTGCGATCAACGGCAAGTCTTACTCGATGACGTACGATGCAGAAAACGAATGGTTCATCTACGTAATGAAGAACGCAGCGAAAGGCGATTATACGTACAAATTCTTCATTACCAAGGATGGAGTAACAAACGAACTGAATGATCCGCACAATACTGTAAACGGGAGCTCGATTGTCGTCGTGAAAGACCCAGGAACAGACCCAGGTACGAAGCCAGAAACGGGCACTGACACAGGAAGCGGCTCTGAAAACGAAAATGGCAGCAATGAACGAAACGGCGGGGCTGCTCATAAAGGGGGCACAGAAGAGTCATTCAAGGGAATGACTGTCACGAAGGGTGGCGTTCGTTATGAGCCAACAACGTTGAATCTTCTGAAGAATGCTGACGGAACGACGACTGTTGAGCTGTTCATTCGCAATGAAGATATGGAAGAGATGTCTCGTTTGACGGGTTCGGCAACAGAAATGAGAACTTGGACAATTGCAGCGCCGTCGGAGTCAGAAGACGTACGTATTCGAATCCCGATGAAGAAATTGAGTCAGGCAATGAAGGAACATACGCAATTGAACATTGAGGTACGCTCGGGAGCAGGCAGCTATCAACTTCCGGTGAAACAGCTAGCAGATCTAAGCAATGGGAATGCATCACAACAGCTGACCGTGCACATGATGAAGCCTTCGGCTGAATTGCTGAAGGTGCTTACATCTGCAGCATCCACACAGCCAGGGGCTCATTTGATTGGAGCTGTTCAGTTCCAGTTGCATTTGGAGCAGGATGGGGAGCAGGAACCAATTCCTGATTGTGCAGGCAATCTTACAATGGGCTCCATCCGACTGCCGAGCAGCCAAAGTGCTGGGAAGATGACAGCTGTAAAGTATAATGCAAAGACAAAGATATTCTCGTTCGTTCCGTCCTGGATGGAGCGCACTGAGGGCGAATCGCATTCGGTAATGAACATGAAGCACGATTTTAACGGTATCTTCGCAGTACTCAAGTATGCACCGAGCTTCCATGATTTGAATGGCCATTGGGCGAAAGCAAATATGGAGCTGCTAGCTTCTAAGTTCATTATTCAAGGCAGAGGAAATGGACAGTTTGCCCCGAATGATATGGTAACTCGAGCAGAATTCACGTCCATGCTTGTGCGGGCGTTAGGCTATGGCGATGTCCAAGGACAGAAACTGTCCAAGGATGCCTTCATGGATGTGCCAGCATCAGCTTGGTATGCAGATGCACTTGCGACTGCGGTGCAACTGAAGCTTGTTGAGGGGGATGGTGACGGATCATTCCATCCGAATGCATCCATTACTCGCGAGGAATTGGCACAAATGCTTGTCAATGCTGCTCGTCTTGCAGGTCATCATCTGGAACTCTCAACTGAGTTCCTTAATGGCTACCAAGACCGCACGCTGCGTCCTAGCGGCAACGCTACACGAGCAGAAGCGGGAGTTGCATTGACCAGACTTCTCCTTGCTCTACAATATATTGCTGAATAGCACGACCATCACTCCCGTGTCATCCGTAAAGACGGCAGCGGGAGTTTTTATACTGGAACGAACGCAATCATTCATTAGCTTGTTTCAATTTGTTATTCACATGTGAATAATTGGACGAACATAGCGGTAAAATGTACACCATGCATATTTCTCAATGAACAAGCTGTGGAGAAGGGATAAATGAGTCTCTTTATGCACATTTAACCCATCATTTATCCACGATTGTGGAGAAGCTCCCAGGTATCCACATATAGAGTTTCATGAATAGGGCTTACCATCAACCGTGTAATTGAATATATTGCGTAATTGAGATGGAATGAGCGTGTGCTTTTTAACCAAGAAGAAGGTTATCCACATCATCGTGTAGAATAGCTGATGAAATCGATCTAAAATAGTTGCAAAATCAAACGAGTGCGCTATAATAAAAATAAAGTCAAAGAAAGTCAAAGTCAGATTAATAGTCAAAAAAGTTCAAAATATTGCGCCAAACTAGAATAAGTGAGGCTTATATTTGGTTAAACCTAATATAGAGACTGCTGCAGGCGGAAAGGGGGGAGAAGATGCGCAACATTTCCGACCTAATCGAGCACTACTTGAAGCATATATTACTTGAGAGTTCGGAAGGTGCCGTTGAGATTCAGCGCAATGACTTGGCAGAACAATTCTCTTGTGTTCCATCGCAGATTAACTATGTGATCAGCACACGCTTTACGTTGGAGAAGGGTTATGTTGTTGAGAGCAAACGTGGCGGTGGAGGGTATATTCGCATTCAGCGAATTGACTTGCCAGCCCATCAAGCGATTCATAATCATTTGTGCGAATCCATTGGGGAGCAGATTGAGCAGAGTGCCGCTGAAGGTCTTATCTATCAACTAGAAGAAGCGGAATTCATCTCCCGCCGGGAAGCGAATCTGCTGCGGGCTGCTGTTTCTCGGGACAATATAACAGTAAAGCTTCCCTACCGCGACGAGATACGTGCCCGGCTGCTAAGGTCGATGCTGCTGGCACTACTTAGCAAGTAGAGATGTAAGTATGTAAGATGGATGCTACCTATAAAGGAGGAGAGACGGTTATGGTGTGTCAACAATGTGGTCAGAAACCGGCTACCCTGCATTTTACGAAAATCATTAATGGACAGAAGACGGAGTTTCACATTTGTGAATCATGTGCCCGGGAAAAAGGCGAATGGATTCCAGGCACGGCGAACGGATTCTCCATCCATAATTTATTGTCGGGATTGCTTGATTTTGATCTGACAGGCAGCAAACAGGGAGCTAAGGAAGATGCGAAGCCACAGCCTATGCGCTGTGAGAAGTGCGGACTGACTTATGCACAGTTCGGTAAGCTCGGCCGCTTTGGCTGTGATGAATGCTACACCTTTTTCGGTGAGCGCTTAGATCCGCTATTGAAGCGGGTACATGGCAATACCGTTCACGTTGGCAAAATTCCGAAGCGTGGGGGAGGCCGAATTCAGCGCAGACGCGAGCTGGAAGAATTGAAGAAGCAGCTGCAGTTCAGTATTTTGCGTGAAGAGTTCGAAGAGGCCGCAACCTTGCGTGACCGTATTCGCGAATTAGAGAAGCAGCCGCCAAGCGATTCGGAGAGAAGCAGTTCATAGCACCTAGGATACAAGCGCTATCGAGAGAGTAAGATGACAATAAGCAGTGCGAATTGGAAGGAGATGACGAGATGACAGAGCGACGATTTATTGAAGAAGCCCTAAGCGATTGGATGCGCGGCACGGGCCCGGATTCCGATATCGTCATCAGCAGCCGTATCCGTATAGCACGGAATATTAGCGGACTGCCGTTCCCGATCTTGGCTACGAATCAACAATCGGCCGAGGTGTTGGATCGTTTGTCAGCAGTCATGAAAGACCCGGAATTTGCGCAATTGAATCACTTTCATGAATTAGAGCTGGCAGAGCTTAGCGATACAGAGAAGCAAGTTCTAGTAGAGAAGCATTTGATATCCCCGAGTTTGGCAAATGAGTCCCGCAATGGCGCGGTCATTGTCAGTGAGGATGAGTCGATAAGCATCATGATTAACGAGGAAGATCATCTTCGTATTCAATGCCTATCTCCAGGGCTGCAAATTCGTGAGGCTTGGGAGCAGGCTAACCGCATCGATGATGTGTTTGAATCGCAAATCGACTACGCCTTCGATGAGAAGAGAGGTTTCTTAACAAGCTGCCCGACGAATGTGGGAACAGGAATACGGGCATCGGTGATGATGCACTTGCCGGCATTGGTAATGACACAGCAGATTAACCTCATGCTTCAGGCCGTTACCCAAGTTGGATTGGCGGTTAGAGGCATATACGGAGAAGGAAGCGAAGCGATCGGCAACCTGTTCCAAATATCAAATCAGATTACATTAGGTCAATCCGAATCTGAGATTATTGATAATTTGTACAGTGTTGTGAAGCAATTAATCGAGCATGAGAAGGCAGCTCGGGAACAGCTGCTGACAAGCAATAGCATGCGGCTTACGGATCGCATTTGCCGCTCATATGGAATTTTGAAGCATGCAGTGATTATGGATTCAAAAGAAGCCGCACAGCGGTTGTCCGACATTAGGCTTGGTTCTGACCTTGGCATCCTGCAGCATATTCAATCGTCACAACTGAATGAATTATTGGTCATGACACAGCCAGGCTTCTTACAATATAAATACAACACGACATTATCTCAAGAAGATCGGGATTCATATCGCGCGAAGATGATTCGCGAGACGTTATCCAAATCTAAATCATAATGTAATATGGAGGTGCAACACTTATGATGTTCGGTAGATTCACAGAACGTGCGCAGAAAGTATTGGCTTTGGCACAAGAAGAAGCAGTACGACTCGGGCATAACAATATCGGAACGGAGCATATTCTGCTTGGACTTATTCGCGAAGGGGAAGGCATCGCAGCTAAGGCACTTGTAGCGCTTGGCCTTGGATTGGAGAAGATTCAGGACGAAGTCGAAACCTTGATCGGGCGCGGTCAAGAACAGCCACTCAATATTGCATATACCCCGCGTGCGAAGAAAGTGATTGAGCTGTCCATGGATGAAGCGCGCAAGCTTGGCCACACTTATGTGGGTACAGAGCACATTCTGCTTGGCTTGATCCGGGAAGGAGAAGGCGTAGCAGCACGGGTGTTGAACAACCTTGGCATTAGCTTGAACAAGGCACGTCAACAAGTGCTGCAGCTGCTTGGAAGCAGCGAAGCGGTATCCAGCCATCATGGACAATCGCAAAATGTAAGCACACCGACACTGGACAGCTTAGCTCGTGATCTGACAGCAGTAGCGAAGGAAGGAAATCTTGATCCGGTTATCGGCCGTTCGAAGGAAATTGAGCGCGTCATTCAAGTACTGAGCCGCCGTACGAAGAACAATCCCGTACTTATCGGAGAGCCTGGGGTTGGTAAGACGGCCGTAGCAGAAGGTTTGGCACAGAAAATTATTAACAATGAAATTCCAGAGACGCTTCGCGATAAGCGTGTTATGACGCTTGACATGGGTTCGGTTGTAGCCGGAACGAAATACCGGGGTGAGTTCGAGGATCGCCTGAAGAAGATCATGGATGAAATCCGCCAAGCAGGCAATGTCATTCTGTTCATCGATGAATTGCATACGCTCATCGGTGCCGGCGGTGCTGAAGGCGCCATTGATGCATCGAACATTTTGAAGCCTGCATTGGCTCGTGGAGAGCTGCAGTGCATTGGGGCGACAACACTTGATGAGTACCGCAAATATATCGAGAAGGATGCAGCGCTCGAACGCCGCTTCCAGCCGATTACGGTTGACCAGCCTACACCAGAGGAAGCAATCCAGATCTTGACTGGGCTGCGTGATCGTTATGAAGCCCATCACCGTGTGAAAATTACCGATGAGGCAATTGAGCAAGCGGTGAAGCTCTCGGATCGGTATATTACAGACCGCTTCCTGCCAGATAAGGCAATTGACTTGATTGATGAAGCGAGCTCGAAAGTTCGCCTTCATTCGTATACAGTACCACCAAATTTGAAAGAGCTTGAAGCACGTTTGGAAGACATCCGCAAAGAGAAGGACGCCTCTGTGCAAAGCCAAGAATTCGAGAAAGCCGCTGCGCTGCGTGATACGGAGCAGAAGATGCGCGAAGAACTGGAGACCGTTCGCAACCAGTGGAAAGAGAAGCAGGGACGCGTGGATTCTGAAGTTACGCCAGAGGATATTGCTCAAGTCGTAGCGAGCTGGACCGGAATTCCGGTATTGAAGCTGAAGGAAGAAGAGACAGAGCGCTTGCTCAAGATGGAAGAGATTCTTCATGAGCGTGTCATCGGCCAAGATGAAGCGGTGAAAGCAGTGAGTCGTGCAATCCGCCGTGCGCGTGCAGGGTTGAAGGATCCGAAGCGTCCGATGGGCTCCTTCATCTTCCTTGGCCCAACTGGGGTAGGTAAGACTGAGCTTGCTCGTGCCTTGGCCGAATCTTTGTTCGGTGATGAGAATGCGGTAATCCGAATTGATATGTCCGAATACATGGAGAAGCATTCGACAGCTCGTCTCGTCGGAGCGCCTCCGGGATATGTCGGCTATGAAGAGGGCGGCCAATTGACGGAGAAGGTTCGCCGTAAGCCATACTCAGTCGTCTTGTTGGACGAAATCGAGAAGGCACATCCAGAAGTATTCAACATTTTGCTTCAAGTGTTGGAAGATGGCCGTCTCACCGATTCGAAGGGACGTGTAGTGGACTTCCGTAACACGCTTATCATCCTGACATCCAACGTTGGGGCCGAAGCAATTAAGCGTAATTCTACGCTTGGCTTCACTGCAGTTGATGATGCAGGCAAAGACTACAACAACATGAAGGATAAAGTGATGGGTGAATTGAAGAAGAGCTTCCGCCCAGAATTCTTGAACCGGATTGATGAAATTATCGTGTTCCACTCCTTGGAGCAGAAGCACATCGCTGAAATCGTATCCTTGATGGCTGGTGAGCTTCGCAAGCGCCTGAAGGAACAGGATGTTGATTTCCAATTGACAGACAATGCGAAGAATTTCCTCGCGAAGGAAGGCTTTGATCCAGCGTATGGCGCCCGTCCATTGCGTAGAGCGATTCAGAAGCATATCGAGGATCGCCTGTCAGAGGAATTGTTGAAGGGTAATGTCAGCAAGGGCGATGCCGTCGTCATCGACGAGAAAGATGGCGAGCTGCTCGTCCTGCGCAACAACGAGGTTAACACAGCACATGTATAATGAACTGTAGTATTTAGGAAAGAATCGTACTTTCTCCCTCCCGGAGGAAGGTACGGTTCTTTTTTTCTTCGTTATTTATTGCTCCACATATGCCTGTTTCTGCTTGCGATATGCTAAAGCACTTTATCCTCCTTCTTAAAAATGGTAAACTAATGAGTAATGAGTAACGAGGTACCTGTTTGCGGACATGGCGACCGACGACTTGCAGCATATTGATTAGGAGTGTCGGCTTCATGGCCAAAGTGAAAACGAAATTTTTCTGTACGGAATGTGGATACGAAACACCGAAATGGATGGGGAAATGCCCTGGCTGCGGTGAGTGGAATACGATGGTGGAAGAGCGGGAGACAGTCATAAAGACAGCAGGTGTGCATTCTTCCTTGATTCAAACGAAAGAAAAGCCGCAATCTATCATACACATAGAAAGTGGACGTGAACCTAGACTCACTACGACACTTAGTGAGTTGAACCGCGTACTGGGCGGCGGTGTTGTTCCTGGATCACTTATTCTAGTGGGGGGCGACCCGGGTATCGGGAAGTCAACACTTCTACTGCAGACTTCCAATGCACTGGCTGCCAGCGGCCTCAAGGTGCTGTACGTATCTGGTGAGGAATCGATGCGTCAGACGAAGCTGCGGGCAGATCGTCTTGGTGTCTTGTCGGAGAACTTATTCGTCCTCAGTGAGACGAATCTGCAATATATCGAGGAGGCGCTTGAGGCGGCGCAGCCTGACTTCCTCGTTATCGACTCCATCCAGACCGTCTTTCAACCTTCGGTGGAATCAGCTCCCGGCAGTGTTGCACAAGTACGCGAATGCACAAGCACATTCATGCGCATCGCTAAAGGGAAGGGCATCGCAACTGTCCTTGTTGGACATGTGACGAAGGAAGGTGCGATTGCCGGTCCGCGGCTGCTGGAGCATATGGTCGATTGTGTCCTTTATTTCGAAGGAGAGCGGCATCATTCCTATCGCATTTTGCGGGCTGTAAAGAACCGGTTCGGTTCGACCAATGAGATAGGAATCTTCGAGATGACGGAGGGCGGACTTGTCGAGGTGAAGAACCCATCCGAGATGTTCCTGCAGGAGAGACCGCTAGGTGTTGCTGGATCCACGGTTGTAGCCAGCCTTGAGGGAACCCGTCCCGTCCTTGTTGAGATGCAGGCGCTCGTATCGGCGACGAACTTCCCGTCTCCGCGGAGGATGGCGACAGGGATTGATCATCATCGTCTGGCGCTTATTATTGCGGTGCTGGAGAAACGAATGGGAATGTTCCTGCAAAATCAGGATGCATACGTGAATGTAGCGGGTGGAATTAAGCTTGATGAGCCAGCTGTTGACTTGGCTATGGCGGTTGCAATTGCTTCGAGCTTCCGAGATATGCCGACACAACCATTCGATGTTGTCTTTGGCGAAGTGGGGTTAACCGGTGAAGTGCGTGGGGTATCTCGTGCAGAACAGCGAGTGAAGGAAGCAGAGAAGCTTGGATTCAAGCGCATTATATTACCAGAGAAGAGCTTGCGCGGCTGGAAGCCGCCTGCCAATATTGAGATTATTGGAGTAAATACGGTTGCTGAAGCATTAGCTGTGGCGTTAGGTTAGGGGGCATAGATATAGAATGAAGGAAAGCCAACTGGATATTATGAACGACCTGCTGCGGATGGTCGCACCAGGAACGCCTTTCCGCGACGGGCTTGAGAATGTGCTGCGCGCGAAGACAGGGGCACTTATTGTCGTTGGATACAGTCCAGAAGTAATGGAAGTTGTAGACGGGGGATTCTCCATTAACTGTGACTTCTCACCGAGCTACTTGTACGAACTGGCCAAGATGGACGGCGCCATTATCTTGAGTGAAGACATTAAGCGGATATTATATGCGAACACACAGCTCATTCCGGATTCCTCCATTCCATCTACGGAGACAGGCATCCGGCACCGGACAGCGGAGCGGGTAGCGAAGCAGACGGGGAAGCTGGTAGTCTCCATCTCCCAGCGCCGGAATGTCATTACACTGTACCAAGGCAGTCTGCGTTATGCACTTAAGGAGATTGGCGTTATTCTCACGAAGGCGAACCAAGCGATTCAGACATTGGAAAAATATAAGGTTGTGCTTGTACAAGGCATGACAAATTTAACTGCATCCGAGTTCGAAGAATTGGTTACCTTATACGATGTCGTAAACGTTGTGCAACGTATTGAGATGGTGTTACGTATTAAGATGGAGATCAAGCGTTACATCAACGAACTGGGAACAGAGGGACGTCTTATCAGCATGCAGCTCGAAGAGCTCGTAAGCAACACCGAAGAAGACGCTTGGCTGCTGTTGAAGGATTATGCCCGGGACGGAAGCGATGAGAAGGTACGTGAGATCATAGCCCAACTTAAGAAATGCACGGCAGATGAACTGCTTGATACCCATCATTTAATAAGACTGCTCGGTTACCCGACGACGAGCACGATTCAGGAAGAATCCGTTTCGCCGCGCGGTTACCGCGTTCTTAGCAAGATACCAAGACTTCCTAATGTCATTATTCACAACTTAGTCGAAACCTTCCAATACCTCCCTCATGTCATGATGGCAACGATTGAGGAATTGGATGAAGTAGACGGCATTGGCGAAGTTCGCGCTCGTGCGATTAAGGAAGGGCTTAAGCGGATTCAGGAGCAGGTCTTCATTGACAGGCAAATTTGATTTTCCTACAATGAAAGGACGTACGTTGGGCATAGTAAAATTAGAGGTGAACCTATGATTACAAAGTCCATTCCGAGCTTGTTTACGATCGGTAACTTGTTTCTCGGAATCATTTCCATCATGCTTGCGTTTCACGATGACTACAACTTAGCAGCTCTTATGATTATTATTGCCATGTTGCTCGACGGATTGGATGGGCGTGTAGCAAGAGCATTGAACGCACAGAGTGAATTCGGCAAGGAGCTTGACTCCCTATCCGATGTGATTTCATTCGGTGTAGCGCCAGCCTTTATTATGTATGCCGTCGCTTTTACAGATAGTAACCCGGTGCTGGCTTGCATCGTTACCGCAATCTTCCCGATTTGTGGTGCACTGCGACTTGCACGCTTCAACGTTAAGGATGGTATTCCGGGGTATTTCATCGGCTTGCCAATCCCAGCGGCTGGCGGTGTGGCATGTACACTTGCCTTGTTCCATGAGAGCATCCCAGCGGCTTATCTTATGATAGCGATGATTTTATTATCTTACTTAATGGTTAGTACTGTGAAATATCCGAACTTCAAGAAAGTCGGTATTCCGAAGAAGGCCATCTGGATTACGCCTTTTGTTATTGCAGGGGCAGTAGCGATCGCGGTATGGCAGCCAGAACAGACACCGAAGCTGATTTTTGTGCCGTTGGTACTGTATGCGCTGCTTGGTTTAAAAAAAAACGTTAGAATGCTGAATCGCCGCCGCAAGAAACAGCTTGATGCGGAAGAGTGGTACCAGTCGAAGCATTCTTAAGCGAATAAACCCAAAAGAAAAGCACTTGCAGTCCATAATTGGGCGGCAGGTGCTTTTTGTGTTGTATATGATTTCCGTTCCAATTATCTTGTATCAATTTTCAGTTCTTCTTCATTCCATTAGGACAGGTTGAATATCCCGAGAGTTTGGCACTTGCTCGATTCCTGTTTGACGACATCGTCAAGATCAATATCAAGCAGATTGCACAGGGCAGACATATAGAATAGGTGCTTGCCAAGCTCGCTCTTCACAACATCCTTGCAGTTCTCGCATAAGTGACCTTGAACATGTGATTCAAGAGATTGCTTCGCTTGATCCATATCCATGTCGTCATGGTAGGGCTGCCGCTTCGCATGCAGCTCCAAGCAGCCACATTCTGTTATGGCTTTCGTTACCGCGCGGTTTACCGAGGCGTCAGACTGTCCGTATTTCGAAAGAATGTCCAGCAAGCTTCGGTGTCTTAACAATAAATCGCCGACTTGATCCTGCAAAGATTGCAAACTGGAAGTACTCATTACTCATCCACCTCTATTCATGGAATCGTGGTTCGGCCCGAGCCATACTGCTCAAGGGACTCACGTTATTTCAGCTATCCCCATTCCGTACTACTCCCCTATTATACGACTAGGATTTCCTACATTTCAACTTCGCCTCGAATTTAAAAATGTAAGAATGGACGATTAGGAGCGAGAGGGTTGGGCCATAATTGTAAAGATATTCAAATTAGATAAGGAGGTGGACTTCGTGTTCAGACGATTATTTTATGCGGTTGCAGGATTGATCGGAGCATGGAGTGGGACAGAGTTCCATCGGTATTGGAATATGCAGACAATGGAGTTTTCGTCATTATCCAACCCTGGAATAACTTCTAACGGACTGTTATGGGCACTTGGCGGGGCATTTTGCTTTATTGTGATGGGTCGTGCACTTTTTACGCCATTGGCACGGTTATGGGGCAGCTTGGAAGAACGCATGGTGAATATGTCAGCAGGGATGCTGGTGATTGGAGCTTCTGGCGCATTGATGGGACTGTCCTTTGGGGGGTTGCTTGTACCGCTATTTGAGCCGTTTGGGACAGTAGGGCGTATGGTATCGGTTTGTATGATTGTCCTGCTGTCAGCAGCAGGGTTGCAAGCAGCACTTATGAAGCAGGATGAGATTGTAAAGTGGGTCTCCGCCTTCCGCATGCCTGAACGAGGTGAAGAGAAGAGCAGAGGAATGGAAGAACATAAGATCTTGGATACAAGCGTCATCATTGATGGTCGCATCGCAGATATATGCAAGACCGGATTCATTGAAGGGACAATCGTCATTCCTGAGTTCGTCTTAGAGGAGTTGCAGCATATCGCGGATTCGTCGGACTTGCTCAAGCGGAACCGTGGACGCAGAGGGTTGGACATTCTGAATAAAATTCAAAAAGAACTGGAAGTAAAAGTACTCATTTATGAAGGGGACTTTGACGAAATTTCGGAGGTAGACAGCAAGCTGGTTAAGCTCGCGAAGCTGCTAAAGGGGAAAGTCGTCACGAATGATTTCAACTTGAACAAGGTATGTGAGCTGCAGGGAGTATCAGTGCTCAATATTAACGATCTAGCCAACGCTGTGAAGCCAGTGGTTCTCCCAGGAGAAGAGATTGTTGTTCAAGTCATCAAGGATGGTAAGGAACATGGTCAAGGTGTAGCCTACTTGGATGATGGTACGATGATCGTCGTTGAGGGCGGCAGAGATTATATCGGCATGACGATGGAGGTTCTGGTGACCAGTGTACTTCAGACGTCAGCAGGACGAATGATATTTGCTAAGCCAAAACTGTTGGAAAAAGCCCAATAAACAGGTATGATGGGGATACTACCATCATGGGGGTTAGTAAGGATGGACAGAGGGTTTGGCGTGGTCATAGTCGCTGCTGGCAGAGGCACGCGCATGGGCACGGAAGAGAGTAAGCAGTATTTGCATTTACAGGATAAGCCAGTAATCATCCATACCGTAGAGCGGTTTCAGTCCATGGTTGAGTGCGAATCGATCGCATGGGTAACCACGGAACAGGATTATGCGCGCTGCGAAGCATGGGTGAAACAATACGGATTGCATAAGGTTCAAGACATCGTTACAGGAGGCAAGGAACGTCAGCATTCAGTATATGCTGGCTTGCAGGCTCTGAAAGCGCGTGGACTCGAATATGTGTGCATCCACGATGGTGTACGGCCCTTTGTAGAGCCGGGCAGAGTAAGCGCATGTTACGATGCGGCCCGGCAGCACAGAGCGGCCGTATTGGCCGTTCCGGTCAAGGATACCATTAAGCAGGTGGACAAGTCCGGTATTATTACGGCAACACCTGATCGCAGCAGCTTATGGGCGATTCAGACACCACAGGCTTTCCGGCTTGCTGATGTAATGGCTGCTCATGAGCTCGCGGAGCAGGAGCAATTCGTGGGAACGGATGATGCGATGCTTGTTGAGCGGATGGGAATTGCTGTTCACGTAGTGGAGGGGAGCTACACGAACATTAAGCTAACGACGCCGGATGATCTGGATTGGGCTGCATGGTGGCTGTCTCGTCATGAAGCTAAGCGAAATTGAATGTTGAGGCAGAAGGAGAGGGAGGCTTACGTATGATTAGAGTGGGACAGGGATTCGACGTGCACCAGTTAGTAGAGGGACGGCCGTGCATTATTGGTGGCGTTCATATTCCTTACGAGAAGGGATTGCTTGGGCATTCAGATGCTGATGTGCTTCTGCATACGGTAAGTGATGCAATTCTGGGCGCACTAGGATTAGGGGATATCGGCAAGCATTTTCCAGATACGGATCCTGCATTCAAGGATGCGGACAGCATGAAGCTGTTAGAGCATGTATGGCAGCTAGCTGTTGAGCGCGGTTATCGACTTGGCAACATCGATTGCACGATTATTGCACAGAAACCGAAGATGCTGCCGCATATTCCAGCGATGGTAGCGAATATCGCTCGCGCTCTCGGCGCAGAGGATTCGCAGGTGAATGTGAAGGCTACGACAACGGAACAATTAGGATTTGCTGGACGCGGTGAGGGAATTGCCGCACAGGCTGTTGTCTGCTTATTTCACAATATGGTATGATGAAATGATTGATGGAAAGACAAAGTACGGGAGTGAAGCAATCATGAATAACGATATTCGAGTTCGTTACGCACCAAGCCCTACAGGACACTTACATATTGGTAATACGCGTACGGCATTGTTTAACTATTTGTTCGCACGTCACCATGGGGGTAAGTTCATCGTTCGCATCGAGGATACGGACGTGAAGCGCAATGTGGAAGGCGGAGAAGAGAACCAATTTACGTACATGAAGTGGCTCGGCATGGATTGGGATGAGAGCATTGATGTAGGCGGGGATTTCGGCCCGTACCGTCAGACGGAGCGCTTGGATATCTATAATAAATATGTGGACGAGCTTCTAGAGCGCGGGCTTGCCTATCGCTGCTATTGTACGGAAGAAGAGCTTGCAGCGGAGCGGGAAGCACAAGTTGAACGCGGCGAAACGCCGAAGTATTCCGGCAAGTGCTGCAGCTTGTCCGCTGAGGATCATGCACACCTGGAGGCAGAAGGCCGCAAGCCTAGCATCCGCTTCCGCGTGCCGCAAGGACGCTCGTATACCTTTAATGATATGGTTAAAGGTGAAATTACGTTTGAATCCGATACAACAGGCGACTGGGTTATCGTGAAGAAGGACGGTATACCGACTTATAACTTCGCGGTTGTCATCGATGACCATTTGATGCGGATGTCTCACATTCTGCGTGGAGAAGATCATGTGACGAATACGCTTCGCCAATTGATGATCTTTGAAGCGTTTGGATGGGAAGCGCCTGTATTTGGACATATGACGCTTATCGTAAATGAGAATCACAAGAAGCTCAGCAAACGGGATGAGTCGATCATTCAATTTATTGAACAATATGAGCAGCTCGGCTACTTGCCAGAGGCAATGGTTAACTTCATCGCATTGCTTGGCTGGTCACCAAAAGGGGAAGAAGAGATCTTCTCAATGGAGGAGCTCATCTCGATCTTTGACGAGACGCGCTTGTCCAAGAGCCCTGCTGTATTTGATACGAATAAGCTGACGCATATTAATAATACGTATATGAAGAAAGCAGAACCTGATCGCATTGCGGCATTGTCGATTCCTCACCTCCAGCGTGCAGGACGCTTGCCAGAGCAGCTGAATGAAGAGCAGCAAGCTTGGGCGACTGCACTTGTGAAGCTGTATCAGGAGCAAATGAACTGTGCATCCGACATTGTGGAATTGTCGGAGATGTTCTTCCGTGAAGAACTTGTCATCGACGAAGAAGCTAAGGCAGTGCTCGCTGAAGAGCAGGTTCCTACTGTATTGGCAGCACTTCGTGCGAAGCTGGAAGCTGCAACGACTTGGGATGCAGATACGATCAAGGTATCCTTGAAGGAAGTTCAGAAGGAAACAGGCGCCAAGGGAAAAGGTCTGTTCATGCCGGTTCGTGTTGCAGTATCTGGGCAAATGCACGGCCGTGATTTGAATGAGACGATTGTTCTGCTTGGTAAAGAGAAGGTCCTAGCTCGCTTGAATGGATAGATCAGATTTGATGTTTTTGGATAGGATATGATTCGAATGCACATGCGGATAACTTTCATCGATTGTTATTGTCATGCAGTAGGAGCTTCGAATATACTTAACGATAGAATCCTTTTCATTATTTCGTTCTGAAGGAAAGTCATGCTTCGTACAGTATGATTGAGCATACTAATAAAAGCGTTGAACGGGAGAGTATAAGCGGGATAAAAATGAACAGAGAGAACGATCGAGATAAGGAAGACTATGGATCTGGTGTCCATCGCTCCTTACAGGCTGTGAGTCGTTCCATTTTTAAGCTTATGCGATGCACCCGGAAGCTCCGCCCTTGAGCATGTACCTGAGTACATGGGTAGGGGGTGGCGAATCATCCGCGTTAAGGATATTCAAGAGGGGCAACAAGTATTTGGCTATGTCATGGTTTTGTATCCGGTGTAAGTGGAGGATAGATATACGATGGCAATAGCGGAGATATGATGTTGTCCAAGCAGAGTGGAACCGCGCATCGCGTCTCTGCAGCATCATGCTGCAGGGGCGTTTTTTATTGTGATGAATTTATGTATCCGCTTGTGTGTATGAGAGAGGAATGCTAACTCAATTCGCTGAGTTCCGGGGGGGACAGAGCATGTGGCGTGTCATTCGAAGAATGAAATCCGATGTGCAGGCGGTGTTCGATAACGACCCGGCGGCGCGCAACCGATTCGAAGTAATCTTTACCTATTCAGGCCTGCATGCCATCTGGGCGCATCTCATTGCACATCGGTTCTATCGTTGGCGCTGGTTTACGACTGCGCGCATTATTTCGCAAATAAGCCGGTTCATGACGGGAATTGAAATACATCCTGGAGCGAGGATTGGCCAAAGACTGTTTATTGACCATGGCATGGGAGTCGTCATTGGTGAAACCTGTGAGATTGGCGATGATGTAGTCATTTACCAAGGCGTAACACTTGGAGGTACGGGGAAAGAGAAGGGGAAGCGGCATCCGACGATTGGGAACAATGTCGTCATTGCTTCTGGATCGAAAGTGCTTGGCTCTTTCACTATTGGAGACAATTCAAGCATTGGAGCCAATTCCGTCGTGCTCCGGGAAGTACCGCCGAACTGTACAGTCGTGGGCATTCCGGGACGTGTAGTGAAGCAGGATGGAGTGCGCATTGACCGCTTGAACCATGCCCAACTGCCTGACCCAGTGATTGATATGCTTCGAAGCATGCAGATTGAGATGGATGCATTGAGAGCTGAACTGCACCAACTTAAGCATCCCCAAGGCAGAGACTCTGAAATTGCAGAGACTGAAAGTCAAGAAAGCATACAAGTAGAGGAGTCTGTCCAACAACCGAGGAAAGAACTTGAGAAAGTGAACAAATAAATGCCCGAACATCAAGGAGGAGTGACTTGCATGACTTTGCACATTTATAATACGCTGACACGTACGAAAGAGCCGTTTCAGCCGATAGATCCGGATCGCATTACGATGTATGTATGCGGGCCAACTGTGTATGACTATATCCATATCGGAAATGCGCGGCCTGCGATCTTTTTTGACGTTGTTCGCCGTTATTTAGAGACGCTGGATTACGAAGTAAACTACATCGTGAATTTCACAGATGTTGATGACAAGCTGATCCGCAAAGCAGCAGATCTGGGATCCACGGTACAAGAAGTTGCGGAGCGCTTTATTCAGGCGTTCTATGAGGATAATGATGGTCTAGGTATTCGCCGTGCATCGAATAACCCGCGTGTAACGGATAATATGGAGGAAATCATCGCCTTCATCTCAGAGCTTGTGGCAAACGGTAAGGCTTATGAATCGGGCGGAGATGTGTATTTCCGTACGAGAGAATTTGCGAAGTATGGCCAGGTTTCCGGTCAGAACATTGATGAGCTGCAGCTCGGAATTCGAATCGAAGTGGATGAGCGCAAGGATGACGCTGCTGACTTCGTCTTATGGAAAGCGGCGAAGCCAGGGGAAATCTCTTGGTCAAGCCCATGGGGCGAAGGCCGTCCAGGCTGGCATATTGAATGCTCGGCTATGTCGCGCAAATATTTGGGTGAAACGATCGATATCCATGGCGGCGGCCAGGATCTTCAGTTCCCGCACCACGAATGTGAGGCTGCACAGTCCGAATCCGTGACAGGAAAACCACTTGCCAACGTGTGGATGCATAACGGATATATTAATATTGATAATGAAAAAATGTCGAAGTCGCTTGGTAATGGGGTAACGGTTCATCAATTGCTTAAGCAATATGATCCGGCTGCTCTGCGCTACTTCATGTTGTCGACACACTATCGCAACCCACTGAACTTCAATGCAGAAGCGATGGAACAGGCAGAGAAAAGCGTCAGCCGCATAGCGAATGCAGTTGCGAATGTCCGCCATGCATTGGCATCTCTGAATACAGATCCATCTGTGCAGGAAGATGCGAACGAGGCACTTCAAGTGAAGATAGCTTCCATTCTAGAGACCTTTGATGCGAAGATGCAGGATGACTTCAATACGGCAGATGCCATTACTGCTGTATTCGAATGGGCAAGTGAGGCGAATTCGTATTTGCAGCAAGCTGATTCGCTTGCAGCTGGGGACTTGGAAGCATTGCTGGATGCCTTTGAAGCGATGAACGAGGTGCTTGGACTGGTATTGGAGAAGGAAGAGGAATTGCTGGATGAGGAAATCGACCAACTTATCCAAGAACGCAACGATGCTCGCAAAGCGAAAAACTGGGCGAGAGCCGATGAAATTCGCGATCTGTTAACCGAGCAGGGGATCGTTCTGGAAGATACGCCTCAGGGTGTGCGCTGGCGCCGAAAATAGTCGCAGCGGCATTACGGTCGACGAAGGAGCTTATGCATACGCAATGAATGATAATCAACAGGAACATCAATCGACAACAATTGAAGCAAGGTCAGGGGATACTGGAACATGGCTGTTCCCTTTCGCCCCGACCAAGCGGCCGCAGCAGCTTAATCCGATTGTACTCGCTTATATAGGCGATGCAATCTTCGAAGTTGCCATCAGACAATATCTTATATCACAGCCGAATCATCGGCCGAACCACCTGCATCGTGAAGCGACGGGGTATGTATCTGCCAAGGCGCAGGCGCGTGCGCTATCGCTTCTGATGCCGATATTAACAGATGAAGAGGCAGACGTCGTTCGCCAAGGACGCAATACGAAGTCCAGTGTGCCGAAAAGTGCGAACGTAAGTGAATATAGACAGGCTACAGCGCTTGAATCTTTATTCGGCTATTTATATCTGAATGAAAATTTTGAACGGATGCGGCAATTCGTTACTATGATTGTTCAAGCACATGGGACAGAACAGCAGCAAAAGTAAAAGGGAAACATCTAGACGGGAGGCACACTTACGCATGCATGAAGAAGAATATATTGCCGGGAAGCATTCGGTAACCGAGGCGCTCAAATCCGGGAGAACGATAAATAAAGTATGGATTGCGGAAAATGCACAAAAACATTTAACAGGGCCGATTATTGCAGAAGCCAAGAAAGCTGGCGTCGTGATTCAAATGGTCGATAAGCGCAAGCTCGATCAAATGGTCGAGGGGGTTCAGCATCAAGGAGTTGTCGCACAGGTTGCAGCTTATCATTATGTAGAAGTGGAAGATATTTTAGCTCAAGCTGAGGCTAAAGGCGAGACTCCGTTTCTGATCCTATTGGATGAGATCGAGGATCCGCACAATTTGGGCTCCATTCTTCGGACAGCGGACTGCACAGGTGCGCATGGCGTAGTTATTCCGAAGCGCCGCTCAGCTGGACTGACTGCTACGGTATCTAAGACTTCTGCTGGAGCTGTCGAGTATGTGCCGGTAGCCAAGGTGACGAATTTGGTTCAGACGATGCAGCAGCTTAAAGACCGTGGAGTGTGGATCGTAGGTACAGATGTAACAGCAACTCAAGACATTTATGAAGCGGATGTATTCAATCTTCCAATCGCGCTTGTCATCGGTAACGAGAATAAAGGAATGGGCAGACTTGTTCGGGAAAATTGCGATATGTTGTATAAGCTTCCAATGGCAGGGCAAATTAACTCGCTTAATGCGTCGGTAGCTGCAGGCATCTTCATGTATGAGGTCGTGCGCCGGCGTCGCGGCTGAGGCTGCCCGATATGGATCGGCAGGATTGGCGCGATGTGCTTCTTGTTGACGGCTACAACATGATCGGGGCGTGGCCGGAATTAAGAGAGCTGAAAGATAAAGACTTAGATGAAGCAAGAGAACGACTGTTAAATATGCTTGCAGACTATCTAGCATATTCCGGCCGAAGAGTAATTGTGGTATTTGACGCATATCGCGTTCCTGGTTTAGGCGCCAAGTACACGCAGGGTAAAGTCTCTGTACAGTTCACGAAGGAGAAAGAGACAGCGGACGAATGCATCGAGCGGCTTGCCAGGGAGCTTGGACATCGCCGCCGTCAAATCTACGTAGCAACATCAGACATGACAGAACAGAACGTAGCTTTTGCACAAGGTGCACTTCGTATTTCGGCACGCGAGCTGAGGCTCATTATTGTACAGGCCCGGCGCGAGGTGGAGACGAAGATTCGTGAACAGGCACTGCAGCCGATCAAGCGTAACCCGATTGAAGGCAAGCTTAAGCTGGATCAACTGCTTAAGCTTGAACGGCTGCGCCGAGGGGAAGAAGATTGAGTAGCGTAGGACAGGAGCATGAGCGTCATTTTCAACGTTATTATTGGCGTATGCAGTCAAATGCATAGACTTATTTTGGAATAATGCTCAAATTCCGCACAGGATAAGGCTTCCTTTGGTTGACGATGATAGATAGATTCATATATACTGAATCTATCATTTGTGATGTAACGGGTGGATTGCGTTGCAGGCCGGAGGGATTGCTAGTGAGTGTTGACCTCAAAGTATTAAGCACCTCCTCATACGATCGTTCGTCGGATGAACAGCTAGTCGACGCGGTCAGGGAGGGAGATAGCGAAGCGCTCGAATACTTAATTAACAAGTACCGCAATTTCGTTCGAGCAAAAGCACGCTCATATTTTCTAATCGGCGCTGACCGTGAGGATATTGTTCAAGAGGGCATGATCGGATTATACAAGGCAATTCGTGATTTTAAGGGAGACAAGCTGGCATCATTCAAGGCATTCGCCGAACTGTGCATTACTAGACAGATTATTACTGCGATTAAGACTGCGACGCGCCAGAAGCACATACCATTGAATTCTTATGTGTCGTTGGATAAGCCGATATATGACGAAGATTCAGATCGTACCTTGCTAGATGTGATTGGTGGCTCGCGGGTGTCTGATCCAGAAGAATTGATCATTAATCAAGAAGAATTCGTTGGGCTCGAGGACAAGATGTCTGAAATTTTGAGCGATTTGGAACGGAAAGTGCTCATGCTGTATTTGGATGGGCGTTCCTATCAGGAAATTGCCGTTGATCTGGATCGCCACGTCAAATCGATAGACAATGCGCTGCAGCGAGTCAAGCGAAAGTTGGAGCGATATTTGGAGTTACGGGATGGCGGGGATAGCGGATGTTAATTAGTCGAATACAGATGTAGGAGCTTATCAACCTAGTATGGGAGATAGGCTCTTTTTCATTGTGTACATACTGTTCCCGATTGAAAGCAATTAATTTTACATCGAAAGTTTACGAGAATGAAGGTTTAGATTGCGTAATATTCCACCATACTGATAGCGACTAGGAACATTAGTGATCTTTTCCTTTGTCAAGCAGCTGTCGGATATGATAGAGTGAATGACATCGCCCCCCACGGCGTCAACATCTTATCATTGACATCATTTGCCCCTTGTGATAAAGTGTTTTAGGTAGCCCTAAATATGCGTACGTATTTACTGAATAAGAAATGATTGGTTATTAGACTGAGAGTGGATTATTCAGCGAACAAGAGACGATTTGTCCCCCTGTAGAAGGATGGTCAATCCGTTTCTGCTTGGGGAAATTCGACGCTTCTTATCATTAAGGTGTCTTCAGGAGGTGTACTACATGCGGGTAATCGTTACGATGGCTTGCACGAACTGCAAACAACGCAACTATACGACAACAAAGAACAAACGTAATCACCCAGACCGCATTGAGTTGAAGAAATTCTGCAAGTTCTGCAACGAGCATACTTCTCATCGCGAAACGAGATAAGTCTGATGGAGGTGTAGTCCGTGGCTTTCTTCGGGAAACTGAAACAAAGTTTCGGTTCGATGTTTTCCTTCTTTGCCGACAGCTGGGGTGAATTAAAAAAGGTTCGCTGGCCCAGTCGTAAAGAACTGACAAGCTATACGATCGTCGTTTTAGCCACGGTTATCTTTATGACGCTTTATTTCTGGGTCCTTGATATCGGAATTTCCGCGATAGTCGAAGCGATTATTTAATAAAGTCCCAAGGTGGCTTAGTTATGGAAAAAAGATGGTACGTTGTTCATACCTACTCAGGTTATGAGAACAAAGTTAAAGCCAATTTGGAAAAGCGCGTTGAATCCATGGGCATGGAAGACAAAATATTCCGCGTTCTTGTTCCGATGGAAGAAGAAATGGTAAACAAGGATGGCAAAAAGAAAGTTGTCATGCGTAAAGTTTACCCGGGTTATGTTTTGGTTGAAATGATTCAGACGGATGAGTCTTGGTATGTTGTTCGCAACACGCCAGGGGTTACCGGATTCGTCGGATCTACCGGCTCTGGTTCAAAGCCTATTCCACTGTTGCCTGAAGAGGTCGATCAGATCTTAAAGACAATGGGCATGGAAGATCCGAGAGCAAAAGTCGATTTCGACTTGAAGGAATCGGTTCGCATTATGGTAGGGCCTTTCGCAAACTTCGTCGGTACGGTCGAAGAGATCATTACAGACAAGCAGAAGCTTAAGGTTCATGTCAACATGTTTGGAAGAGAAACCCCTCTTGAGTTGGATTACCACCAAGTGGAGAAGATCTAATACATCTTTCTATTGGTTTCTACTGTGAGATAGGGCAACCTGAACCTCACATAACTAGCGCAAGGAGGTGTTTGAAATGGCGAAAAAGGTCATTAAAGTCGTTAAATTGCAAATTCCAGCGGGTAAGGCGAATCCAGCGCCTCCAGTAGGTCCAGCATTGGGTCAAGCGGGTGTCAACATCATGGCGTTCTGTAAGGAATTTAATGCGAAAACAGCTGATCAAGCAGGTTTGATTATTCCTGTTGAAATCTCTGTATTCGAAGATCGTTCCTTTACGTTCATCACGAAGACTCCACCGGCTGCAGTATTGTTGAAAGTAGCGGCTAAGGTCGAAAAAGGTTCCGGTGAACCGAACACGAAAAAAGTTGCAACAGTGAAACGCGACGTTGTACGTCAAATCGCTGAGCAAAAAATGCCTGACCTGAACGCAGCATCCGTTGAATCGGCTATGCGTATGGTTGAAGGTACAGCTCGCAGCATGGGCTTTGTCGTAGAAGACTAATACGTTCTTCTTTGGCGCATGTGGGAGGTTAATCCGTTAAAACCACAAAGGAGGAAATAATCATGGCAAAACGTGGCAAGAAATATGTCGAAGCTGCTAAGCTTATCGATAGAGATGCTGCTTATGAGTCGATGGAAGCCATTGAGTTGGTTAAAAAATCGGCTACAGCAAAATTCGACGAAACAGTAGAAGTTGCTGTTCGCTTGGGTGTAGACCCTCGTAAACAAGACCAAGCTGTTCGTGGGGTAGTTGTACTTCCACACGGTACAGGTAAAACAAAACGCGTTCTCGTCTTTGCAAAAGGCGAAAAAGCAAAAGAAGCAGAAGCAGCTGGTGCTGATTTTGTAGGCGATCAAGATATGATCAACAAAATTCAACAAGGCTGGTTCGACTTCGATGTCTGCGTAGCTACGCCAGACATGATGAGCGAAGTAGGTAAATTGGGACGTATCCTCGGTGGTAAAGGTCTCATGCCTAACCCTAAAGCTGGTACGGTTACATTCGACGTTACTAAAGCTGTTCAAGAGATCAAAGCTGGTAAAATCGAGTACCGTCTGGACAAAGCAGGACAAATCCACGCACCAATCGGTAAAGCTTCTTTCGATGCAGACAAGTTGCATGACAACTTCAAAGCGTTGATCGATGCATTGAACCGTGCGAAGCCAGCAGCGGCTAAAGGCGTGTATTTGAAAAACATCGCGGTTTCTTCCACGATGGGCCCTGCAGCACGTGTGAACACAGCATCTTTCCGCTAAGATTTATTCTTTAGTGGGAATCTGTTGGCAAGTTTTGTGAGTGGTTGACATGGTTCAACTGTCCATGCTATGCTAATAGAGTTGCTAACACATGATGTGCAATTAACTTTTGAATAATCGTACCGTAGACAGTAGGTGCCGAAAGGCTTAATCTCCTACCGAGGTGTTCGAAATAGACTGAGTGCTTGGAGCGTGTCGTTGACACGTCTGCGCACCAAGTGCTATCGTGATGCCTCTGTAGTAAACTGCAGAGGCTTTTCTTATGCTGAAGTAGGTAGAAGATCTCGGACAGGATGCGGTGTTAAGTAGAACCTTGTAGGAGGTGGAACGAGTGGCAAACGCAAAAGTAATCGAAGCGAAACAGCAAGCTGTACAAGATATCGCTGAGAAATTCCGTAGCAGCGCTACAACGGTTGTTGCTGACTACCGTGGATTGACAGTTTCTCAAGTTACTGAACTTCGTAAGCAACTGCGCGAAGCAGGCATCGAATTCCAAGTATTGAAAAATACATTGGTACGCCGTGCGACAGCAGAAGCTGAGTTGTCTGAACTTGATGAAGTATTGTCTGGTCCGACAGCTATCGCATTCAGTCGTGAAGACGCAGTAGCACCTGCGAAAATCTTGAACGACTTTGCGAAGAAAAACGAAGCTCTTGAAATTAAGGGTGGAGTAGTTGAAGGTCGCGTCGTTGACGTGGATCAAATCAAAGCTTTGGCAGCATTGCCTTCCCGCGAAGGTTTGTTGTCCATGTTGCTCAGCGTGCTCCAAGCACCAATGCGCAACTTCGCATTGGCTGTCAAAGCCGTTGCAGAGAAGAACGAAGCGGAAGCGTAAGCTTAATCGCGTAACATACACTTTACTAAATATGGAGGTTTAACAAATGAGCAAAGAGCAAATCTTGGAAGCCATCAAAGGCATGTCCGTATTGGAATTGAACGACCTTGTTAAAGCAATTGAAGAAGAATTCGGCGTAACTGCAGCAGCTCCTGTAGCTGTAATGGGTGGCGCAGCTGGTGATGCTGGCGCAGCTGAACAAACTGAGTTTGACGTAATCTTGACTGCACCAGGCGCAGGCAAAATCAACGTTATCAAAGTTGTTCGTGAAATCACTGGTCTTGGCTTGAAAGAAGCTAAAGACTTGGTAGACAACTGCCCGAAACCATTGAAAGAAAAAGTAAGCAAAGAAGAAGCAGAAGCAGTAAAAGCGAAGCTCGAAGAAGCTGGCGCATCTGTAGAAGTGAAGTAATCTCTGCTTGCAAAGTGCGAACCCCTTGGAACTTGTTTTCAAGGGGTTCGTTGTCTAAGATACGACTTACCGATTTAGCTTAGGTGTCATCGAATACGAAGTGTAAATAGGGAACTCGACGCGCATCTTAGCCAATGAACGATAGCACTTTTTATTTTCACCATGACAGGAAGGGATCAAGATGGCAGGGCATTATTACAGCAAGCGTCCAGATGTAGAGCATAATCGCAAGAAATGGACGGTATCCTTGCGAGGTATGCAGCTAGCATTCGTGTCGGATGCCGGTGTATTTTCCAAAGGTGGTGTCGATTACGGCAGTCGAGTGCTGATTGATTGCATGGGCATTCCTGAAGACGCCACCGTTCTTGATGTCGGCTGTGGCTATGGGCCGATTGGATTAACAGCTGCAAAACTGGCTAAGCGCGGACGAGTAACGATGGTAGATGTGAATGAGCGAGCCTTAGATTTAGCGAGAGAGAACGCTCTTCTAAATGGAGTCCATAACGTCACGATTCAAGAGAGTGATGGCCTCAATGCGCTAGGCAGTGAGCATTATTCTGTTATTCTCACCAATCCGCCGATTCGTGCAGGCAAAGAGGTTGTTCATCGCATCTTTGAACAATCCTATGAGCATTTAGCAGACGGAGGTTCTCTATGGATTGTCATTCAGAAGAAACAGGGAGCGCCATCAGCGGAAGCGAAGCTGCAGCAGTTGTTTGGAGAAGATAACGTAGAGTTAGTTGTGAAGGACAAAGGGTATCGGATCTATCAAGCGAAGAAATCATTTCCAAGTTGACTCTGAGTGCCCAATATGGTATTATTATAAAATGTCAGTATTAGGATGGACTCCATGTCTACACATGGCCCAAATGTCAAGCCTTTTTTTGAAAGGATGCATACATTTTTGCGAAATGACGTATAATGTTTACATTTTGGGCAAGTCTATCGGATATGTAGTTGTATCGACAACAGGAAACGGCGACACGGGGGAAAACGGCGTCCATCGCATTTGCGTTTTGCCGTGAACGTGCGTTTTTCTTTTTTCTGACATTTTGTACTATATTATTTGTTTTTAGAGTCTCTTTCGTGGACTTTATTATAAAGGATACCGAAAAGGATTCGCAATCCATTTTTGTGAGTAGACATGAGGGGTGAGTTAAAGTTGGCAGGACATCTTGTTCAATATGGACGACGCACTCGGCGCAGTTATGCGCGCATCAAAGAGGTACTCGAAGTTCCGAACTTGATTGAAATCCAACAGAAATCGTATCAATGGTTTTTGGACGAAGGATTGCGCGAAATGTTCCAAGATATTTCGCCGATTCAGGATTTCACAGGTAATTTGGTTTTGGAATTTATCGATTACAGCTTGGGTGAACCCAAATATACAGTCGATGATTCGAAAGAACGCGATGTAACTTATGCGGCGCCGCTCCGCGTGAAAGTGCGCCTTCTTAACAAAGAGACCGGAGAGGTCAAAGAGCAGGAAGTGTTTATGGGTGATTTCCCGCTCATGACGGAAACGGGCACGTTTGTCATTAATGGTGCTGAACGTGTAATTGTCAGCCAGTTGGTTCGCTCTCCGAGTGTCTATTTCAGTACTAAAGTTGACAAGAACGGGAAGAAAACTTACACGGCGACAGTTATACCGAATCGTGGTGCATGGCTGGAACTTGAGATGGATGCGAAGGACATTATCTATGTTCGTATCGACCGTACTCGTAAAATTCCTGTTACGGTATTGCTGAGAGCACTCGGATTCGGTACAGACGAGCAAATCTTAGATTTGCTTGGCCATGATGAGTATATCCGCAATACGCTGGACAAAGATAATACGGATTCAACAGAGAAGGCTCTGATTGAAATCTACGAGCGTCTGCGTCCGGGCGAGCCTCCTACACTCGAGAATGCAAGAAGCTTGCTGATTGCACGTTTCTTCGATCCGAAGCGCTATGATCTAGCGAATGTAGGTCGTTACAAGATTAATAAGAAGCTTCACATTAAGAACCGTTTGTTCAATCAACGCTTGGCGGAATCGCTTGTTGATACAGAAACAGGCGAAATCATTGCTGAAGCAGGTCAAGTTGTTGACCGTCGTCTCTTGGACGAAATTCTGCCTCGTCTTGAAAGCAATGTAGGTTTCAAAACCTATCATGTGGCAGGCGGAGTTATGGAGTCGGAAGATATTCCGGTTCAAGTCATCGACGTGTTCTCGCCAATTGAGGACGGTAAAGTTACTAAAATTATTGCAAACCGCAATATCGACAAGTCCGTGAAGAACATTACTCCAGCGGATATCATTTCGTCGATCAACTACTTTATTAACTTGCTGCACGGAATTGGTAGCACAGATGATATTGACCACTTGGGTAACCGTCGTCTGCGTTCCGTTGGTGAATTGCTGCAGAACCAGTTCCGAATCGGTTTGTCCCGTATGGAGCGCGTTGTGCGCGAGCGGATGTCCATTCAGGATGCGAACGTGATTACGCCACAGGCGCTCATTAACATTCGCCCGGTTATTGCATCCATTAAAGAGTTCTTCGGTAGCTCGCAGTTGTCTCAGTTCATGGATCAGACGAACCCACTTGCGGAACTTACGCATAAGCGTCGTCTGTCTGCACTCGGACCTGGTGGTTTGACGCGTGAGCGCGCGGGCTTTGAAGTTCGTGACGTCCATCCATCCCACTATGGCCGTATGTGTCCGATCGAGACTCCAGAGGGTCCGAACATCGGTTTGATCAACTCCTTGTCTACGTTTGCTCGAGTGAACGAGTATGGCTTCATTGAAGCACCATATCGTTGGGTCGATCCGAAGACAGGGCAGGTTACAGAACAAATCGATTACATGACTGCTGACGAAGAAGATAACTATGTAGTCGCACAGGCGAATGCACCGCTGAATGAAGACGGCACATTCCGTGACGAAACAGCTATCGTTCGTTACAACAAGCAATCAGATAACATCTTGACGATGCCTACGGATCGTGTTGACTACATGGATGTATCGCCGAAGCAGGTTGTGTCGGTAGCGACAGCGCTCATTCCGTTCTTGGAGAACGATGACTCCAACCGTGCGCTCATGGGATCGAACATGCAGCGGCAAGCGGTGCCTTTGCTCATACCAGAAGCTCCGTTTGTTGGTACAGGAATGGAATACAAGTCTGCAAAAGACTCTGGTGTATGTATCGTCTCCAAAGTAGACGGTGTCATCGAGCGTGTTACAGCGAATGAAGTTCAAGTTCGCAAGGTTGAAGTGATTGATGGTAAAGAGGTCAGAGGTGACCTCGTCAAATATAAATTGCAGAAGTTTATGCGTTCCAACCAAGGAACATGCATTAACCAACGTCCACTTGCCAAAAAAGGCGATATCGTCAAAAAAGGCGACATCTTGGCGGACGGACCTTCCACTGAGGTTGGTGAATTGGCCCTTGGACGCAACGTTGTCGTCGCGTTCATGACATGGGAAGGTTACAACTACGAGGATGCGATCTTGCTCTCCGAGAAGATGGTGAAAGAGGATGTATACACGTCCATTCACATCGAAGAGTACGAGTCCGAAGCTCGTGATACGAAACTTGGACCAGAAGAGATTACTCGTGATATTCCGAACGTCGGCGAAGAAGCGCTCAAGAACTTGGATGAGCGCGGAATCATTCGCGTCGGTGCGGAAATTAAAGACGGTGACATTCTCGTCGGTAAAGTAACACCTAAAGGGGTTACGGAACTGACAGCAGAAGAACGCCTCTTGCATGCAATCTTCGGCGAGAAGGCGCGTGAAGTACGTGATACTTCCTTGCGTGTGCCTCACGGTACTGACGGTATCGTCGTTGATGTTAAAGTATTTACACGTGAGAACGGGGACGAACTCCCTCCAGGTGTGAATCAACTCGTTCGTGTTTATATTGCCCAAAAACGTAAAATTTCCGAGGGCGATAAGATGGCGGGACGCCATGGTAACAAGGGTGTCATCGCACGTATCTTGCCTGAAGAAGATATGCCGTTCCTTCCGGACGGTACGCCTGTTCAAGTCGTCTTGAACCCACTAGGGGTACCATCGCGGATGAACATCGGTCAGGTACTCGAGGTTCACTTGGGTATGGCGGCACGTTATCTCGGTATGCACATGGCTACTCCGGTATTCGACGGTGCTACAGAGTATGACGTGTTCGATACGATGGAAGAAGCAGGCATGCAGCGCAACGGTAAGACAATCTTGTACGATGGTCGTACAGGTGACCCGTTCGAGCGCGAAGTTACGGTTGGTGTCATGTACATGATCAAGCTCGCACACATGGTTGATGATAAGATCCATGCTCGTTCTACTGGACCATACTCTCTCGTTACGCAGCAGCCGCTCGGTGGTAAAGCACAGTTCGGTGGTCAGCGCTTCGGGGAGATGGAGGTATGGGCACTCGAAGCCTATGGTGCAGCTTATACATTGCAAGAGATTCTTACAGTCAAGTCCGATGATGTCGTCGGCCGCGTGAAGACGTATGAATCGATTGTGAAGGGCGAAAATGTCCCTGAGCCAGGTGTTCCTGAATCGTTCAAGGTCCTTATCAAAGAGCTGCAAAGCTTGGGTATGGATGTCAAGATCTTGACAGAGAACGAAGAAGAAATTGAGATGCGTGAAATCGATGAAGATGACGATATTCCGCAGGATAAGTTGAATCTCGGCATGGATGACGAGTACGTCACCGAGTAAGCTGCCGAAGTCGTATAACGTTGGATCGGACGGTGGCCGTTAGCGAATTGCTATACGGCCACCGCCAGCCCATATATGGTTCGAACACAGAATTCCGCTCCTGTGTACTGACAGAGCGGTACACTCAAGTACAGATTAAGGAGGGTCGCTCCTTGATGGACGTCAACAATTTTGAATTTATGAAAATCGGGCTTGCCTCTCCCGAAAAGATTCGTTCTTGGTCCCGTGGCGAAGTCAAGAAGCCGGAAACGATTAACTATCGTACGCTCAAACCGGAGAAAGAAGGTTTGTTCTGCGAGAAGATTTTCGGACCGACGAAGGACTGGGAGTGTCATTGCGGTAAATACAAGCGTGTACGTTACAAAGGCGTTGTCTGTGATCGATGCGGCGTTGAAGTAACACGCCAGAAGGTGCGCCGTGAACGGATGGGCCATATTGAATTGGCTGCTCCTGTATCGCACATTTGGTACTTCAAGGGAATTCCAAGCCGCATGGGCTTGGCGCTGGACATGTCTCCACGCTCCTTGGAAGAGATTATTTACTTTGCTTCTTATGTTGTAACAGAGCCTGGGGATACACCTCTTGAGAAAAAGCAACTGCTTTCCGAGAAGGAATATCGCAGCTACCGTGAAAAATATGGTCATGCATTCCAAGCTGGTATGGGTGCTGAGGCAGTTAAGAAGCTGTTGCAAGACTTGGATGTTGAGAAAGAACTTGAAGTGCTGAAGGAAGAGCTTCGTACGGCACAAGGCCAACGCCGCAACCGTGCGATCAAGCGACTAGAAGTAATCGAGGCATTCCGTAACTCTGGCAACCAACCAGATTGGATGATTCTCGATGTTCTTCCAGTTATTCCTCCAGAGCTTCGTCCAATGGTACAGCTCGATGGCGGTCGCTTTGCGACGTCTGACTTGAATGACCTGTATCGCCGTGTTATCAACCGGAACAACCGCTTGAAGCGTTTGCTTGATTTGGGTGCTCCGGACATTATCGTACAGAACGAGAAGCGCATGCTGCAGGAAGCAGTAGACGCATTGATTGATAACGGTCGCCGTGGTCGTCCAGTAACAGGCCCTGGTAACCGTCCATTGAAATCGCTCAGCCATATGCTCAAAGGTAAGCAAGGTCGCTTCCGTCAGAACTTGCTCGGTAAACGGGTTGACTACTCTGGTCGTTCCGTTATCGTCGTAGGTCCTTACTTGAAGATGTACCAATGTGGTTTGCCGAAGGAAATGGCGCTTGAGCTGTTCAAACCTTTTGTCATGAAAGAACTCGTGAATAAAGGTTTGGCACACAACATTAAGAGCGCGAAACGTAAAGTAGAGCGCATTAGCCCGGAAGTATGGGACGTTCTCGAAGAGGTTATTCGTGAGCACCCAGTCTTGCTTAACCGTGCACCAACACTTCACCGACTCGGTATCCAAGCATTTGAACCGATTCTGGTAGAAGGGAAAGCAATCCGTCTTCACCCACTCGTATGTACAGCCTACAACGCTGACTTCGACGGTGACCAAATGGCGGTTCACGTTCCGTTGTCTGCAGAAGCACAAGCAGAAGCTCGTCTTCTTATGCTCGCTTCCGGCAACATCTTGAACCCGAAAGACGGTAAGCCAGTTGTAACACCATCTCAGGATATGGTTCTCGGATCCTTCTACTTGACGATGGACAACAAGGAAGCTAAAGGAACAGGTATGATCTTTGGCTCCGTCAATGAGGCTGTATCTGCTTATCAACGTGGTTCAGCATCCTTGCATGCACGTGTTGCAATTCCAGTACGTGAATTGGGCAAGTCTGACTTTACTGAAAAACAACAAGATGCGTTCCTTATTACAACGGTTGGACGTATCATTTTCAACGAAATATTCCCGGCAGATTTCCCGTACATCAATGAGCCGACGAAGCGCAATTTGTTCGAGGGAACACCGGATCATTATTTCGTATATGAGAAAGGCGCGAATATTAGAGAAATAATCGAAAATATTCCGCAAACAGGTGGGGTAGGTAAAGACTATCTTGGTCAAATTATCGCCCGCTGCTTCGATGTATTCCATACAACGAAGACTTCGGTTATTTTGGATCGAATCAAGGAGATCGGCTTTACGTATTCCACAAAAGCAGGTATCTCGATTGCGGTATCCGACGTTATCGTACCGCAAGAGAAAGTGGATATCTTGAAGGAATCCGAAGAGAAGGTTCGTGTCATTACAAATCAGTATCGTCGTGGTCTGATTACGAATGAGGAACGTTACGATCGTGTTATCGAGGTATGGTCGAACACGAAAGATCGTATTACCGAGATTTTGATGAAATCGATGGAACGTTACAACTCCATCATGCTCATGGTTGACTCCAAAGCACGGGGTAACAAATCGCAGATTACTCAGTTGGGTGGTATGCGTGGTCTCATGGCCAACCCGTCCGGTCGAATCATCGAGTTGCCAATTAAATCGAACTTCCGTGAGGGCCTGACGGTCTTGGAATACTTTATTTCCACTCACGGTGCGCGTAAAGGTCTCGCGGATACGGCTCTTCGTACGGCGGATTCGGGTTACTTGACTCGTCGTCTCGTTGACGTTGCACAAGACGTTATCGTTCGTGAAGAAGATTGCGGTACGGATAAAGGCTTCTTAGTAGCCAACATCTCCGACGGTAAGGAAGTTATCGAAGGCTTGTACGACCGTATCGAAGGTCGCTATTCCGGTGAAACGGTTCGTCATCCGGAGACAAAGGAGATCCTTGTTAACCGTAACGAACTGATTGATACGGATAAGGCAGAGTTGATCGTCAATGCTGGTGTCAAGAAGATGATGATTCGTTCCGTACTCAGCTGCCGTGCTCGTCACGGTGTATGTAAGATTTGTTATGGTCGCAACCTGGCGACTGGTAAGCACGTTGAAATTGGTGAATCTGTTGGTATCATCGCGGCTCAGTCCATCGGTGAACCAGGTACACAGCTCACCATGCGTACGTTCCATACCGGTGGTGTCGCAGGTGACGATATTACCCAAGGTTTGCCGCGTATCCAGGAGTTGTTCGAGGCGCGCAATCCGAAAGGGCAAGCGATCATTTCCGAGATCGATGGTGTGGTTAAAGAAATTCGCGAAGCGAAAGATCGTCGTGAAATCGAAGTCCAAGGTGAGGCAGAGTCCAAAGTGTACTCCGTCACATACGGTTCTCGTGTCCGCGTAAGCGAAGGCATGGCAATCGAAGCCGGCGATGAGATTACAGACGGTTCTATCGACCCTAAAGAAATGCTCCGCATTAAAGGTATCCGTGGCGTTCAGAACTACATCTTGCAGGAAGTTCAACGCGTATACCGGAACCAAGGGGTAGAAATTAACGATAAGCACGTCGAAGTTATGATTAAGCAAATGCTTCGTAAAATCCGTATCATCGATGCGGGTGAAACGACATTGCTTCCAGGATCATTCGTTGACATGCATGAATATGAAGCAGCGAACAAAGAAGCGATCCTCTCTGGCAAGGAACCTGCTGTTGCGAAACCGATCTTGCTCGGTATCACGAAGGCATCCTTGGAGACAGACTCCTTCTTGTCTGCAGCATCCTTCCAGGAGACGACTCGCGTTCTTACTGATGCAGCGATCAAAGGTAAAGTCGACCAATTGCTCGGCTTGAAAGAGAACGTTATTATCGGTAAGTTGATTCCTGCAGGTACAGGTATGAACCGTTATCGCAGCGTTAAAGTGATTAATCCGCTTGACGAGGAAGTAACGGAAGAATCCCTTGATGCAGCAGGTGTTGGCGCAGCGGAGTAAGCTCTACTATAGAGGTTTCAAATGAGGTGGTTGGCGCTGTCTAGATGGCGCCAACCTCCATTTTTGTGACAAATATATCGTTTTAAAAAAGAAGTTATGAAATTGCTTGACACTGGGTAAACGAAGTGCTATTATGTCGTAGTGTGCCCAAGACAAAGACCTGTACTTTTGGAGGAACATGCATCATGTCTAATGAAAAAGGTTTACAGGATGCAACAATTCGTATTGGGACGAAGCAAACATTGAAGATGGTTGAACTTGATAAAGCCATCGAGGTGTACATTGCCGAAGACGCTGATGAACACGTTACATCGAAAGTCGTAAGCCTATGTGAGAAGAAGGGCATCAAATTGACATATGTCAGCACGATGCGCGACCTTGGCAAGGCATGCGGCATTGAAGTAGGTGCAGCAGTCGCAGCTGTCGTTGAAGAAGAATAGGGAAGCCGATTGTTTTTGTAACAGAAGAAATTCTGGGGCAAAGACATTTCATTTGTTCATTTATGAACCACCTGGATCTGTGGACTTAAATGAATGATTTATGAAGGTGTCGATAATATGGGAAGGGGGTGCCAACATGCCAACAATTAACCAATTGGTACGTAAGGGCCGCAAAGATAAAGTAACTAAATCCAAATCCCCAGCTTTGCAAAAAGGTTTCAACGCGTTGAAACGCGAAGAAACGGATTTGAGCGCGCCA
>NZ_JBEFZI010000019.1:13923-32981 GCF_040195695.1 Paenibacillus wuxiensis | reverse complement strand
ATTGGATACTGCAGGTGTAAACAATCGTATGCAAGCTCGTTCCAAATACGGTACGAAGCGTCCTAAAGCTAAGAAATAAGAAGTTAATGCTACTCAGAAAGGGGGATTCACATGCCACGCAAAGGTCCTGTTACTAAGCGCGACGTGTTGCCGGATCCGGTGTATAACAGCAAGCTTGTTACTCGCTTGATCAACCGCATCATGCTCGACGGTAAACGTGGTGTTGCTCAATCGATCTTGTACAACTCTTTCGAAATCATTCGTGAGCGTACAGGCAACGATCCTATGGAAGTATTTGAAGCAGCACTGAAAAACATCATGCCAGTCCTTGAAGTTAAAGCTCGCCGTGTAGGTGGTTCTAACTATCAAGTACCTATCGAAGTTAAACCTGAGCGCCGCACATCCTTGGGATTGCGCTGGTTGGTTAACTACTCCCGCAACCGCGGTGAGAAAACGATGGAAGAGCGTTTGGCAGCAGAGATTATCGATGCTTCCAACAACACTGGTGCAGCAGTTAAGAAACGCGAAGATACGCACAAAATGGCTGAAGCGAACAAAGCGTTTGCTCACTACCGTTGGTAGGATAAAGCTGTTTTGGTCTCGATATTCGAGTAACCAAACTCAATTTGAAGGGAGACCATTCCATGGCAAGAGAGTTCTCCTTAGCAAATACGCGTAACATCGGAATCATGGCTCACATCGATGCCGGTAAAACAACAACTACGGAGCGTATCTTGTTCTACACAGGCCGTACTCACAAAATCGGAGAGGTGCATGAAGGCGCCGCTACGATGGACTGGATGGAGCAAGAGCAAGAGCGTGGTATTACGATCACTTCCGCTGCGACTACAGCGCAATGGAAGGGTCATCGTGTAAATATCATCGATACTCCGGGGCACGTTGACTTTACGGTAGAGGTTGAGCGTTCCCTTCGCGTATTGGACGGAGCAGTAGGCGTGTTCTCCGCTAAAGAAGGCGTAGAACCGCAATCTGAAACGGTATGGCGTCAAGCTGACAAGTACAGCGTACCTCGTATCGCTTACGTTAACAAAATGGACATCATTGGCGCTGATTACCTCAACGTTATCGAGTCCATGAAGGATCGTTTGCAAGCGAATGCTGTTGCAATTCAGCTGCCTATCGGTGCAGAAAACGACTTCACAGGCATCATTGATTTGATGGAAGAGAAAGCTTACATCTTCAAAGATGACTTGGGTAAAGAAGTTGATGAAACAGAAGTTCCTGCTGAGTTCAAAGACAAAGTCGCTGAACTTCGTATGGAAATGATTGAGAAAATCGCAGAACTCGACGAAGAGTTGATGATGAAATACCTCGAAGGCGAAGAAATTACAGTTCCTGAACTGAAAGCAGCTCTTCGCAAAGGGGTATGCAGTGTTCAAATCTTCCCAGTAGTATGTGGTTCTTCTTACCGTAACAAAGGCGTACAGCTCATGATTGACGCTGTCGTTGACTACTTGCCATCCCCACTTGATGTACCTGACATTAAAGGTCATCTTGAAGATGGTGAAGAAGAAGTTCGTCATTCTTCGGACGAAGAGCCGTTCTCGGCACTTGCGTTCAAGATCATGACTGACCCTTATGTTGGTAAGTTGACGTTCTTCCGCGTTTACTCTGGTGTATTGAATTCCGGTTCTTACGTCTTGAACGCGACAAAAGGCAAGCGTGAACGTATTGGCCGTATCCTTCAAATGCATGCGAACAGCCGTGAAGAAATCGCTACAGTACATGCTGGCGATATCGCTGCTGCCGTTGGTTTGAAAGATACAGGTACAGGCGACACACTCTGCGATGAGAAGTCTCCGATCATCTTGGAATCCATGAACTTCCCAGATCCGGTTATCAGTATCGCAGTTGAGCCGAAGACAAAAGCAGACCAAGATAAAATGGGTACTGCTTTGTCAAAATTGACAGAAGAAGACCCAACACTCCGTGTTTACACTGATGAGGAGACAGGTCAAACGATCTTGTCCGGTATGGGTGAGCTTCACCTCGATATCATCATCGACCGTATGCGTCGTGAGTTCAAGGTTGAGACGAACGTAGGTAGCCCACAGGTTGCTTACCGTGAGACATTCCGTCAACAGGCTAAAGTTGAAGGTAAATTCGTACGTCAGTCCGGTGGTCGTGGTCAATACGGTCACGTATGGATCGACTTCGAACCTCTCGAAGCAGGATCAGGATTCGTGTTCGAGAACAAAATCGTTGGTGGCGTAGTCCCTCGTGAATACGTACCTGCGGTTCAAGCTGGTATTGAAGAATCCATGAAGAACGGTGTCTTGGCAGGCTTCCCATTGGTTGACCTCAAGGCTACTATCTTCGATGGTTCCTACCATGATGTTGACTCCAATGAAATGGCGTTTAAAATCGCTGGTTCCATGGCGCTTAAAGCTGCTAAGGACAAGTGTAAGCCAGTATTGCTTGAGCCAATCATGAAAGTAGAAGTTACAGTACCAGAAGAGTATATGGGCGACGTTATGGGTATGTTGAACTCCCGCCGTGGTCGTATCGAAGGTATGGATACTCGTGCAGGTGCACAAATTATCCGTGCTAAGGTGCCTCTCTCCGAGATGTTCGGTTACTCCACAACATTGCGTTCCGGTACTCAAGGACGCGGTGTGTTCTCTATGGAACTCTCTCACTATGAAGAAGTTCCTAAGAATATCTCCGAAGAGATTATCGCGAAGAACAAAGGCGAATAATTTCGCTTCTGATTCATTTGCTATCGGCTGAGCGCATGACTTGTCATGTGTCTCGGCTGCTTATAACATATATCTATTCCACTTATTGAAGGAGGACTAGTTCAAATGGCAAAGGCTAAGTTTGAACGTACGAAACCGCACGTTAATATCGGTACAATTGGTCACGTTGACCATGGTAAAACAACTTTGACAGCGGCTATCACAACAGTTCTGTCTAAAAAATATGGTAACGGTGCAGCTGTAGCATTCGATCAAATCGATAAAGCTCCAGAAGAGCGCGAGCGCGGTATCACAATCTCCACGTCCCACGTAGAGTATGAGTCCGCTAACCGTCACTATGCACACGTTGACTGCCCAGGTCACGCCGACTATGTTAAAAACATGATCACTGGTGCTGCTCAAATGGATGGCGCGATTCTCGTAGTATCCGCAGCTGACGGCCCAATGCCACAAACACGCGAGCACATCTTGTTGTCTCGCCAAGTAGGCGTACCTTACATCGTCGTATTCATGAACAAATGCGACATGGTTGAAGACGAAGAGTTGTTGGAATTGGTTGAAATGGAAATTCGCGATTTGCTTAGCGAATACGAATTCCCTGGCGATGACACTCCAGTTATCCGCGGTTCCGCTCGTGAAGCTCTTCAAAACCCAGACGGAGAATGGGCTGACAAAATCGTTGAATTGTTCACACAAATCGACGAGTACATCCCAACTCCAGAACGTGACACTGACAAGCCATTCTTGATGCCAGTCGAGGACGTATTCTCCATCACTGGTCGTGGTACAGTTGCTACTGGCCGCGTAGAGCGTGGTACTGTTAAAGTCGGCGACGAGATCGAAATCGTTGGTATCCAAGAAGAGACTCGTAAGTCCGTAGTAACAGGCGTTGAAATGTTCCGTAAACTTTTGGATTCCGCTCAAGCTGGTGACAACATCGGTGCGTTGCTTCGTGGTGTAGACCGCAGCAACATCGAGCGTGGTCAAGTATTGGTTAAGCCAGGTTCGGTTAAACCACATACTGAGTTCACTGCTCAAGTTTACGTTTTGACTAAAGAAGAAGGTGGCCGTCATAAGCCATTCTTCACAGGCTACCGTCCACAGTTCTACTTCCGTACAACGGACGTAACTGGTATCATCAACTTGCCAGAAGGTACTGAAATGGTTATGCCTGGTGACAACATCACAGTTACTGTACAATTGATCGCTCCAATCGCGATCGAAGAAGGTACACGCTTCGCGATCCGCGAAGGTGGCCGTACAGTAGGTGCTGGTGCGGTTGCAACTATCATTAAATAATGATAGTACCGACAATAGTCGGTAATAAGAGCCCCTTATCCTTACGGATAAGGGGCTTTTTGCTTTACAAAAAACACAGCTTTTGTTCAATATTCTTTCAAGAAGTCCCTTCCAGATCACTGTACATGATTTCTGTTATAGCGCTATAATATGTAACAATATAAGCTTACATATAGGTATGTAGATCTAGTAATATAGGGATTTAGGCCGATAAGTAAGGCGCAGGAAGGAAGAGCGACTGAAATGAGCAAAAAGCTATTAGGATGGGCAGGAAAGTGGAATAAGGAACAAACTGTGGATAGAATTGCACCAATATCCGAAGAAGCTAAATTAATGGAGCAAGGTATGATTCATTTATCCACAACTCATCCTATACATAAACAGATCGAAGTGATCGGAATGACAACAGAAGACCTAACTTTACTGCGTCAGCTCAAGCCATATTTATTGCCGCACATGAAATCATTAACGGAGGCATTTTATTCGGTTATTTTGAGTGTAGAGCATTTAAAGCAACTCATAACAAAACATAGTACAATCGAACGATTGCAGTTAACGCTTGAACGTCATATCGAAGAAATGTTTGATGGAAAGATAAATGATGAATTTGTAGGGAAACGAATTCGGATTGCAGACGTTCATCGCCATATCGGTCTCGAAACGAAATGGTACATGGCAGCTTTTCAGAATATGCAGAACAGGCTTCTTGATCTGATTGCAGCGGAGATCCGCAATGCAGAAGATCGAATGAAGGCGATTTTGGCTGTGAATAAAATATTGAACTTGGAGCAACAGCTTGTCCTTGAGGCATATGAAGAACGAAACCGATTAGAGCGAGAAGAACAATATCAACAGGTCAAGAATGAACTGAAGGGGAGTATCGCACAACTTAGTAATCAACTTGAACTGTTAACGACGGAAACAAAGCATACAATTGAACAACTGGTCGAACGAGGCAAGAGTGTAAAAAATATCATTGAACATACAGCTTCTACTGTACGGCATGCTCAACTAGAGGCAGATGAGGGGGAGCGAATGATGCGTACGTATATCGAGCGCATTCAGGACATTGACCATAATGCTTTGCTGATGAAGGGGCATGTTGATCAGTTGAAGGATACCTCTGCTCAAATCAGGACGATTGTTAGTGCCGTAAAGGAAATTGCAGGTCAAACGAAACTGCTGTCGCTTAATGCAGCTATTGAAGCAGCGCGTGCAGGTGAACATGGTGCAGGCTTTGCGGTGGTAGCCAAAGAAGTGAACAAGCTGGCTGATCATACAAAGGATACCGTGGCTCATATTGAAGAACTCGTCGGCAATTCGAATTTGGCAACGAATGCAGTTGTATATAATATTGAAGTTGTGAAGTCGAGTGTAGGAACAGTTCGGGGACAAGCAGATGCTGCTGGAAACGCGTTCCTGCAAATTGTTGATCATGTTGAGCACAGTACATCGAATATGGAGCATATCCAAGGCGAGATGAGCGATTTGCTGCAAATGATCAGTCATATCCATGAGGCGACAGCTGAAGTTGCGGCATCTGCAGAGCAGCTCAATCGAACGACGAAGCATTTATAATATGTACATAGTGGAAAAGAAGACCATAATGGAAAAGACTAGCGGAATCGGCTAGTCTTTTTCTACGTTTTGGAAAGCTAGCGTGTTAAGATAACGGACGTGACATGTATATAGAGAATAGGGGGAGAAACATGAAAAAGTGGATAAAGCTCGTATTAGCGGCAATCGCATGTAGCATGCTGCTTGCTCCGGTGGGCAACACTGTCATGGCAAGATCAGACTATTTACAAGAAGGTACTGTCCTCGGTGAAACTACCGTAGAGCAAATGAAAGCAACGATTAATGGAAAGTCTATACCGGGCTATACTTTCCGGAATGCGCTATGGGTTCCAGTTAAGCACTTGTCTCAATATGGATTCGACGTGACAGTCAACGGAAATTCAACACCAATACGTATAACACGGAATGTAAACAAGGGAGTGAAGGGTGTTTCTGAGAAACAGTCTAATAAGAAGAGACAGGTTCAATTTACGCAAAGGGATGTGTATGTAGGTAACCGGAAGCTTACCTCTTATCAAATTGATAATACGACGGTAATTCGCTTAAGTGACTTGTCTCTATTTGGTGAACTCTCTTGGGATGCCAAAAGCAAGACGATACACTTGAAGCTCGGGACATTTGATTATCAAAATAAACTGAACGTATGGCTAACCGATGATAAAGTGTACAATCGAACTGGCCATACATTGATTGAGGTAGGATTAAAACACTACTATTATAATAACGGAGTACTTACAGACGAAGTCGAGACATTGTCGTATGTACGTGAGAGTGCTGAGATTACAGGAAATAAGTATGAGAGTGACAAAAAAATAATGGTCGGATACGTTGGTACTGTTCTCTATTATATAGAAACACAAAATTATGAAAAAATCGTCAATCCTTATGTGCAACAAGATATTGAATATTACAAAAGTAATGTACATACAGGGGATGTTAAATTCCAAGTCAAACATGAAGTAAATGTTCTGGATAAAAAGATGAAAAGTATCCTAAAGAATGAGTTCATCAAAAATAACTATCGGCCATTAAAAGTAATCGGTACTTTGGTTGACTATGATTCCATTGGAACACCAGAAGTGAGTATTGAAGTTTGGAATTTAACTGAAAAGCGCATTATTGCATTTGAAACAACCATAACGGGATATGATGGCTATGATCGTGTCGTCCGCAACAGCGTGACAGGAGAGTCCTCCTTGAAAGGAATCGCTCAAGATTTTGTGCTTGAATCGGGGGAGAGTGGCGTGTTAACCTGGAAAATGAATTACCACGACAACACGATTAGAATTAATCCGAAGATTACTTCTGTTCGCTACTCCGACGGTACGGTATGGAGAGCGAAGTAATACTTGCTTCGGAGTAACTTACGCAGGCTGGAACAACATCCAGAACCTTCAACTTTCATTATTTATATAAACTGTGATAGACTCTAACAAGTGCCTAATAGAATCGATTTATGTAGTGTCCTGGCTGTCTGCAAGCATCGTCAAAAAGAGTTACGAAAAAAACTTGCAATAGTCGGGACATTTATATATAATAGTGAATGTTGTTCGTCGACGTTGCGATGAAGTGAGAGGTTACCGACACACCCGGCCCCTTTGCCATGGCGATGTGTTAGGAAAATTTTCACGGAGTATGTCCGATGCAAAATTGGGCGATAAAAGGAGGGACTAAAATGGCAAAGCAAAAAATTCGTATCCGCTTGAAAGCATACGATCACAGAATTCTTGACCAATCCGCTGAGAAAATCGTTGAAACGGCTAAACGTTCCGGTGCTGGAGTATCCGGTCCAATCCCGTTGCCAACGGAGAAGCAAATCATTACGATTCTTCGTGCGGTGCACAAGTATAAGGATTCCCGCGAGCAGTTCGAAATGCGCACTCATAAGCGCCTTATCGACATCGTGAATCCAACGCCGCAAACGGTGGACGCGCTGATGCGCTTGGACTTGCCGTCCGGTGTAGATATCGAAATTAAATTGTAAGACAGTTGAAACGGTTATCCACATGTGGATAGCGAAGCCGTTTCTACTTCATTATGAACGGACTAAGGAAAGAAAAGAGGTGTCAACATGAAAGGTATCTTAGGTAAAAAGCTCGGCATGACTCAAGTATTTACCGCTGAAGGTAATGTACTGCCGGTAACTGTTATCGAAGCTGGCCCTTGCGTCGTTCTTCAAAAGAAAGACGTTGAGAACGATGGCTACGAAGCTATTCAAATCGGCTACGCTGATAAGAAAGAAAAGCGTGCTACGAAACCAGAAATCGGTCACGCGAAAAAAGCTAACGCAACACCTAAGCGCTACGTTAAGGAACTTCGTGGTGTGGATCTTTCTCAATATGAAGTTGGCCAAGAATTGAAGGCTGATTTGTTCGTTGAGGGAGAATTCGTTGACGTTACAGGTATCTCGAAAGGTAAAGGCTTTGCCGGCGTAATTAAGCGTTGGGGACAAAGCACGGGTCCTATGTCTCACGGTTCCCGTTACCATCGTGGACCAGGTTCCATGGGTTCCATTCAAGCGAACCGCGTACCGAAGGGCAAACGCCTTCCAGGTCACATGGGTACTGACACAGTAACAATTCAAAATCTTGAAGTTGTTAAAGTGGATGCAGAACGCAATGTTATCCTCGTTAAAGGTTCTATTCCAGGCCCTAAAAACAGCTTCGTTAACGTTAAATCTGCAATTAAAAAGTAATTGGTGAGGAAAGGAGGAGCACATTATGCCTAAAGTAGCAGTTTACAACATGAGCGGTGCGCAAGTTGGCGAGATCGAATTGTCCGACAGCGTATTCGGCATTGAACCAAACAAAAACGTACTTCATGATGCAGTTGTGATGCAGCTTGCATCTATGCGTCAAGGTACTCATAAAGTTAAAGGCCGTTCCGAAGTTCGCGGCGGCGGTCGTAAACCATGGAAACAAAAAGGCACAGGTCGTGCGCGTCAAGGTTCCATTCGTTCGCCACAATGGGTTGGCGGTGGTACAGTATTTGGACCGACACCACGTAGCTATGCTTACAAGCTTCCTAAGAAAGTTCGTCGTTTGGCGATTAAATCCGCATTGTCTTCGAAAGTGTTGGCAGAGCAAATTATCGTAATCGATAGCCTTGCTTTGAACACGCCGAAAACGAAGGAATTCGCGGCAGTATTGAACAACCTAAAAGTGGATCGCAAAGCGCTTGTCGTGCTTCCTGAGTACAACGACAACGTGGCACTTTCCGCTCGCAACATTCCTTCTGTGAAGCTTGTTGCAGCTGATGGTGTTAACGTATATGATGTTCTTCGCCATGAGAAGCTCATCATCACGAAGGATGCGGTTCAGAAGGTAGAGGAGGTGTTCGCATAATGAAAGACCCTCGCGATATCATTAAGCGTCCGGTTATTACTGAGCGTACAGCAGACATGATGAATGACTTGAAATACGTATTCGAAGTTGATATGCGTGCTAACAAGACTGAAATCAAATTGGCTGTAGAGCAAATCTTCAAAGTGAAGGTAGCGAACGTGAACACGCTTCGTATGCCTGCTAAGCCAAAACGCTATGGCCGTCACTCCGGCTACACTTCCGAATGGAAAAAAGCGTTTGTCACTTTGGCAAAAGACAGCAAGCCACTCGAGTTCTTCGAGACGGTTTAATATAGACTTCTGAAGTAAGGAGGGAAAACAAGTGCCTATCAAAAAGTACAAACCGACATCCCCGGCTCGTCGTAATATGAGCGTGTCCACGTTCGAAGAAATTACAACGAATGTACCGGAGAAATCGTTGCTGGCGCCTTTGAGCAAAACTGCGGGCCGCAACAACCAAGGTAAAATTACGGTTCGTCACCACGGTGGTGGACACAAACGTAAATACCGTATCATCGATTTCAAACGTAACAAGGATGGCATTCCAGGCCGCGTTGCTACAATCGAGTACGATCCAAACCGTACTTCCAACATTGCGTTGATCAACTATGCTGATGGTGAAAAGCGTTATATCATCGCTCCTAAAGGATTGAAAGTAGGCGACGTTATCGAGTCCGGTACCGGCGCAGACATCAAGATCGGTAACGCATTGCCAATGGAAAACATTCCAGTAGGTACAGTTATCCACAACATCGAATTGCAACCTGGCAAGGGTGGTCAGTTGGTTCGCGCCGCTGGTACGGAAGCTCAATTGCTTGGTAAAGAAGAGAAGTACGTAACAGTACGTTTGTCTTCTGGCGAAGTTCGTAAATTGTTGAAAGTGTGCCGTGCTACAATCGGTTCCGTAGGTAACGGTGACCATGAGCTTATCAAAATCGGTAAAGCAGGCCGTAACCGCTGGTTGGGCAAACGTCCAGTCGTTCGTGGTGTGGTAATGAACCCGGTTGATCACCCTCACGGTGGTGGTGAAGGTAAAGCTCCAATCGGTCGTAAGTCTCCTATGTCTCCATGGGGCAAACCGACACTTGGTTACAAAACGCGTAAAAAAGGTAAACATTCCGATAAATATATCGTTCGTCGTCGCACGAAATAATATGTTTCCATTTGATTGCGCAGCAGCGTAATCACAAACGAATCAGTTCTGTCGAAGGGAGGATTCATATATGGGTCGCAGTTTGAAAAAAGGACCATTCGTTGATGGTCACCTGATGAAGAAAGTTGAAGGATTGAACGATACAAGCAAGAAAGTTGTAATCAAGACTTGGTCCCGTCGTTCTACAATTTTCCCTCAATTTATCGGTCATACGTTCGGGGTATATGACGGACGTAAACATGTACCAGTATACGTAACGGAAGATATGGTTGGGCATAAGCTTGGCGAGTTCGCACCAACACGTACGTACAAAGGTCATGACGATGACAGAAAAACAGGCAAACGCTAATTATTGATATAGCATTCGAGGGGAGGTACTTCCATGCAAGCAAAAGCACATGCGAATAACATTCGCATCGCCCCACGCAAGGTTAAGCTGGTTATTGACTTGATCCGCGGCAAACAAGTGGGCGAAGCAATCGCAATTTTGCGCCACACGCCGAAGTCAGCTTCGCCAGTGGTTGAAAAATTGTTGAACTCTGCAATTGCCAATGCAGAACACAACCATCAAATGGACGTTAATAGTCTCGTTATTTCGGAAGTCTTCGTAAACCAAGGACCAACGATGAAACGTTTCCGTCCACGCGCTATGGGACGTGCGAGCCGCATTAACAAAAGAACAAGCCACATCACGCTTGTAGTATCTGAAAAATAAGGAGGGACAACGTGTGGGTCAAAAGGTAAATCCAGTCGGACTTCGAGTGGGCGTTATCCGCGATTGGGAATCCAAGTGGTATGCCGAAAAAGATTTCGGTACATTGCTCATCGAAGACGTTAAGATTCGTGAATTCCTTAAGAATAAATTGAAAGAATCCGCCGTATCCCGCATTGAGATTGAACGTGCAGCTAACCGCGTGAACGTTACAATCCACACTGCGAAACCGGGTATGGTAATCGGTAAGGGCGGTTCCGAAGTTGAAGCACTTCGTCGTGAAGTAACGAAAATTGCTAACGGCAAAAAAGTACACATCAACATTTCGGAAATCAAAACTCCAGATTTGGACGCAACTCTCGTTGCAGAGAGCATTGCACAACAACTGGAACGCCGCGTTTCTTTCCGCCGCGCTTTGAAACAGTCAATTCAACGTTCCATGCGCTCTGGTGCGAAAGGGATTAAGACACAAGTTAGCGGTCGTTTGGGCGGTGCTGAAATCGCTCGTACAGAAGGTTACAGCGAAGGGACAGTGCCACTTCATACGCTTCGCGCCGACATCGACTACGGCACAGCTGAAGCTCATACAACTTACGGCCGTATCGGCGTAAAAGTATGGATTTATCGTGGAGAGGTACTTCCTACGGCTAAGAAAAAGGCTGTTGAGGAAGGAGGCAACTAATCATGTTGGTACCTAAACGTGTAAAACACCGGAAGCAGCAAAAAGGACGCATGAAGGGTCAAGCTAAAGGTGGCACGACAGTTCACTTCGGTGAATACGGGTTGCAAGCATTGGAGCCTACATGGATTACTAACCGTCAAATCGAGGCTGCTCGTATTGCGATGACTCGTTACATCAAACGTGGCGGTAAAGTATGGATTAAAATTTTCCCAGATAAACCAGTAACGGCTAAGCCGCTTGAGGTTCGTATGGGTAGCGGTAAAGGTAACGTTGAGAAGTGGGTTGCTGTAGTTAAGCCTGGTAAAGTAATGTTCGAACTTTCCGGTGTACCTGAAGAGGTAGCTCGCGAAGCTATGCGCCTTGCTGCTCACAAACTGCCTATTAAGACTAAGTTTGTGAAACGTGAAGAAATGGGTGGTGAAGCAAATGAAAGCTAGTGAATTCCGCAACTTGACCACTGCCGAAATCGAACAAAAGATTGCCGGATTCAAGGAAGAACTTTTCAACCTCCGTTTCCAATTGGCTACCGGACAGCTTGACAACCCAACTCGCATTCGTGACGTGCGTAAAGCGATTGCTCGTGCACATACGATTCTGCGTGAAAGAGAACTTGGTATTACTAGCTAATACACCAAGATGTCAGTTTCGGAAAAATAGACATCCTGTATCCAGGAAGGAGGCAGAACACTAATGAGTGAAGTACGTAACGCTCGTAAAGTGCAAATTGGTAAAGTTGTCAGCGATAAAATGGACAAAACAATCGTAGTAGCGGTTGAGACATACAAGAAGCATGATTTGTATCACAAACGCATCAAATACACGAAGAAGTTCAAAGCGCATGACGAAAATAACGAAGCCAAAATTGGCGATACTGTAAAAATCATGGAGACGCGTCCGTTGTCGAAAGACAAGCGCTGGAGACTCGTTGAAATCGTTGAGAAAGCAGTTATCGTTTAATGAACGGATAGTTTCACCGAAAGGAGGACATTCGAATGATTCAAGCATTTTCACGTTTAAATGTAGCAGACAACTCTGGTGCGAAAGAACTGATGTGTATTCGCGTGTTGGGCGGTACTGGCCGTAAATCAGCTCACATCGGTGACTTGATCGTATGCTCTGTCAAACAAGCAACACCAGGCGGCGTTGTCAAAAAGGGTGACGTAGTCAAAGCGGTTATCGTTCGTACGAAGCGTTCTGTACGCCGTAAAGACGGTTCTTACATCGCATTTGACGAAAACGCAGCGGTTATCGTGAAAGAAGATAAGGGCCCACGTGGGACTCGTATTTTCGGACCTGTCGCTCGCGAACTTCGCGAAAAAGACTTCATGAAAATCGTTTCCCTGGCACCGGAAGTTATCTAATCAGCTTGCCCGCCAGGCAAGACTCAGGAGGTGTGACACATGCCACGATTGAAAAAAATTCTCGAGTCGCATAACAACAAATTGCACGTGAAAAAAGATGACACTGTCATCGTAATCACGGGTAAAGATAAAGGCAAAAAAGGCCGTGTTATTGCAGCATTCCCTCGTGAAAACCGCGTTATTGTGGAAGGCGTAAACATGGTGAAGAAGCATCAGAAGCCTAACGCTAAGAACCCACAAGGCGGTATCGTTGAGCAAGAAGCAGCAATTCATGCATCTAACGTTATGCACGTGGATCCAAAGTCGGGTAAAGTAACGCGCATCGGTTACAAAGTGGAAAACGGTAAAAAAGTGCGCGTAGCTAAACGCTCCGGCGAAATTATCGACTAATCGCTTCGGAAAGGAGGTCCATTCTACATGGCAGCTCGTTTGAAAGAACGTTATTTGAACGAAATTACTCCTGCGCTAGTGCAGAAGTTCAACTATACATCAGTAATGCAAGCACCAAAAGTGGAGAAAGTCGTCATCAACATTGGTATGGGTGAGGCTGTTCAAAACTCCAAAGTTTTGGATTCTGCAGTAGCTGAATTGCAACTAATCGCTGGTCAAAAGCCAGTAATCACTCGCGCGAAGAAGTCTATCGCAGGCTTTAAACTTCGTGAGGGAATGCCGATTGGTGTGAAAGTCACATTGCGTGGTGAGCGCATGTATCACTTCTTGGACAAATTGTTCAATGTCACGCTTCCTCGTGTCCGCGACTTCCGCGGTATCTCGAATAAAGCGTTTGACGGCCGCGGCAACTACACACTCGGTTTGAAGGAGCAAATTATCTTCCCTGAAATCGAGTATGATAAAATTGACAAGGTTCGTGGTATGGATATCGTCATCGTTACAACAGCGAAGACGGACGAAGAATCCCGCGAATTGTTGACGCAACTCGGCATGCCTTTCACGAAGTAATTCGTTTTAAAGGTCGGTTACGTTTGAGATACGGACTGAGCAATCAGTTCTGAATCCATCGACACAAATCTCTAGGAGGTGTCAACTCACGTGGCAAAAACTTCGATGAAAATCAAGCAACAACGCAAACCGAAGTTTGAAGTACGGGCATATACGCGCTGTGAGCGCTGCGGACGTCCGCATTCCGTATTACGTAAGTTCAAAATTTGCCGGATTTGTTTCCGCGAATTGGCATATAAAGGCCAGATTCCTGGCGTTAAAAAAGCAAGCTGGTAATCAACCCTGTTGCGGGAAGGAGGTTTACACTAATGGTTATGTCCGATCCGATTGCAGATATGCTTACACGCATTCGCAATGCTAATACAGTGCGTCATGAAACGGTGGAAATGCCTGCTTCTACTATGAAGAAGCAAATCGCAGAAATCTTGAAGCGTGAAGGCTTTATCCGTGACGCTGAATATATCGATGACAACAAACAAGGGATCATTCGCGTGTTCCTGAAGTACGGTGCAAACAACGAGCGTGTTATCACAGGCTTGAAGCGCATCAGTAAACCAGGACTGCGCGTGTACACGAAGGCTAATGAGGTTCCTCGCGTACTCGGCGGTCTCGGTATCGCAATCATCTCGACGTCCAAGGGCGTCATGACTGACAAAGAAGCTCGCCAGTCCAAATCCGGCGGCGAGGTAATCTGCTACGTTTGGTAAACCATTCGCATAAGATTGGAGGTGCAACAACATGTCCCGTATTGGTCGCAAACCAATTGAGGTACCAGGTGGCGTAACTGTCACTTTGGAAAACCACGTTATTACAGTAAAAGGACCGAAAGGAACTTTGACTCGTGAACTTCACAAAGACATGAAAGTGTCTGTAGAAGAGAACGTCATTTCCGTAGAACGTCCTTCTGAAAATAAACTTCATCGTTCGTTGCACGGTACAACACGCAGCGTAATCAACAACATGGTTAGCGGAGTAACTGATGGTTTCTCCAAAACCCTTGAGTTGGTCGGTGTAGGTTACCGTGCAAACAAATCCGGCGACAAGCTTGTCTTGAACGTTGGTTACTCCCATCCGGTTGAAATTACACCGGAAGCTGGTATTGAATTCGAAGTGCCTGCTCAAACGAAAATCATCGTTAAAGGCATTGATAAAGAGCGCGTTGGTGCTTATGCAGCGAACATTCGTGCAGTACGTGAGCCAGAACCTTACAAAGGTAAAGGTATCAAGTACGAAGGCGAACGCATCATTCGTAAAGAAGGTAAAGCAGGCAAGAAGAAGTAAGATCTTGCCTAGCTCACTTACCTTAGCAGCTTAATGGTTAAACTGAAGGGAGTGAAACAATCCGATGATTACCAAAGGCGATAAGAACAAAGCTCGGTTGAAAAGACACCTGCGTGTCCGTAAAAAAATCGAAGGTACAACGGAACGTCCTCGCTTGAACGTATTCCGTTCTTCTAAACATATTTACGCTCAACTTATCGATGACGTGAAAGGCGTAACAGTCGCTTCCGCTTCGACTATGGACAAAGAGCTTCGTGAAGATATCAAAAATGGTGGTAACGTAGAATCCGCTCGCAAAGTTGGCGAATTGATCGCAAAACGTGCGAAAGAGCAAGGATACGAGACAATCGTATTCGATCGTGGCGGTTACTTGTACCATGGACGTATTCAAGCTTTGGCTGACGCAGCACGCGAAGCTGGTCTTGAATTCTAATTTTTAATCGAAGGAGGTAAACGACTTGCGAGTTGATCCAAACACGTTAGAACTTTCTGAAAAAGTTGTTCAAATTAACCGCGTTGCTAAAGTTGTTAAAGGCGGACGTCGCTTTAGCTTTAGCGCTCTCGTGGTTGTCGGCGATGGCAAGGGCTGGGTTGGCGCTGGAATCGGTAAAGCATCCGAAGTACCAGACGCAATCCGCAAAGGTATCGAAGACGCTAAGAAAAACCTGATTCATGTTCCGTTTGTTAACACGACAATCCCTCACCAAGTAATTGGTCAGTTCGGCGCTGGTAAAGTTCTTTTGAAGCCAGCATCCGAAGGTACTGGGGTTATCGCAGGCGGTCCTGTTCGTGCCGTTCTTGAGTTGGCTGGTGTAGGCGATATCTTGACGAAATCGCTTGGTTCCTCTAACTCCATGAACATGGTTAACGCTACATTGGAAGGCTTGTCTCGTTTGAAGACAGCTGAACAAGTAGCTAAATTGCGCGGTAAAACCGTTGAAGAACTGTTAGGTTAAGGAGGGGACGAAGATGGCGAAATTGCAAATTACCCTCGTTCGCAGTCTGATCGGTCGCCCGGAAACTCATCGCCAAACGGTGAACACTTTGGGTTTGCGCAAGTTGAATCAGACGGTTGTTCATAACGACAACGTTGCGATCCGCGGAATGGTAAACCAAGTTAAACACTTGGTTGAAGTCAAAGAGATCGAAGCGTAAGGGTAAAACCATACGACTTCTGTAATCTGTTATAGATTACATGATACAATACAAAAGATTAGAGTCATAAATATTAAAGGAGGTGCGACGAACGATGAAGTTGAATGAACTTTCTCCGGCACCTGGTTCCCGCCAAACACGTAACCGTGTAGGCCGTGGTATCGCGACAGGAAACGGTAAAACATCTGGCCGTGGTCACAAGGGTCAAAATTCCCGTTCCGGCGGTGGTGTTCGTCCGGGCTTCGAAGGTGGACAAAACCCACTTTACCGTCGTCTGCCAAAACGCGGCTTTGTAAATCCAACTCGTAAAGAGTATGCGGTAGTTAACGTAACGGATTTGAACCGCTTTGAGGCTGGTACGGAAGTAACTCCGGAATTGTTGATGGAACAAGGCATCGTGAACAACCCAATGAGCGGAATCAAAGTATTGGGCAATGGCGATTTGTCCGTCAAATTGACGGTCAAAGCTAACAAGTTCTCTCAATCTGCGGTAGAGAAGATCGAGGCTGCCGGCGGTAAATCCGAGGTGATCTAATGTTCAAGACCGTATCGAATATATGGCGAGTCGAGGACTTGAGACGTAAGATTTTGTTTACGCTCATGGTTCTGATCGTTTATCGCGTCGGGTCCTTTATACCGGTTCCCGGCGTCGATACGTCGGTCTTTGCTACAGCAAACCAAAACACGGACTTGTTCAGCATGCTGAACACTTTCTCTGGTGGTGCGCTGTTTAAATTCTCTATCTTTGCTCTAGGAATTATGCCGTACATTACGGCCTCGATCATCGTACAGCTTCTGTCGATGGACGTTATTCCGAAATTTACACAATGGGCAAAAGAAGGAGAAGTCGGCAAACGTAAGCTTTCCCAAATTACGCGCTACGGCACAGTAGTATTGGGATTGATTCAAGCTTTCGGTACGGCGATTGGGTTTAATCGCATGTACGGTGCGCAGCTGGTTCCAGGTGCAACATATGCGGATTATATCCTAATCGCGATTGTCTTGACTGCTGGTACGGCGTTCTTGATGTGGATCGGTGAACAAATCACGGAAAAGGGTATCGGCAACGGTATTTCGATTCTGATCTTCGCAGGTATCGTCGCAGCTATCCCGATTCATATTGGGGAAATTTATCGTAGTCAATTTGCCGATGCAAGCGGACAATTGTTCCTCAACATCGTCAAAATGATCGTTATCGTATTGGTTATCGTGCTGATTGTGATCGGTGTTATCTACATTCAGCAAGGGAACCGTAAAATCCCGGTACAATACGCTAAACGTGTTGTGGGTAACAAAATGTATGGTGGACAGAACACACACATTCCGCTTAAAGTAAATGGTGCAGGCGTTATTCCGGTCATCTTTGCATCTTCGCTCTTGATGTTCCCGGCTACAATTGCTCAATTCTGGGCGGATAAGCCGTGGGCTCGTTGGATCATTGAACATATGGGATTGAACAAGCCGCTTGGCATGTTCTTATACGTTCTTCTGATTATCGGGTTTACGTTCTTCTACACGTTCGTACAGTTGAATCCACAACAAATGGCAGATCAAATGAAAAAGAATGGCGGATATATCCCAGGAATTCGTCCGGGGAAAGCAACAGCAACGTACTTGACTCGAGTTATGTCTCGTATCACACTTGCAGGTGCTATCTTCCTCGCTGGCGTATCCATCTTGCCAGTGTTCTTCGGAGCACTAGCTGGATTGCCGCAATCTGTTCAAATTGGCGGTACTTCGATTCTGATCGTTGTCGGCGTTGCGCTTGACACAATGAAGCAAATCGAAAGCCAGTTGATCAAACGTCATTACAAAGGTTTCATTAATAAATAGGCAATAGGTTCCGGTGAGACCATCTAGGCTCATTGGCACCTATTGTGCTGTTCTTGTAGAGCAGAGGCTTAACGAATGGCATCGAAGCACCCCACTTCCGACGAAGTTAAGCCTGTGCTTACCATAAAGGGAGTGACATTCGATGAACATTCTATTCATGGGGCCTCCTGGGGCAGGAAAAGGAACACAGGCCGAGCGCATCGTAGAACAATTCGGCGTTCCTCATATCTCGACAGGAGACGCATTCCGCAAAGCAATTGGAGAAGGCACTCCTATCGGATTGAAGGCTAAAGAGTACATTGATCAGGGTCTGCTCGTTCCAGATGACGTGACGGTAGGCATCGTGCGAGAGCGCCTTGCACAACCTGATTGCGAGAAAGGGTTCCTTCTGGATGGTTTCCCGCGCACATTGGCGCAAGCTGAAGCGTTGAATAGCATCTTGGTAGAACTGAATCGCAGTCTTGATCATGTCATCAACCTGAGCGTTGACCGCGATTTACTGCTGGCGCGTCTTACAGGACGACGCATTTGCAAGTCTTGCGGCGCGACGTACCATGTCATCTACAACCCGCCTAAACAAGAGGGCGTTTGTGATAAGTGTCAAGGCGAGCTGTACCAACGTTCGGATGATTCCGAAGAGAAAGTCGGCACACGTCTTGATGAGTACATCAACAAAACGGCACCTTTGCTCGCATACTATGAGGACAAAGGCTTGTTGCGTCAGGTTGACGGGGAGAAGGAAATTGATACGGTCACGTCAGAAATCGTATCTTTACTGCGGGGTTAAACCATGATCATTTGTAAGTCCGAAGTGGAGTTAGGCTTCATGAGGGAAGCTGGGCGAATTGTTGCGGAAACGCATCGTCTTTTAGCGAAAACGATTGAGCCAGGGATTACCACTCTCGAGCTTGATTCGATCGCGGAATCGTTTATTCGCAGCCAAGGAGCAACACCTTCTTTCAAGGGCTACAACGGTTTTTC
>NZ_JBEFZI010000019.1:11689-13784 GCF_040195695.1 Paenibacillus wuxiensis | reverse complement strand
GGGGTTGGGAAGATAACGGAGGCAGCTCAGCAGCTGCTTGACGTAACGGAGCAATCACTTTATGCTGGCTTAGCGCTGGTTAAACCGGATGTACGGTTGTACACGATATCGCACGCGATTCAACGCGTGATCGAGGATGCAGGTTTTTCCGTTGTACGGGAATATGTCGGACACGGAATCGGTGCGGAGCTTCATGAAGAGCCGCAAATTCCGAACTACGGCATTCCGGACCGCGGACCACGCTTGAAACCGGGCATGGCGCTCGCGATTGAGCCGATGGTCATTGCCGGTGGGCGTCACGTCAAAACGCTCACTGACAACTGGACGGTCGTGACGGTGGACAGTTCATGGTGTGCTCATTTCGAGCATACGGTGGCTGTAACGCCGGACGGATGCGAAATTTTGACGAAGCTGGTTGAGTAGGTGAGAGGCATGAATGAATATTCCACTCCGCGTCTCGGCCAATTCGTCAAGGTTCTTCAGGGTCGTGATGAAAGCAAATATGCGGTTATCATTGATATTGAGGAGTCGCGCTACGTCAAGATAGCGGACGGAGACAAACGAAAGTTTGATCAACCAAAGCGTAAAAACTTGCTTCATCTCGAATTGCAACCTGCAATTAGCCATGAAGTTGTCCATAGTTTACACGAAAGCGGACGGGTAACGAACAGCAAGCTTCGTTATGTTATAGCGAAGTATGCTGAACAACAAGCCGCTGCACATGCTGATGAGAAAGGAGAATGACGTTGGCCAAGGAAGATGTAATTGAAGTTGAAGGTGTTGTAATTGAACCGTTGCCGAATGCAACGTTCCGTGTTGAGCTGGAGAATGGTCACCAAATTCTTGCCCACGTTTCCGGAAAGCTGCGGATGCATTTCATCCGTATCCTGACGGGGGACAAAGTGGTCGTTCAACTGTCGCCATACGATTTGAGTAAAGGTCGCATCACATATCGGAAGTAGTGCTCGGATCGTTCCGAGTCGCGCTTGCATGAACTTGCAGGCCGTTCACGCGTCAGGAAGACGGTTTGACGTGCTACTTGAGAAACTGGGAGGTATTCAGCATGAAGGTAAGACCTTCTGTTAAGCCCATTTGCGAGAAATGCAAAGTCATTCGTCGCAAAGGCAACGTTATGGTAATCTGTGAAAATCCGAAACACAAACAAAAACAAGGATAATAGAAGGGGGTGTAGCGTAAATGGCTCGTATAGCTGGTGTAGACTTGCCACGGGATAAACGCGTTGAGATCGCCTTGACATACATTTTTGGTATTGGTAAAACAACTTCTAAAAAGGTAATTGCTGAGGCTGGCGTTAACCCTGATACTCGCGTTCGCGATTTGACGGAAGATGAGGTAAACAAAATTCGTGAGCTGATTGACAAAACGGTTAAGGTTGAAGGTGACCTTCGTCGTGAGATTTCTCTGAACTTGAAGCGTTTGGTTGAAATCGGATGCTATCGTGGTATCCGTCATCGCCGTGGATTGCCTGTTCGTGGACAACGCACGAAAACAAATGCTCGTACACGTAAAGGCCCTCGTCGTACTGTAGCGAACAAGAAGAAGTAATAAGGGGGGATAAGTAGCAATGGCAAAACCAAAAAAAGTCGTACGTACTAAACGTCGTGACCGTAAAAATATTGAGACTGGTGTGGCTCATATCCGTTCCACGTTCAACAACACGATCGTGACAATCACGGATCCACACGGCAACGCAATTTCTTGGGCTAGCTCCGGCGGTTTGGGCTATAAAGGCTCCCGTAAATCTACGCCATTCGCAGCTCAAATGGCTGCTGAATCCGCAGCAAAAGCTGCTATGGAACATGGCATGAAGACGGTAGAAGTTATGGTTAAAGGCCCAGGCGCAGGTCGTGAAGCTGCCATCCGTTCTCTGCAAGCTGCAGGTTTGGAAGTTAGCATGATCAAAGACGTAACGCCAATCCCGCACAACGGCTGCCGCCCACCAAAACGTCGTCGCGTATAATGACGGCAACACCGATGCGTGTAGTATTAAGCTAGCGCCTGTTGGGAAGAATGGTTGTTTAGGCATACTGCATGAATCGACCGACCGTAGGTGTTTGACGTTAATGAACGCCAG
>NZ_JBEFZI010000019.1:11194-11462 GCF_040195695.1 Paenibacillus wuxiensis | reverse complement strand
CCCAGGAGTCTATGAAGACGTAACTGAGATTATCTTGAACTTGAAGGCCTTGTCGCTGAAAATCCACTCTGATGAAGAGAAAATTCTCGAAATCGATGCGGAAGGCGAAGGGGTAGTAACGGCTGGCGATATTCGAGCGGATAGTGATGTGGAAATTTTGAACCCGGATCTCCGCATTGCGACATTATCACAAGGTTCCAGACTCCATATGCGCATCTATGCGAATCGTGGACGTGGTTACGTACAAGCAGATCGCAACAAACGGGAA
>NZ_JBEFZI010000019.1:0-10744 GCF_040195695.1 Paenibacillus wuxiensis | reverse complement strand
TTGGGCTTACGCATGGAAGACTAAACGGGACTTGGCATAGAAGGAGGGGAAATAGCAATGGCATACCAAAAGTTGGGTCGTGACTCTAGCGCGCGTAAAGCTTTGTTCCGCGACATGGTTACTGACTTGTTCTTATATGAGCGCATCCAAACAACTGAAGCGAAAGCGAAAGAAGTTCGTTCCATCGCTGAGAAGTTGATCACGTTGGCGAAGCGCGGTGACTTGCATGCTCGCCGTCAGGTGGCAGCATTCGTTCGTCGCGAAACGTTGAACGGTGAACAAGATGCAATCCAAAAGCTGTTCTCGGAGCTTGCACCACGTTACGCAGAGCGTCCAGGTGGCTACACACGTATCATGAAACTGGGACCACGCCGTGGCGACTCCGCGCCTATGGTTTATTTGGAACTGGTTGACCGCGTGTAATTGCGGTTGCAGAATACGTTCAATACGTCGTGTAACAGCGTCGTAAAAAGAAGGCTCCCATGAGGAGCTTTTCTTTTTAACTGTGTTAGGATTGGAGCCAACTTCTGTTGGCTTCCTGTCTTGACTCTTGCAATGATTCCACTTATGAATTTATGTGCTATATATTTCATGTGGTGAATGAATGCAAGAATACGCAATGCAGCGGCTGTCTTTATGCGAATAGAGATAGTGGCGACTGCCTGTTCACAGAGCAGTGAATGAAAGGAGTCTTCATGCGTAACGTAGGAATGCTTGTAAGTTACGATGGAACAGCTTACAGCGGTTTTCAGATACAGCCGAATGAAGACACGATACAGGGTCGTATTGAGCAAGCTATCAAGATGCTGACGAATGAATCCATAAGCATTCATGCTTCGGGTCGGACAGATGCAGGGGTGCATGCTTACGGCCAAGTATTTCACTTCATGACCGAATCGGCGATTCCGATTGACCGGTGGACGATTGCGATCAATTCGCGTTTGCCGGATGACATTGTCATCCGTGAGACGTGGGAGGCGCCATTGTCATTCCATTCTCGTTACTCGTCGAAGCGGAAGACATACCGCTACTCCATCATTGCAGAGCGGAAGCCGGATGTATTCCGGAGGTTAACCGAGTTCTTTTACCCGAAGCCTCTGGATGTCCGTGCAATGCAAGAAGCCATTACTCATATAATAGGGGAACATGACTTTACTTCGTTTACTTCTCCGAAGTCGACGAAGGTGAGTAATGTCCGTACGATCTATGACGCCCACATCGAATATGAACCGAGCGTAACGGGGGAAGAAGGCCGCGGTCGCATTCATATCGTAGTGACAGGCAATGGTTTCTTATACAATATGGTTCGCATCATTGCAGGCACACTGATACGGGTGGGCCAGGGTAAGCTTGCACCGCATGACATCCCACGCATCTTGGAAGCGAAGAATCGACAAGTGGCAGGTCCATTGGCGGTTCCGCATGGATTGATGCTGTGGAGCGTGGAATACGGTGGCGAAGAGCGACTTGAGTCCATAAACAACGTATCCGAGTGAATCGAAATATTTTCTTGCAATATGCCCTAATCTATTGTAAAATAACATTTGTGTTTCTTTAGGCTTTCCCACAGCCCCCCAAAGAAATCACACTGCAGATTGCAGTTCATGAATGAAAATCAACGATTGAATGAATATACACAAGCTAGACAGGAACGAATGTTATTAAGGAGGATATTTCATGCGTACCACTTACATGGCGAAGCCAGCTGACGTTGAGCGCAAATGGTTCATTATCGACGCTGAAGGCAAGACACTTGGCCGCTTGGCGAGCGAAGCAGCTGCACTTATTCGCGGCAAACACAAACCAACTTTCACGCCACATGTTGACGGCGGTGATTTCGTTGTTATCATCAACGCTGAGAAAATCGTGTTGACAGGTAAGAAATTGACTGACAAGAAATACTATCGTCACTCCCACTATCCAGGCGGTTTGAAAGTGACATCTGCACAAGAAATGTTGAACAACAAGCCAGAGCGTATGATCGAACTTGCTGTTCAAGGGATGTTGCCTAAGACTCGCATGGGTAACAAAATGAAGCTTCGCGTTAAAGCATATGCAGGCGCTGAGCATCCACATCAAGCACAACAACCTGAAGTTTACGAACTTCGCGGATAATAAATAAAGGGAGGACAGTTTCATGGCACAAGTACAATACTATGGGACAGGTCGTCGTAAGCATTCCGTAGCGCGTGTTCGCCTTGTACCAGGCGAAGGCCGCATCGTGATCAACAAACGTGACCTTAATGAATACTTTGGTTTGGAAACATTGAAGCTTATCGTGAAGCAACCATTGAACCTTACAGAAACACTCGGTAAATACGACGTGTTGGTATTGGCTCATGGCGGCGGTATCTCCGGTCAAGCAGGCGCAATCCGTCACGGCATTTCCCGTGCATTGCTCAAGGCTGACCCTGAGCTTCGTCCAGCTTTGAAAAAAGCAGGATTCTTGACTCGCGACCCTCGTATGAAAGAGCGTAAGAAATACGGTCTTAAAGCAGCTCGTCGCGCACCTCAGTTCTCCAAACGTTAAGATTGGATTACCGAACATACAGCCCTTTCTTGGCCCTTGGCCAAGGAGGGCTTTTTTGTATGTTAAGACCTGCTCTGGAATCTGCATACACTCCACATTTCCCGCACCTAGGACATTTAGCCGGAATAGGCTGTAATCATATGTCTATCTCTTTGTAAATTTCGAATTGACAAAGCAAAGAAACGATCTATAATTATTAATTATACAAAACATACCAAAATACTAGGAATAAAAGGTGAGTATGTGGAGGATGCAAAAATGAATTTATTGGAGAAAGAGGCTCTTGTTCATGAGAAGGCGGAGCAATATGAGCAGTCCAATCCGGAAGAGGTAATCGCTTGGGCTGTTAAGGCATTCCCGAATATTACGTTTGCTTGTAGCTTTGGAGCGGAGGATGTTGTGCTTGTAGACATGCTGCAGCGGATCAGTCCTTCGACCGATATTTTTTACCTGGATACGGATTTTCACTTTCAAGAAACATACGAGACGAGAGATCGCATTACGGAGCGTTATAGTTTAAACTTTGTACGCGTCACCCCGCAACTTACCCCTGAAGAGCAATCCGAGACATACGGTGATGAATTGTGGCTTAGTAATCCCAACCAATGCTGCAATCTTCGTAAAGTCGAACCACTCACTGGCATTCTAAGCAAATATGATGCATGGATTACCGGCATTCGAAGAGATCAAGCCCCAACACGAGCCAATACACGAAAAGTAGAATACGACCCGAAATTCGGCCTCATCAAATTCAATCCATTAGCTGCTTGGACATCAGAAGATGTATGGAACTATATCCGTACAAACGATATCATTTATAACCCCCTGCATGACCAAGGATATCCCAGTATAGGATGCTCCTATTGTACGCGCGCCGTTCAAGCAGGTGAAGATCCAAGGGCTGGACGTTGGTCAGGATCAGCGAAAATAGAATGTGGGCTTCACAAGTAATAAGTGCGTGGGTACCATTTGATTTGCTAATAAAGAATGGTACTATTGCCACATGCAGAGGAGAGGTGCTAAGAAGATGTCAACAATTGAGCCTCACGGAGGTACACTGATCAATCGATTGGTTCCAGAAGACGAGAAGGAGCTGAAGCGTAATGTGGCGGCAGCCCTGCCGCGCATATCGCTCGATGCACGTACATTATCGGATATCGAAATGATAGGGGGAGGTGCTTTTTCCCCCCTTGAAGGCTTTATGAATGAAGATGACTACAAAAGTGTTGTAGATCAGATGAGATTGGCGAATGGAACGGTATGGAGCTTACCTATTACACTGGCAGTCTCGGATGAAGTAGCTAAGAAGCTCAGCATAGGAAGCCCAGCTGCGCTTGTTGGGGAAGGAGACGGGGAGCTGTATGGCATTATCGAAATAGAGAGCATATATCAGGCTGATTTGCTGCATGAAGCAGAACAAGTGTACAGAACGATGGATACAGCACATCCTGGGGTGGAGAAGCTGCTGAAGCGTCCTTCTACATATGTGGGAGGCAAAGTATCTGTATTGAAGCGCAGACAGCCGGAGCAATTTTCCCAATATTATTTTGATCCCGTGGAGACGCGGCAATTGTTTGCGGACAGAGGCTGGAGAACTGTTGTTGGTTTCCAAACACGAAATCCGGTGCATCGTGCTCATGAGTACATCCAGAAGAGTGCGATGGAGATTGTAGATGCTCTATTTCTAAATCCGCTTGTAGGGGAAACAAAGTCTGATGACGTCCCAGCTGATGTGCGCATGCGCAGCTATGAAGCGCTACTGGCGAATTATTACCCAGAGAATCGCGTGTTTCTTGGGGTATTCCCAGCTGCGATGCGTTATGCAGGACCAAGAGAAGCTGTATTTCATGCCATTGTGAGAAAAAATTACGGCTGCACCCACTTCATTGTTGGCCGAGACCATGCAGGTGTGGGCGATTATTATGGCACGTATGACGCCCAGCATATCTTCAGCTCCTTCGAACCCGAAGAATTGGGGATTCAGCCGTTATTCTTCGAGCACAGCTTCTACTGTAAGACATGTGGAGGTATGGCCTCCAGCAAGACCTGTCCTCATGATGCAACCCATCATTTGACCCTATCCGGAACGAAGGTGCGTGCGCTATTGCGTGACGGTACATGTCCACCTCCAGAATTCTCAAGACCTGAGGTGGCACGCATTCTGATCGAAGGCATGGCACACTCAACAACTGCCCAAAAGTAATTGAATATAGAGGAACCTGTGGATCGTTAACGTATATTTGTCCACCTCGTCCCATATAGATGATTAGAAGTCTTTATGGAGCGGAGGTGGGCTTTTTTGTGAAAAAGGTAAGTTGGGAACAAAGCCGTCAGAAGCGAAGACATACGTCAATCTTATGGATACCACTGCGAAATGTCCGTCGCTGGTTAATAAGTTTATGCTTGCTGCTTCTAGTCGTTGTTGTGATGACGATGGAGATGCCGGTATCGAAGACATGGACCTATTGGTCCATTCCTCTATCGGGCAGAGTGATTGCTATCGACGCAGGGCATGGTGGAGTAGATGGAGGGGCTGTTGGTCGCGAGGGGTTATTAGAGAAGGACATTAACCTAACGATTGCACTACTTCTTCGTGATTACTTGCAGCAAGCTGGGGCTATTGTGGTCATGACCCGGGAAGGGGACTATGATTTGGCGGATAAGGATACGAAGGGATACTCCCGCAGGAAGGCAGAGGACTTGAAGAAGCGTGTTGGTTATATCGAGGAGAAGAAAGCGGATGTTGTCATTAGCTTGCATATGAACAGCGTACCATCTTCTCGCTGGAGTGGAGCACAGGCTTTCTATACGAATCTCCATCCGGATAATGAACAGCTTGCGAAGTGGATTCAAGCTGAAATTCGTACGAATCTGGCCAATACGGATCGGGAGGCCAAGCCTATAGATCGTAAGCTCTATTTTATGGATCATATTTCGATCCCAGCTGTGTTGGTGGAGTCAGGCTTCTTATCCAACCCAGAAGAGTCACGGAGTCTGGCGAATGAAGAATATCAGCGGAAGCTAGCTGCATCGATCTACAAGGGAATTCTGCGATACATTGCAGGAGAAAAAACTGGAAAATGATGACCTTATGCTATAATAGAAACGGTTACATAGTGACCGATCTGAACTTCATAGGAGACGAGGTGCCATCATGACGACGAAAGAAGAAGTGCTGCAAGCACTGCAGGGCTTGCAGGAACCAGTGTCGGGACAAGACATGACAAGCCTTCATTGGATTCGCGATATGATGATTAAGGAAGATGAAGTGAAGCTGACGGCAATCGTAGCGCCACAAGCAGCAGATGCAGCCGCTAGAGAGGCGCTAGTCGGACAGATTAAGGAGCGTCTAGCAGCAATTGAGCTGCACAATGTATATGTTCGTACTCGCATCGCATCTGAAGCTGAGCTGAGTGCAGCTGGAATAGCGGTACAAAGCGTGCAATCAACAACCGATCATGCGGGTAATGGCCGTGATTCCCAAGAGGGGAGTGCTCCTCGTGGACACGGTGCTGGATTAGAACAGCATCCTATCTTGGATCCGGCATCTGGAGTGAAATTTATCGCAATTGCCAGCGGCAAAGGTGGAGTTGGCAAATCGACAGTGACCGTGAACCTTGCGGTTGCGCTCGCTCGTCTCGGCAAACGTGTTGGCCTAATAGATGCAGACATATATGGATTCAGTGTACCTGACATGATGGGGATTGAAGACCGCCCCGTCGTTGTAGACAACTATATCATTCCACAGGAGCGCTTCGGAGTGAAGGTGATGTCCATGGGTTTCTTCGTAGAGGACAATAGTCCGGTCGTATGGCGCGGTCCAATGCTTGGCAAGATGCTGCGGAATTTCTTCCAAGAAGTGCAGTGGGGGGAGCTTGATTACATGCTTCTTGACTTGCCTCCAGGTACGGGGGATGTAGCCTTGGATATTCACCAAATGATACCGCATAGCCAAGAGATCATCGTAACGACACCACATGCGACAGCTGCCTTCGTTGCGGCTCGAGCAGGCACAATGGCCATTCATACGAAGCATGAGATTATCGGTATCGTCGAAAATATGTCCTATCTGGAATGCGGTTCTTGTGGCGAGAAGCAATATGTATTTGGACGAGGGGGCGGTGCTAAGCTGGCAGATGAGCTTCATGTTGACCTGCTTGCGCAGCTTCCGCTCGGCGCTCCAGACAATCATCCTGCAGAACCGGATTATGCTCCTTCTGTATATAAGGCAGATTCGTCAATTGGCAAGCAATTCGATGAGTTGGCGGCTGCCGTTGATGCGAAGCTGCAAGTTGTGCAGGCCTAACAATGTCGGAGAGGCCTCATCATGAGTGCCTCTCCATAATTGAGGAATAGAGGGGAAAGAGTGGGCTCCTAGCCTTCTCCGCTACCACCTTCTTCTTCCGATCCACCTTCACTCTCACCGCCTTGCTTTTCCTTTTCCCCACCTTTTTTCTTTCCTTCCTTTTCTTTTTCTTTTTCCTTCGGCTGCAATTCTTCTTTAACGACCTTCCCTAATAAGTCCATGATTTCAAGCTTAAATATAGGGCTATTCAAAGCATCCTTCATTACAGTCTGTAGCTGTTTGCGATACTCTGGTGTCTTCATCATATCCAAATAAGACTTCATCATGTCTGGAGATTTAACAATGTCACCAAAGTCCTTCTGATACTCTGGGTCTTTCATTAAAGTCTTCAGGATTTGTTTGTTTTCCTTGCTTACCGCCTTGGCGAATTCCCCGGCAAACTTCGGATCTTTCATTACTTTATCGAGGACTTTCTCATAATCGGGTGATACAAGTGTATCCTTAACTGCCGTCCGGATCTGCTCCTGCTGCTGCATATTTAATGATTGGGCTTGCATGCCGCCTCCGCCAGATGGACCGGATTGGATCGCCTTCTGCGCTTCCTCTGTCTTTAAAATATCGACAACCATCGTTTTAACTTCTTTATAATCGAGATTACTGCTTTGTGTGGGCTGCTCCATGCCGCAAGAGGTCAACAGCACGATTACGACGAAACTGACGATCGCAAGTTTGCCCAGTGGTGCCTTCATAACAGCTTCGCTCCCTTCTGTCCATGTCCTCACGCGTAGTATGTGGAGGAAATTATGAATTATGTTTGACAATGATAGTTTTTTGCTGAGAACATTGGTAAAATAATGAACATTGCGGAGGTGGAGCACCATGAATTTGAAAAAATGGTCTTATTTATTTTGGACGACTACGTGTATTGGTGGGGCAATCAGTCTCGTCATTGGCCTCGCATTACAGGTATTTCAAGGGGAAATGGGCAATTTTAGAGGGCCAGTGGATATTTTGCTTAATGTGCTTCAGTTAATCTTGAGCGGATGTATGATCAGCGTCTATTCGCAGATGGGATTCTTCGCATATCTGACGTTGAACTATATTGCTATTGGCTTGTTCAAGAAGGGATGGCCGTATGTTCAGGTATTATTGACCGTGATTGCACTACTCGATCTAATGTTCCTGCGCATGCTTCTGGGAAACAGGCCAGAAGGAGTGCGTGGAGGGGGCTACGAGGATATCGTGCTGGGTTTAGTTGTCCTAGTGCTTGCTGTAGCTGTTTCTTATTGGAAAGTAAAGGCGACAAATGCGAAGGCTCTTATTCCTACCTTATTCTTCATGATTGCAATCACCACAGTGGAGACACTGTCGGCACTTAACATTGGAAATATGGCTACCTGGTTCGTATACATACCGCTCGCAATATGCAATGCGTATCAAATCTTGATGCTGCATCGATTGGTGGGCACAGCAAAAAGCTGACGGAAATCCGTCAGCTTTTTTGTATACCTTTACATCCGTTACATGCCTACTGCATTTTGCAAATGTTCCATCATCGTTGCTTGATCCTGAATCGTTTTGCTCTTCATTTCCGTTTGTTGAATCAGCTCAGAGACCGTAACGAACTCAAATCCCTTTGCGGACAATTGATCCAGAATGGTCGGCAAGGCGAGATGGGTTTGCTTGCATGAATCACTAGCGTGCATGAGAATAATGTCTCCAGGATGTGCTTTACTAACGACGCGGTTCACGATCGTTTCAACCCCGGGATTTTTCCAATCCAATGAGTCGGTATCCCATTGTATGACCTTGTAATTCAGACTGTTAGCAATTTGCAGGACGCGCTTGTCAAAGTCACCGTTCGGCATACGAATCAGATTTGGCGCTTTCCCTGTAACTTCAGATAGAATGTTGTGGGCCGCCTGAATCTGCTTACGTATCTCTTCATCGCTCATGCTGCTGTAATTGTCATGCTTGTGGCCGTGACTTCCAATTTCGTAGCCAGCAGCCTCAATTTTCTTCACGAGGTCACTATGCGTCTTGCTCCAAGGAGAGGAGAGGAAGAACGTTGCTTTTTTTACACCCTTCTCCTGCAAAATCTGCAAAATTGGCTCAACTCGTGTATCCCCCCAGCTAATATCGAACGTGAGGGCAAGCATCTTTTTATCAGTTGGGACGCTGTAGATAGCGGAAGGGCTGCTGCCTTCTGAAAATACGGTAATATTGTCGCTCTCTACGTAAACGACGCCAGCGGCGAATAGCATTGCAATTGCAAGTACAAATACACGCTTTATTTTCTTGCCGCTAAATACATAAAAGTAATTATTCATACCAAGGCTGCTCCTCTCGTAACGTTTTGAATGGGGCGAATTAGGGTGGTACGTTGCTGCCTAATACTAATGCCCGTCGACAAGCTGCAGCTTGTCATGCTTGTTTACTACACTGTATGCTGAGTGTATGGAATTATGTCTGCAAGTCAGTCTGAAAGGAGGAGTGTACAATATGCTTCGATTCTCATCGTGGTGGAATACGCTGAAGCAGTTGCGTTGGTATCTCATTGCCGCTGTGTTGCTGTTTGCTGTAGGGTATGTGCTTGGCAATCAGTGGAGCGGGTTTGAGGGCTTCATCATGGAACAGCTCAAGGGGATTCAAGGTATGCGGGATCAATTAATGCAATCTGATAATCAAGAATTGTCTTTCTTCGTATTTATTTTCTATAACAATGCGATTAAGGCTGTCATGATCATGTTTGCTGGGATCGTATTAGGGATCGTACCAGCGGGGTTCCTTATTATTAATGGAATGGTGATCGGATTGCTGCTGCGAATTATGGAATCGCAGGGTCTTGATTTAGCAAGCACGATTATTAAGGGTATACTTCCGCATGGAATACTTGAAATTCCTGCAATTCTAATTGCCGGTGCTTATGGAATGAGATTTGGTATCTTAATCTTGCAGCGATTCTTCAGCAGACGTATACGCGCTGAGGGGCCAACGATTATGGATTGGATAAAGCAGACTGGAGCAGGGGCGGTATGGGTAACCGCAATGCTGCTAGTTGCCGCTATTATTGAGAGTACCGTAACTTTCTGGTTGATGAATGGTTAACTAGATAAACGAATCCGCGCCTCCCTGTGATAAAACAGCTCAAAAATGAGCATAACAGTAAAGCGGCACCATACTTTCTGTAATTGAACAGAAGCGGGTGCGAGTTACTTCCCTATAAGCAGACACTATAGAGTGTTAAGCAGTGGGGAAGTAAGCGTTATGTTCGAAGACAGGGGTATTGTCGTCAAGGGAGGATGCGGACAGTTATGCTAGGATTTTTGTTCAATGAGAGAGAATGTAAAGAATTGAGCTATATGCTGCGCAAGGAATTGGATGAGATGCTATTTGATTTAAGCGATAAGCGATTAGAGGCAGAAATACGGGATGCGATATCGAAGCGATACCGTACCGTATTTCGCATGTACGCGCGAATTGCATCACCTAAAGAACTGTCCAAGTATGCTAGAAATCATCGGAATGTTACTATGTAATAAAAAAGTTTAAAAAAAGTGTTGACGTGTTTTCGAATATATGATAAATTATTTTTCGTTCCCTTCTGAACGACTTCGACATGAAGCGAGCGGGAACAACAATCATAACGAACGGTTGAAAAAAACATTATAAAAAAGTGTTGACAACAACTGAACGAAATGATAAGATATAAAAGTCGCCGCTGACAAAGCGGTGAGAAAAAGAAAGTAACTGAGAGATTGGTTACTGACTGAGATTGTTCTTTGAAAACTGAACAACGAGCAACGTTTGTGAATGAGGTAGCAATACCTCGTCAAAAGATATGAGCAGTTCAAACTTAACTTTAACGGAGAGTTTGATCCTGGCTCAGGACGAACGCTGGCGGCGTG
>NZ_JBEFZI010000018.1:0-88102 GCF_040195695.1 Paenibacillus wuxiensis | reverse complement strand
TGGTGATGGTCTCAACCTGTATGCATATGTCGGGAACAATCCGATTAATTATGTGGATCCGAGCGGTTATAGCAGTCGGAATGTTGGCTGCGGTGGCGGCGGTAAGAAGGAAGGGCCTTTTGAGCAGACTGTAGTTCCTAAAGGTAAAGATGTTTACGGCCCACACTATGATGAAGCTAAAAGATTACACGCAGAAAAACCAGAATTTTTTGGTGATCCTGATAATCATACAATTGTTCAAGGGAAAGATCTTGCAAAGATGCGTCATGAATATGATACTTTAGTGAAACAGGGGCGCCTTTCTCGGGGACATCATAGAGATGCTCTTGCTTTTGGGGGGGAGAACACTCCGGAAAATATTGTTTTTACTGGAGAAACTACTATTCAGAGAAATCAGATCGAAGATCTCGATCTTGATTTTTATAGTAAGTATGGAAAAAGTGATGTAATAGTATTAAAGTTACATCAAAAATCACCAAATGGAATTTTAGTATTTGGAAATAATGAAAAACATACAGAAGCTACAAATTTCCAAAACAAGGTATTTAAATGGCAAAGAGAGCAAGGTTTACGGGGGGGATCTACCTCAACAAGTAAGAAAAAAACGAAAAGGAGAGAGAAAGGAAAGTGATCATTTGAACATCAATCAAGAATTAAGTTTCAGTCAAGTTCTTTTCGGAAGACCGATACCGGATATGTCCAAATCAAAAATTTGGAGTTTATTTCATTCTTCATCTAATGAAGTGAATAAACTATTGTATTTAATAGATTTATTGAAACTTGGAGATTTTTCAGCCAAAAAGGAACTAAGTACGATTATGTTGGAAACCTCACAATCCGAAGTACGAAAACTTAGTTGCCAGATTTTTTGTTGTGTAGCCCAACATTCTGACATTAATATTCTAACTGATTACTTAGGCACCCTTTTTGAATATGAGGACGAAGATGAATTCGATGATGAATTACAGGACTTTGTTCTATTTTCCATCTATACACTGTCGCCTAGCATTGTACCAATTTTGCTTGATTTGCTAGATGAATGGGAAGGAGAAGTGGAAAGCAGTATCAAAATGTCACTGGACTTCTTGTATCCAGGCTTCAGCTCTTTTTCTGATGAAATTCCTTTAGAAGAGACAAGGGAATACTATATGGAGAAATCTTCAGAATCTGAATCGGGATCCTATATATTTGGAGGGATGCCTGTTTTTCCTGGTGACCTATCGAAAAAAATGTTAGAAAGAGCTGCGATAGCAAGATATCATGGTGAGGTATTACAACAAACTCATATTCCCACGCTACTTTCATTATGGAGTGGTATTGATAGCCCCGCCTATTTTTTTAGTAAAATAGATGATGATATGATGGGTAAACTGTTTAGTTATGTCAACGAAATTGCCTACATGAAGTGGGAAAAAGGTTGCAAATATTTTTTTGGTTGGAAAGTATAATGATCATTACCTTTACGGAATAGAATCATTTCTAGTTTGTTAATGATTATTTAATTTAATTATCTACCCCAAATGAGAGATAAAGACTCGTTTGGGGTTTTTCCTTATTAGTATTCTTTATCATGCAGAGGAAGTACTATCTGCGCGCAAGGTTCTACAACCCGGTCATTGCCCGCTTCACGCAAGAGGACGAGTACCGTGGTGATGGTCTCAACCTATATGCGTATGTAGGGAATAATCCGATTAATTATGTGGATCCGAGTGGTTATAGCAGCCAGCCGATTAGCTGTGGTGGCGGCGGCAAGAAGGAAGGGACGTACGAGGGGACGGAAAGAGGTAGGGTAGATTTATTAAGAGAAAAATATTCACACCTCTCACCAAATGAACGCTCTGCTAGGTTACAGCAATTAGCAGAAGAAAATGCTCACCGAATACTTCAAGGTTTGGAAAACTCCATAGCTAGAGCTCACTTTGTGGAGAGACATGGTGCTCAAACAACATTACAATCTCAATATGACCGTGCGGCACAAGGGATTGCTCCTACTACAGGAGTAGTTGATACTGACAGGAGAGGAATACCTCGAATACCAACTGCTGCAACAAAGTTTTTAAGTCATAGAGATCAAGTAAACATGATTCAACGCGTACAACAAATCTTGGATAATACTGGAGATCCTCTGAAAGCTCAAGAACCGATCACTTTTGATCATATAATCGGTTCAGGATATCAGCGAGGAATCTTGGATTATGGAACATCACGCTCTGGTCAGGTATTTTTCAATAGAAATAATCAACCGATTACTGCATTCCCGATATGGGAACGATAAATGATTTTTAATTTTCGCAAATTTTAAGAATGCAAAAAATGAAAGGGAAAGCTATTTATGAGTCTGAAACCTGATAGCATTGTAAGCCTATTAAAATTTCTTGATTATGATTTTTTAACTGATGAACAATTCGATAAAATTTGTGATTTAGATATAAATAATCAGGAAGAACAATTACAGGTGATAAGGACTGTACTTGTTCCAGAATATTACGGATTAAATGAGAAAGGGCAACAAAGCATGAAAAAGGTTCTAGAAATGTGCTTGGAAGAAAAAAATCCGAATTTGAATAGGGTTTTTGTCTCGATAACTATGCCTTTTAAAAGTGAGATCGTGGACTGGAAATCTTTTTTTGTAAATATTCACAAGGAGCTATTTGGAGAAAAATAAGGACTAATTCTGGATTCCGCACCTCGACTGGTTTTGTGAACACCCGTAGGATGAACACTTTTAAAATATGTCTCTTTCCTGCGGGTTCTTTGTGTATAAAGATTTGCAACCACGAAAGGAGTAGGCCACTTGCCACTTGCGCCAGTAACTCATGACCACGCACATAGAGGAATAGAATCCACACACAGTATACAAGAGGCGAACACTTTTTTTCAGGAGAGACTGAATGATAAGGCATTATTAGATATCCTAGTTGACGTTGCATTAGACGATTATTCTAGTGACGCCTCTATGACGGCTTCTTACTGGATTTCGAACTTTACGGAGAATTTACTGCTTACAATTGAGGAAAAATTATTAATACTCCAAGACTGCGGATTGGATAATATTTCTGTACATGCATGGATCGCACTTGGAAAAATTAAATCCAAGAAAGGATTAATATATCTAATAGAAAAAAGAATATCACCGAAGTTAAGTTGGGAAGCAGAAGCTTTAAAACATCATCTAGATGAGTATCTTAAAGATTAGGCAAGTACTTGAGGGAAGATGACAATGATTCTGAAGAAGCGAAGCGTTCACCATTGTGACCGATTTCTATCTCGTGAGATTAGAGAGTTTAATGAAACAAGAATTCAGGGAACAACAACGATCGTAGAACATTTCAGGCGGTCGCCCTACTTTGTCTTTTAATGAAGTATCTCACTGCAAAACAGGTTTCAGAACATGTGAATTCTGGGACAATTGTAGGTTTAGGCTGGATCCCCGGGAACCTATATATTGAAAATCAGAAGTGGGTATCCAAATGAAGCGATGCTTGACTCTTCAGATTATGTGCTGAGGTTGGGGATTAAAGTAAATGAAGGAACAGTCTATTTTAGAGATCTCTATGATCTTATGGATTGGACTAATAAATGCCCGAATGACCAATCAATACAATTAGAAAATGGGAATTACCTTATTACGGTTTACAGTGATTTACCGTATTCAGGAATTCGAGGAGATGGCCAAGAGATTTATCTATACTTCGAAAAATTAGATGTTTTCCCTGCAATAAAATATAACGGTGTACCGTCATTAGAGTAACAGGCTTCTAAAAACTATTTAGAGTTTCTTCACAATAACAAACAATTTGATAGATTATGAAAATAGAGACTTAGGTAGGTCTTCTCTCACCAAGGAAAACTCGACTATTTTCCCTCCTGGAAGACAGAATTGTAGGTATATTGTTATATTTAATCATCTGATCAAATGGTCAAAAGACTCATACGGTGGTATATTTAGACGATATAATAGAGGAGGGAAATTGAGGATGAAGATGAAATCATTTGTAGTTCTAGTGCTGTCGGGCCTATTAGCATTTACGATTACAGGATGCAGCGGCAGTAACGAATCTAATCCATCTACTCAGGAACTAGAGAAGAAGATTGCTGCGTTGGAGAAAGAGAACACCGAGCTTAAAGAAAAATTAAAGGCGGACGGGGAAACTGCAAAGGAACAGAGTGAGCCTGCCGACAAGGCGGACAAAGCACCTGAAGCAGCAAACCAAACGATTGAAGTGAACAAAGCGAAAACGATTGATGGCTTTGCTGAGCTGACAATTACGGGCGCTAAATTTGCCAACAAAATTGTACCATCGAAACCAGATAGCTTTTACACTTACTATGAAGTGAAGGATACCGCAAATACATATTTCGACGTTGTCATTAAGGTGAAGAGCTTGCTGACAACCGGCAAGGGATCGAACGAATTTGTTTCCGTGAAGGTAGTGTATGACGATAAGTATGAATATGATCCGTTCACAACGATTGAGAAAAACGGCGGAAGCGACTTCACGTATACGAATATTACGGATATTGAACCATTGAAGACAGGCACATTGCACTATATTGCGGAGGTTCCTGCAGGGGTCGCAAAGGATAAAAAGCCGATTAAGGTCATCATCTCATGCAACGGGGAAGACTATACCTATACATATCGGTAAAACCGTGATCATTTCGTTTACAGCAGTCAATGTTAACCCGTTAAGAGCTCCCAATCCGGCAGGATTAGCATTTGCGGCTGATATCAATAATATTGATTAACAAGGGGCTTCCCCTATAGATCTAACAATCTATAAGGGGCAAGCTCTTATTTATATTCAGAATGAATATCATCATTGGGAGGAAAATAATTTTCATATTGACAATTTGTAAGCGTATACAATAAACTATCTCCAACAAGACTTTGTTAATAATTTTAACTAACTTAGATTGTGGGGGGAGGATGACGGATTGATTGGCAGAGGCCAGACGGGAAACGCTAAATTGGTGAAGCATATTAACCGTGAGGGAATCCTCCATCAATTGCGCGATAATCCTCGGGTTTCGAGAGCCGATTTGGCGAAGTTAACAGAGTTAAGCCGACCATGCGTCTCAGCGCTCGTCGATGAGATGATTATGGAAGGCTTGATCAGCGAGGTCGGATACGGTGAATCGAAGGGCGGCAGGAAGCCGATTCTTCTGGAATATAACTTTGATGCGTATGGTGTCATTGGCGCAGTATTCGAAGGAAGCACTTTGCAATTGGCGATTGCGAACCTGAAGGGGGAGCTGCTCGTCTCGCGCACGACGAATTTGCCGCATCCTATGGATGGCGAGATGGCAATTCGCAGCATTGAACAGGGGTTGGACACTCTTCTCACTGCCAGTGGGTTTCCGAAGGAACGGCTGCTTGGAATGGGTCTTGGACTTCCGGGGATTACGCAGCGCAGCGCAGGAACGGTCAGCTACGCTCCCAGCACAGGGTGGATGGGGCTGCCGGTACAGAAGGAAATTGAAGAAGCACTGGGATTGCCTGTCGTTATCGAGAACGACGTGAATCTGATGACGCTGGGCGAATTTCATAAAGGCATCGGTGTCGGCCACTCCAATCTCGTCTATATGTACGCGGGAACAGGAATCGGCGCAGGCATGATTATTGACGGACAGCTGTATCGGGGAGCCAATGAGGCAAGCGGTGAGATCGGCTATATGATGATTGGCCCAATCGGCAATCAGGTCAAAGGCGAGTATGGGGTGTTCGAGCGCAACTACTCGGTGAGAGCCATCTACGAGAAAGCCATTCGCATTCTCCCATCCATTGGCCCAGACAGAAGCATTATTCAGCAGATTGTTGAGCTGGCCAACCTCGGCAGCGACGAGGCTCAAAGGCTATTCGACGATATATGCCGGCACTGGACTTATGGGATCGCCAATGTCACGAGCGTCATGGATCCGGCGCTGCTCATCCTTAGCGGTGAAATGCTGCATATCGGGGACGAAGGCATTCGCAAAATACAATATTGGCTGAATGAATGGGTTCCATCTGTCCCAATCATTAAGATGGCCACGCTTGGCGATCAGGCGGGCTTGATAGGAGCCATTCACTGTACATTGGAGGCATTCCCCTCCACGGCTAAATTTCAAAGGTAAACAATGATTTTTTCTCCAGCATGAATTGCTTCTCAGACAATGACAATTACGGATGTGCCTATATTCGCAACCAGCACAATACCGTCAAGGTCAATTCTTCTACAGCGCAGAATCCAACAAGATAGATGCAGCTGCTCACACACACGACAACAATTATGGAGTTCTACTACTCACGATTGATACTCACACGACGAATTCAACCTACACATCTTTCACATCAAATACAACGAATATACTCAAAATCGTATGACAATCACAATCACACTTACACTCATACCACACTCATCAGATAGTAAAATGTTAATCATTTCACTATAGCAGCACAGAACGATCACAGCTAATCATTTCACCATAGCACCACAGAACGAGTCATAGCTAATTTTTTTCACGATATCATCTCATAACGATATAGAACTGTATACAATTCCATAGTGGCAAACCGTACATAGCATAACGATTTCCTGCAACATAATGACCAAGTATATACGGATGTTTAGTTGGTTTAAGTAAGGGCTATTGTCCTGAACTTCAGCATAGCTTTGATCCATATAACCAACGAACGGGCAGTTGTTGAAGGACTACTACGTTGTTGCGGGATGCTGCATAGCAACATATCAACTCAGATTCATTTCGTCTATTGAAGATGAATTCATCCGATACAGCGCGAAACACGAATCAAAAATTTATGGTAGGGGGAACGTCATGAAACATGTAAAGGGGAAAGCAAAAACATGGTTGATGAGCTCTATGCTTGTCCTTGCGATGCTGGCAGTGACTGCTTGTGGAGGCGGCGGTGGGAATGCATCTGAGGGCGGACAGCAATCCGGGGAGAAGTCATCATCGGGTAAAGAAAAGCTGGTTATCTACACAGCGAGAGACAAGAACGTTGTCGATGAGATTATCCCGAAATTCGAAGCGAAATACCCGAACATGGAAGTTGAAGTGCTCACGATGGGTGCACAGCAAATCTTAGAGCGCGTACGTGGGGAGAAGGCGAATCCACAAGCGGACTTCTGGTGGGGCGGCACACAGTCGTCACTGATGACTGCGGCAGATGAAGACCTGCTGGAAGGCGTGAAGCCAAGCTTCGCAGACAGCATTCCGGCATTGTACAAAGACAGTCAAGACCGCTGGTATGGGGAAATGCTGCTGCCTGAGGTCATTATGTACAATTCTCACGCGCTGAAACAAGAAGATGCACCGAAAGATTGGGACGATCTCCTTGATCCGAAATACAAGGACAAAATCATCATTCGCGGGGTGCTTGCTTCCGGAACGATGAGAACGATCTATTCTTCCATGATTTATAAGCAGGATGCAAGTGATCCAACGAAGGGCTTCGACTGGCTGAAGAAGCTGGATGCCAACACGAAGGAATACGCACAGGATCCGACTAACCTGTATTTGAAGCTGGCTCGTGAGGAAGGCACATTGTCCCTGTGGAACCTGCAGGACATTATGATTCAGAAGGAATTGCAGAAGCAGCCGTTCGACTTCATCTATCCGGCCAGCGGTGCGCCAATCCTAGTTGATGGCGTCGGTGTCGTGAAGGGTGCGAAAAATAAAGAGTCGGCAATGAAATTCTATGAATTCCTCTTCGATTCTAATTTGCGCGTAGAACTCGCGGATAAGCTGTTCCAGATTCCAACACGGACAGACATCAGCAAGGATACGCTTCCTGCTTGGCTGAAGGGGTTGGAGCTGAAGCCGCTTGACATTGATTGGACGGTAATGGCGCAGAAGGAAAAAGAGTGGATGCAGCATTGGGATGAGAACATCAAGGGGAAAGGCGCAAAATAATAGGCTCAGGCGGAGGCTATGTCCTCCGCCTGATTATGATCATTTCAGAGGCAGGAGGGAGCCAGCTTGATAGAGGTAGCACTAGATCATGTTAGCAAGCAATTCGGGAACGTCAAGGGAGTTACCGACGTAAATATCCGGATTCAACCGGGTGAATTCTTCACCTTCCTCGGCCCTAGCGGCTGCGGCAAAACGACGACACTGCGGATGATTGCAGGATTTTATTTTCCAAGCGAAGGCCGAATCGTGTTCGGCGATCAAGATGTCACGACACTCCCACCGAATAAGCGCAATACCGGCATGGTGTTTCAGAATTATGCTTTATTTCCGCACATGACCGTATTTGAAAATGTCGCATTTGGTTTGCAGGTGCGCAAGGTTCCGAAGTCAGAAATGATAGAGCGCGTAGAGCGCGCGCTGAAGCAGGTTCACTTGGATGGGTATGGGGGCCGTAGAATTGACCAATTGTCCGGCGGACAGCAGCAGCGGGTTGCCTTGGCTCGTGCACTCGTGATAGAGCCGAACATACTGCTTCTCGATGAGCCGTTGTCCAATCTGGATGCGAAGCTCCGCGAGGAGACAAGGATCGAAATTAAGAGACTTCAATTAGAGCTGGGAATTACAACGATATACGTCACCCATGATCAGGCGGAGGCGATGGCGATGTCTGACCGCATTATGGTCATGCAGGGCGGGGTTGTACAGCAGATTGGAAGTCCTGAAGAAATATACAATCGACCCGTTAATCGATTTGTCGCCTCCTTCATTGGCGAGTCGAACCTGTGGGAAGGAATGGTGGAACGAATCGAAGACGGTGAAGCCGTCATTCGCATAGCGCCAGACCTTCGTCTAAGAGGGCTTACAGCGAATGCTTCTGCCGACTGTGCACTGGAAGCAGGCAAGAAGGTGTCGCTGTCGATTCGTCCTGAATCGATTCGGGAGGCTGGCGGAGAAGAGACGGGGGACAATATCGTTACAGGCAGTGTAGTCATTTCTGAATTTACAGGAGTTAGCGTGAACTATGTGTCGCAGGTGGCGGATCAGCAGTTGAAGGCGATGTTCGTCAATCAAGGGCATCGGGTTCGCGGACGAGGGGAAGCAATCTCCCTGTTCATTCCGAGAGAAAGCATTTACTTCTTAGGATAGAGAGGGGATGAATGATGATAACGAACACACCTAACGCGCCACGGCCATCGAAGCCACGCATGGGCTTGCCCCGCCGCTCGGGGCCCATTACGCAATCGCCTTACTTCGTCTATGTGCTCGTAGCGCCGCTTTTTCTCATACTGTTGGCATATGTCGTTTATCCGCTATTTCAAACATTCGTACAAAGTATTCAAGTCGAGGATCAATTTTCACTTACGAACTACGCGCGATTTTTTAGCCTAGAGCATACATCCAATCTGGAAGCACTGTGGACCAGCATTTATATTTCCGTCTTAAGTGTGATCACGTGTGCAATCGTGGGTGTAGCCATGGCATTTCTGTTGGAGCGCTACGAATTTCCCGGCAGGAAGGTGCTTGCTGTCCTCGTTCTCGTTCCAATGGCACTGCCTCCGCTTGTCGGCGTACTGTCGTTCACGTTCTTGTATGGCGAGAGCGGTATCATTCCACGGGCGCTTAAGGAACTGCTTCATCTCGAACAAGTACCTTTTTATTTAAAAGGGATATGGGGCGTTCTGGTCGTACATACGTTTACGATGTATACCTATTTCTATATGACGGCGTCGTCTGCGATTCGGGGTCTCGATCCTTCGCTTGAAGAAGCCGCTGCAAGTTTAGGAGCAGGCAGATTGTACATCTGGCGGCGAGTGATTCTGCCGATGCTGACTCCAGCGCTTGTGGCCTCGTCACTGCTTGTATTCATGATTGCGATGGCATCATATACGGCTCCGCTTATCTTCGGCATCGAACGGACGATGACGATGCAGATTTATTTGTCGCGTACGAATGGCAATTTGGATATGGCTGCTGCGCAGTCGACGATCTTATCCGTTGTGTCGATTGTATTCTTGCTCGTGATGCGCTGGTATCAAGGGCTGCGCAACTACCAGAACATGAGCAAGGGCATCAGTGTCCATCGCACAGAGGTCAAGAGTGCGGTCGGCAAATATGTTGCAATGATTTTGTCTATTATCGGCGTCATTATTTTGCTGCTTCCCATCTTCGTGCTGGTGTTGATTTCATTGTCAACGAACGGCACTTGGACGACGCAAGTATTGCCGCCTGAATATACATTTGAGCATTATATCAAGCTGTTCACGGACAGCAAAACATGGCGGCCTATTGCAAACAGCTTCCAGATGAGCTTCGTCGCAACAATTGGGAATGTCATCTTCGGCGTGGCAGCTGCTTATGCGATGGTTCGCTTGAAGTTTAAAGGGAAGACGCTGCTTGATGTCTTAATTATGCTCCCATGGGCGCTGCCGGGTACTGTCGTTGCGGTCAACTTGATTGCGGCCTTCAGCGAGCCCAATGTATTCAGCTTCAATCAAGTGCTGATCGGCAGTTTCTGGATTTTGCCTCTAGCTTACTTCGTGCGCCACCTGCCGCTCGTGTTCCGTTCTACTTCGGCAACCTTGGTGCAGATGGATGCATCTGTGGAGGAGGCGGCACGCAATCTAGGCGCATCGTGGTGGTACAGCTTCCGCAGAGTTGTGTTCCCGATGGCATTAAGCGGGATATTGGCGGGTACGCTGCTCGCCTTTGTACAGGGGATTGGGGAATTCGTATCCTCCATACTGCTCTTTACTGCCAAGAGCACACCGCTCTCGGTCGAAATTTTCCAACGGATGTATTCGTTCGAATTCGGCACAGCATGTGCATATGGAGTTCTGCAAATTACATTGATCATCATCGTACTGTTCGTATCCCGCAAAATAACGGGCGACAACACGGCTATATAATCATTGGTCATTGCGTGGGAACCGCCTAGGGGTTCATCAACCACGTTATGATATACAGCTGGAAAATGGCCATTTCCAGCTGAATAACTATTCCACCATTCGAGGAGGGATTTGATGATCAAAGGTAAGTCGGCCTCAAAGTTCTGTTCCATCGTATTAAGCGTTGTATTGGCAAGCAGTGTACTGCTGTCCACGCAAGCCGAGACCGTATCAGCGGATCGGGGAATTGTTGATTTATGGAAGTCGATCAAGCCGCTGACGACGATCGCAAGTGCGATGAACACGGGAGCTCACCCTGATGATGAGCACAGCGCGACATTGGCGTACCTTTCCCTGGGAAGAGGAGTCAATACGTCAAGCGTGATCGCTGTGAGAGGAGAAGGCGGACAGAACGAGATTGGAAGTGAGCTCGGAGCGGGCCTTGGGGTCATACGAACTCGAGAACTGCAGGAAGCATCCAAGATCACGAATGTGACATTGGGGATGCTCGGCGAGCAGCTGAATGATCCAATCTTCGACTTCGGGTTCTCGAAGAGTGTAGAGGAAACGCTGGAGAAATGGGGAGAATCTGTTGCGTACGAGCGCTTAATTCGCAAAATACGCGAGCTTCGCCCAGATGTCATCATTCCTGCATTCTTGAATGAAAACTCTACACATGGTCATCATCGGACGATTAACGTACTTACGGTGCGTGCGTTCAAGGACGCAGCGAATCCTGAAGTATATCCTGAGCACCTGAAGCAGGGGCTTCAGCCATGGCAGATCAAGAAATTGTATTTGCCGGCGAATAACAAGGATTACACCGTGAGAGCGCCAATTGGGGAGTACAACTCCATCTATGGGGCCTCTTACCTGCAGCTTGGGGAAGAGTCGCGCTTCATGCACAAGAGCCAAGGGATGGGAAGAGTGGTTGACGAAGGGCCTGCTCAGGGGGACAGCTACTATAAGCTTGACCTGAGCACGGTAAAGACGAAGGAGAAGGAGCAAGACCTCTTCGACGGTATCGCATTCACCTTTGCAGATTTGGCGAAGGAAATTAGTGTGAAGGGCAAGGACGATAAGATTACGAAGGATTTGCAAGCTCTGCAGCAGGATGCAGACAGGATTGTAGCGGCTTACCCAAGCTTCGCCAATGTCTTGAAGGAAGTCCACGGCATGAAGGCAGACGTTCAGACTGCACTCGATAATGTCAAGAAGTCCAGCTTGGATGCAGCAACGAAGGAGGATTTGCTCCATCGCCTGCAACTGAAGGAAGAGCAGTTGAACAAGGCGAGTATGGAAGCGGCATCTGTTGTGGTGAAGGTTAAGCCAGATGCCAACGAACTTGTGGCTGGACAATCGACGAAGGTAACCGTAACGGCATTTAATGGCGGTTCTACGAAATTAGACAACGTGAAGCTTAGCCTGAGCGTGCCTGCTGGCTGGACAGCAGCACCTGTGGGTACGACAAGCTTTGGGCAGCTTGGCTATAACGAGACAGCTTCAGCTGTATTCGAGGTCAAGGTTCCGGCAGATGCACCTTTATTCAAGCCATACGAAGCTTCGGTATTCAACGCGAAGGTAGTATATGAGGCATTCCGTACTGTGACGTCCTTGCAAGAGACACCTCAAAATGCAGTGGCGGTACTGCCTCCGTACTCGATGACGCTCAGCCCGAGCGCTACGATTTTGAATACGCTCAAGCCAGGCGAGCCAATTCCGGTGAAAGTAACGGTAAAGAATTATACACCGGGAGCATCCAAGGCATCGATTGCACTGCAGGTTCCAGAGGGATGGACAGCCGAGCCTGCTGCTGAGGAACTTAGCTTTGCAGCGAAGGGGGAGACGAAGTCTGTTGCTTTCTCTGTTAAGGCAGCATCTAACGTAAACCCAGGCAAGTTCACGGTTACAGCGGTTGCGAAGAACGGCGATGTACAGAGCATGCACGGGACGCAGGTTATTCAATACCCGCACATCGGGAAGACCTACATCGTGCAGCCGGCAGAGCTTCAGATTCAAGCTTTCGACTTGAAGACACCAGAGAAGTGGAAGGTCGGCTATGTGTCTAGCGGCTTTGATAATATCGATCAATATTTGCGTCAAGTGGGTGTCAACGTGGTCAATTTGGATGCGAAGGAAATTGAGTCGGGAGATCTCTCTCAGTACAACGCAATTGTGCTTGGCATTCGTGCCTATGCGTTCCGTCCAGAATTGATTCCGAGCAACCAGCGTTTATTGAATTATGTGAAGAACGGCGGCAATCTGGTCGTTCAGTATCATAAGCCAGAGGATAAATGGTCGCCGGAACTCGCGCCATATCCAATTAAGATTGGCTCACCGCTCATTCAATGGCGGGTAACGGACGAGAATTCCAAAGTCACAACACTTGCACAGGAGCATCCAATGTTCAACGCTCCGAATAAAATTACGGATCAGGACTGGAACAATTGGATTCAAGATCGATCGGCTTATAACCCGTCGGAGTGGGGCAAGGAGTATACGGAGCTCATCTCCAATGGCGATCCGGGCGAGAAGGAGTTCACAGGTACCTTCCTGACTGCGAACTACGGCAAGGGTGTATATACGTACAGTTCACTCGTGTGGTATCGCGAGATTCCGGCACTGGTTCCGGGATCGATCCGCATGTTCGTGAACATGATCAGTCAGCATCAATAATAGCATTGCTTAGTCGCAATTGTTCAGTTGGATAGATTCATCAAGATTCATCAAGTGCCTTGCACATCAGAACATCGGTGGGGGGCTCCTTCGGGATGTCTCCCCAAGCGATGGAGAAGCGGAGGTATAAGGAGTATATGAATGTAATCGGAGTTCACGGACGGGAGCTAGATCACGTGATCGGGAATACACAGTTCGCCGTTGTCCCTCTCGGATCAGTCGAATACCATGGCCCACATTCTCCACTCGGGACAGATATCCTATTGGCGGAAGGCTTCGCTTGGAGGATTGAACCCTCCCTTCAGCCGCTCGTGTATCCAGCAGTTCCGTTCTCAGCATGCCCGGGGAAGACGCAGCATTATCCTGGAACGATCTCGGTTCGTCCTTCCATTTATATCGATTATCTTACTGATGTTGTTCTGGGGATATGTAGGCTTGGGATCCGCAATATTGTCCTGCTGAACGCTCATGATGCCAATATGGGGCCTTCCCGAACCGTTGCTGAATCCGTGACCGGAGCCTACACGGACGCCAGCTTCCTTCTTATTAATTGGTGGCAGATGGCGAGTGTTGAGTTCACGCAGCAGAACGGCTTATTCGGGAGGCAGGCTGGAAGAGGGCATGGCGGGCCTTATGAGATGTCAGCCGTGAAGGCGCTGCGCCCAGACCTGGTATCGGTGCAGGATACGGACTTGGAATTAGATTCGTGCCCTCCTTTATCTTCGCTGCCATATGTACTTGTGGAAGGGTCCCCTCCGGGATGGGATGGATATACCGGACATATTCGTCAGACCTCCATGGAAGCGGGGCAGTTGATCGTTGAGGAAGCAAGCCGGAATATGAACCAGCTCATTCAAGAATGGCTGGATATGAGAATGAAGTCGAACAAGGAGGCTTACTAAGCTATGGGATATCGTGAGAAATGGATGGAAACGGAAGGAACTACTTTCCCCGGCAAGACCTATACGGAGGTTGTGCTTGAGCCTGCATTTAATGAAGCGAAGGCGCATCTGCTTAGCCCGATGATGGCAATCAATAAGGCACATCTAATCATGCTGGAGAAGCAGGAGCTTATTACGCATGAGCAAGCGGAAACCATTGCACAAGCCATCCGTTCTCTTGACCTTGAAGCGCTTAAGCAAGCAAACTATACCGGTCAGTTTGAAGATTTGTTCTTTCAGGTGGAGCATCAGCTGCTAGAGCATGCCGGCGATATCGCTGGCAACCTGCATTTGGCTCGCAGCCGCAATGATATGGGGATTGCAATCTATCGAATGGTGCTGCGGGAGAAGCTGATCGTCACGTTATCTTCGGCACTCCAGCTTAATGAACAGCTGCTTCTGTTCGCGAAAGAGCATCAGGATACGCTTATGATCGGCTATACACATACGCAGCAGGCGCAGCCAACGACACTCGCGCATTACTTCATGGCTGTCGTCGATTCGCTTAACCGCGATATTCGGCGAATGATTGCGGCCTATAAGAACTGCAACCGGAGCAGCATGGGGGCTGCGGCGCTCACAACATCAGGCTTCGCGGTTAGCAGGGAGCAGATGATGGAGCTGCTCGCATTCGACGAGCTTATCGATAACTCCTATGATGCAATCGGTGGAGCTGACTACTTGGGCGAAGTGGCGACAGCTATCCAGCTCGCGGCGATCAATCTGGGTCGTGTCGTTCAAGATATGCTGCTGTGGTGCACACAAGAGTTCGGCGCGCTTAAGGTAGCTGCACCTTATGTACAGATTAGCTCTATCATGCCGCAGAAGCGCAATCCCGTGTCGTTCGAGCATATGCGGGCACTATTGTCAAGCTGCGTAGGCAATACGAATACGGTGCTGTCGATGATACATAATACGCCGTTCGGAGACATTGTCGATACGGAAGATGATATGCAGCCTTATGCGTGGAGAAGTCTTGCGATTATGGATAAAATGTACCGCTTGTTCGCTGCGGTCATCGGTACAATGGACGTGAACAAAGAGATGCTGCGTGAACGGACGCAGGGCAGCTTCGCAACTGTAACGGAGCTTGCGGATACACTCGTTCGAGTCGATGGCTTATCCTTCCGCAAGGCTCATCATATTGTCAGCGATGTCGTGAAGCATTCCTTGGCGCAAGGGTTGGCGGCCAATGAGATCACACTGTCTATTGTCAATGAGAGCGCCCGTCAACATATTGGTAGGGTTACATCGCTCACAGAGCAGACGCTGCGTGAAGCGCTAGACCCGGTGCATTTCGTCGAGATTCGTTCCTTGCCGGGCGGGCCGAGTCCGAAGGAGATCAGCCGCATGATCGAAGTGCGCATGAAGGATCACAGCGGATTTGCGAGCTGGCTGGGACAAGCGGAAGGCAGCATACAGGCAGCAATGAAGCATCTGGATCAAGTCATAACAGAGTGGAGCGGGTGTTGATGGGAACCTACAGCATTCCTCTGCTTGCGGTTGATGGTGGAGGTACGAAATGTCTCGTTAGGCTGCTCGATAGTAAAGGAACTACGCTTGGGGAGGGAAAGGGAGGATCTTCGAACTATCAGGGAGTCGGTGTGGATGAAGTTGTACGAGCGCTGTCTCAAGGGATTGAAGCGGCGCTGCGTGACTACTGCCGCAAGCAGGAGTGTAGTGTGACTTATGAGGCAATTGCAATCGAATGTGCCGTATTTGCACTTGCTGGATTAGATACGGAGCATGACCGTCATATCATCACGGGTCTTGTACACGAGGTATTGAAGCTGCTGCGTATTGAGGCAGAACATGTCATTGTGGAAAATGATGGCTATTCTGCCTTGCTCGGAGCGACAGGAGGGCAGCCAGGGTTGTTGGTGATTGCCGGGACAGGCTCCATAATATTCGGAATGAATGCTTACGGACTGACCGCAAGAGCTGGGGGCTGGGGCCATCGGATCGGAGACGAGGGGAGCGGGTACTGGATCGGCAAGGAAGCATTACGAGCAATCATGAAGGGGTATGATGGCAGAGAAGAACGAACGAGACTCGGGGAATGGATTCTGCTTCATCTTGGATTGAGCAATGAAGAAGAACTGTATAATTGGACGTACGGCGAAGAGTATTCCGTTGATAGGGTAAGTGGACTGGCTGAAGTTGTAACCCGTGCTGCCATTGCCGGCAATCGGGAAGCGTCACGAATTCTCGTAGCGGCAGGTGATGAATTATTTCATGGTGCAGCAGCAGTCATGAACCACTTGTCCTTGGTGGATACTCCGTTTACAATGATTCTACAGGGTGGTGTTCTGCGACATGAGGGACACGTTCGCAATCGCCTTATGCATAAGATAGAAGCATATGCACCAAAGGTATCCTTTCATGAAGCATGCAAGGAGCCTATTGACGGCGTAGCTTCTATGGGTGTTGCCTATTTGCAGAAAAAGATGCTTGCCCGAACATAGGAAGATTTGAACAGCAAGGGGCTGAAGGAACATGAAGAAAAGATGGCTATTCGTTTTCGCCCATCCCGACGATGAGACCTTCGCAGCGGGTGGGACGATTGCCAAGCTTAGCAGTACAGGTCATGAGGTATATTTGGCATGCGCCACATCGGGATGCAAGGGGAAATCCGGCGAATTCCATTTTTCTTCCCGCGAAGAACTTGCCCGGTTTAGAGAACAGGAGATGCGCAGTGCCTGCTCGATTTTGGGTGTAGCCGATATTACGCTGTATCGTTATCCTGATGGCGGACTGCAGGAGATAGAGCCGAGGAAGTTGGCGGAGCGTATCGCTTCGACGATTGTGGAGCTGCGGCCGGACGCAATCGTGACCTTCCCGCCTGATGGAGTCACAGGACATCCCGACCATATCGCGATATCCGCAGCGACGCTTATGGCAGCGGAACTGGCGGAGGCGCATTACCCAGTGGATAAGCAGCCATCGCTCTATTATACGTCAATCCCGCATTATTACGATTACTGCAAGGATTCGGGTCCGAAGGACAAGTGCCCCATTTCAGCACGGATTGATATTAGCGATTATCGCCAGCATAAGGGGAAGGCGCTGCAGGCGTATCGCAGCCAGATTTACTCCGTAAACCGCGCCTATCCAGGCGTTATGGAGGATGACTATTCCGTCATTTGCAATTATGAATTTTATACGTTAGTTCGCGAGAACGGTCAGCCTAGACAGAAGAAGACGGCACTGCCGCTGGATGATCTGCCGATGCTGGATTTGATGTGAATATCTATTTAATAGTTCAATGAACATAAATATTGTTAAAGAATCTAAAAAACTGGTGCCCTCGTTACGAGAAAGCCAGTTTTTTTGGTTTCATTATCCAAATATTCGATTTTACATGTCGAGCGTATTGGCTCAGTTGTATATGTAGATAAAGGAATATATCAAATCTCCTCCATACCTCAGCTACTTGTTATAGATGGACAACAGCGATTGACTACCCTAACGATATTGATGAGAGCATTTGCGAAGGTAATTGAAGAGCGGAATGAAGAATTCGAGATTAGACGTTCATGGGATCAACTTTGTACGGCTTCATGCGAGCTAGCGCGACTCGGGCGTAGCTTGTCCCTTGTCCACATCACACAATATTTAGGTTTTGTCATGTGAAACCTCATCTAACAATTGAGCAAATTCTTCTTCGCTGTCACTGTAAGTGGAGATTCCTTTCTGACGATCGTCGTTGGCTTGTTTGAGTTGATAAAGAACATGTGGATCTTTGAAGATAACGGATGTCAGTTTTTCTTTTTGTTCTTTTGAAAGTGAGACCGTGTCCATTTTTTTTCTTAATGTTACTTGGTATCCGAAATGGTCTTCGATGAAATGTACAAGATCTTCAAGTTCAACGACAGATTTATGTTTTAAGCTTTGATCCAAAGTATCTTTGGAGATGGACATATTAATCACCTGCCTTAATTTCCATTTTACCACAATGGTATGGAATCCAGTATGGAACAGCTTTTTATGAAGAGGTAGTTTTCTTAAACGTTACCAATGGAGGAATGGTAGTGACTCTATTCGATTTAATAAAGAAGCTGGCTCCCTTGAAGAAGGAGGGCCAGCTTCTTTGTCTTACAGACCATTTTCAACTTCTAAATAAACTTCCGTGATACCTTCTTGCCATCGTAGGTGAACAGAACCTGCTTGTCATCGACGGTCGTCTCGACGTGAACCGGCTTGCCCCACAGGGTATATACATAAGGCAGGGTACGTTCGACGTATTTCAAATCCAGCTCCACGGCTTCATATTGGTGTACGAGATAGAGCTCGCCAGAGCGCTGGTAATCGCCATCCTCAACTGTAATGTAGGGGAAGCCGCCGTTGACGCGCGAATAGACGAGCTGATCGCGGATGTTCTGCCACGACTTGTCGGTAATTTTCCACTCCGGCCCCTTCTTCTCGAAGATGTATAGATCCAGCTCCTCGGTCAGCTTCTTCGTCAAATAATTGCGAAGGAATGACTGATCCGATTCCAGTTCGCGCACTTCAAATATTTTGGCCCGGCCCTGACCAGGTTGACGTCCATACCGCTCTTGCTCTTCCTTCGTTGGCTCATCCCAGCGCTTCTCAATATCCTCGAACAGTTTGATGCCAAGGTAATAAGGGTTCAAGCTATGACGCGATGGCTGTACGACAGAGCTGTTCAGCTTTGCATACTCGACTGTTTCTTCGCTAGTTAGATCCAGCTCTCGTATAATCCGCTGATGCCAATAGGAAGCCCAGCCCTCGTTCATAATCTTCGTCTCGATCTGCGGCCAGAAGTAGAGCATCTCATCGCGCAGCATGGACATAATATCGCGCTGCCAATCCTCAAGCACAGACGAGAATTGTTGTATGAACCAGATGATATCCTTCTCCGGCTCCGGAGGGAAGGGGCGATTTGACATGTCATGCAGGCTGAACTTGGATGACTTGGAGGCTTGGCTTCGTCTATCTAATTCCCACAGGTCATCGTACCGTCCAGGCTCGCTTGGCTGTGCCTCTCGCAGCTCGCGCAACTTCGCCTCCATATAGCGTTCCTTATCCAGATTGCGCGGCTTGATGACATTTGGATCGATATGCTCCTGAATGCCGAGTACCGCGTCGATGAAGCTCTCGACCGCCTGGGTACCATACTCCATTTCATATTGATTGACACGTTCAGCCGTGACGGACATGCTGTCTACCATATTGCGGTTCGTGGCTGAGAACCGGGCGTTATTTTTGAAGAAGTCACAGTGGGCAAGCACATGCGCTACGATCAGCTTGTTTTGGATAAGTGAATTGCCTTCCAGCAGGAAGGCGTAGCACGGATTGGAATTAATGACGAGCTCGTAGATTTTGCTTAACCCGAAGTCGTATTGCATTTTCATCTTGTGAAAAGTCTTGCCGAAGCTCCAGTGGCTGAAACGTGTGGGCATACCGTATGCTCCAAAGGTATATATGATGTCGGCCGGGCAGATTTCATAGCGCATCGGATAGAAATCGAGCCCGAAGCCTTCGGCGATTTCGGTAATTTCGTCGATGGCATACTCCAGCTCCTGCATGTTATTTGCACTCATGTACGGCTACCTCCCGGCTGTTTTTTGAAAAAGTGCTTCAGTGCCCGGTACACCTCTCCCTTTTCCTTAATGACGTAGTGCATAAAGTTGGGCAGCTGGATATTGCGGTAAGCCGACATTAGGGTGCTGCTGCGGTTGTATTGGTTTACCTCACCGTATCCGAACATGTTGGCTTTCTTTAATATTTGGCCAATCAGCTTCACACAGCGATCATTATCGCTTGTCAAGTTGTCACCGTCTGAGAAGTGAAACGGATAAATATTGTAGCTGGATGGTGGATAGCGTGTATCGATAATCTCAAGCGCCTTCACATAAGCGGATGAACAGATCGTGCCGCCGCTTTCTCCGCGTGTAAAGAATTCATCCTCGGTTACTTCCTTTGCCTCAGTATGGTGAGCGATGAATACCAGTTCGACTTTCTCATACTGCTTGCGCAAGAAGCGTGTCATCCAGAAGAAGAAGCTGCGCGCACAATATTTCTCGAAGCTGCCCATCGATCCCGAGGTGTCCATCATCGCAATAATAACGGCGCTTGATTGAGGCTTAATAATTTCCTCCCACGTCTTGTACCGCAGATCGTCAGGACTAATGTGATGAATGCCAGGCTTGCCAGTGAGCGCGTTGCGCCGCAAATTTTCGAGGATCGTCCGCTTCTTGTCAATGTTGGACATGATGCCCTTCTTGCGAATGTCATTGAATCGAATGTCGGTAACCTCGACTTCCTCCTTATCCTTCTGCTGCAAGTTGGGCAGCTCCAATTCATCGAACAGCAGGTTTTCGAGATCTTCGATACTGATCTCCGCTTCAATGATGTCGGCACCGGCTTGATCACCAGCCTGCTTGCCTTTGCCTTGACCTTGTGAGCCGTCCGTGCCGAGCACATCCCCAACCTGACTGTCTCCGTCTCCCTGACCGACGTGCTTCTTCTTATTGAAGTTATAGACGAATCGGAATTCGTCCAGACTGCGAATAGGGACTTTAATGATTTGTTTGCCATCTGACATAATAATGTTCTCTTCAGTAACGAGATCGGGCAGATTCTGCTTTATCGCTTCACGCACCCTCTGCTGATGGCGTGCTTGATCTTGATAGCCTTTGCGATGGAGCGACCAGTCCTCGCGGGACACAATGAACGTCCGTTCGTTCAATGGCTGACACCTCCTGTTGGACGTATTAACTAATAGTTCGTGTTCAAAATGGCCGGTTTTCAGCACCGAGAAAGTTGGATGAAGCTAGGGCCTGAGGAGCGGAGCGTACGTTTTGGGTACATGAGCACCGGAAGGTCCGGCTGAATTCAAGATTCGATGCCGAGTCCACTTCATGATTTGCTTCGTGATCAAAAGCGGACTTTTTGAACAACCTCTAATGACCTTTGCTGCTTGTTATGATCACTATATTCACGGGTTGCTGGGATAATGAAACGAGAGATGCACGCGCTCATTGAACTGAGGAAGCAGATTGAGGATCGGCTCATTCATTTAGGTTTGAGGTCTGGCAAGCAGGATGTGATACAATACAAGGTACTTAATTCTTATTTCATGAGTAACTTGAGGAAGTAGAAAGGGAGGTGCATGCGATGACAGCAGGCTCCAAGGAAGACGTAGAAGGACTGAAGGAGATTGGAAGGATTGTAGCATTGACCATCCAAGAGATGAAGAAGAATGCACGTGCGGGCATGACGACAAAGCAACTGGATGAGATCGGTGGGGAAGTGCTGAAGCGTCATGGTGCTGTATCCGCACCGATGAAGGCTTTTAAATTCCCTGGGCATTCTTGCATCAGTGTGAATACAGAGGTCGCCCATGGGATTCCAGGCAAGAAAGTACTGCAGCCTGGTGATTTAATTAATGTAGATGTATGCGCGGAAAAGAACGGCTATGTTGCGGATTCGGGCCAGTCGTTCCAACTTGCTCCTCACAGCACGGAAATTACGGAACTGTGTCAATATACGCATGATACGATGATGAAGGTCATCTCTTCATTGAAGCATGGAGTAAAGCTGAACACGATTGGGAAAATGTTCGAGGAAGCTGCTGATCAAGGCGGATATACCGTAATTCAAAACTTGTGCTCTCATGGTGTGGGGAGAGCTGTGCATGAAGAGCCAAGTATTCTGCCGATTTACAATCGACTCGATACAAGAATCCTGAAGGAAGGCATGGTTATTACGATCGAGCCATTCCTGTCTACAGGCGCGGACTATGCGGTGAAGCAGGCAGACGGCTGGACATTAAGTACGCCTGATGGCAGTGTAGCTGCGCAATTCGAGCATACGATTATTATTACGAAGCAAGATCCGATCATTATCACAGTTGCATAGAAGCATCAGAACGGTCTAGACTTTCGTCCGGTAAGAGGACGATAGTTCTGGATCGTATTTTTTTACTCGTTGAGTAGATCCTGACTGTGATACAATCCGTGTTTTTTCAAGAAAAGGGGGAGCAGGACAAGGAAGGCGTGTTTGACATGAAACCAATAGGTGTCATATAATGAACACTAACATGAAACCAAATGGTTTCGTAATAATGTCGATCTCGTTAGCACATGCTGACAGATATCGAATAGTTGGAGGAATAACATCTATGACAAATCATGCTTCTCAATCATCTCTCGATATTCAAAAAACAATTACATTGCAAGCCCCGATCCAGAAGGTATGGGATGCGGTAGCTACTTCGGAAGGCATTGCAGCCTGGTTCATGCCGAATGATTTCCAGCCTGAGCTTGGCTACGAATTTCACCTGAATGCGGGCCCCTTTGGCAACTCGCCATGCAAGGTTACAGAACTCGATCCTCCGAACCGCTTGTCATTCCGCTGGGGGAAGGATTGGACATTGACATTTGCCTTGGCTGAAGTTGATGGGAAGACGGAATTTACGCTCATTCATTCTGGATGGGATCCGGAGGGGATTACGGAGTTCGGCGAGACGCATACAGTTGTACGCGAGCGCATGAACAATGGCTGGGACGGATTGGTTCAGAAGCTTCGTTCCATCATCGAGGCGTAAGATGGGGTCATCTGCACCGAAGCATGATGTGTTCCAAGCGATTGCTGATCCTACACGCCGCAAGCTGCTGCAGCTGCTCGCAGATCAGGAACTTCCTGTCACGGTGATTAGCGGACATTTCCCGATGAGCCGGACTGCCGTATCCAAGCATTTGCGTATTCTGGCCGAAGCGGGACTCGTTAAGGATCGGAAAATTGGCAGAGAGGTTAGATACCGGCTGGATCCGGATCCGTTGCTGGAATTGAAGCGTTGGCTAGCCTATTATGATCGTTATTGGGATAACAAGCTGTCTATGCTCCAGCATTATGTGGAAAGCTCAGGTGATTCAGGTCGCTCTGAAGGTAATGTCGGAATACAGGAGCGATCAGACAGCAGTGAGGAATAATACTATTGGTTAGATCGCTAATGCAGGATATTCCTTACGAGTAATTTCTGCATGAAGGAAAGAACATCATCAACCGCAGTGACCTGCTAAGTAGCGAGCAGGATGCTGCGGTTATTTTTTTGTTGACAATCTAAAATAGACTTTTTCTAACAAAAATTTGAAAATAACCGATATATACAATGTATGACTTTGAGGGGTGGTGTGCACTTATTTTTGTCCCAATGGGAGCGATTCATTTACATGGATCGTTATCTTGTGGATGTGGGTACTGTGCAGGATGTTCTGTTATCAAAGTCATATCCGGCATTCCTGCTTCTCGATATGATTACATCATTAGTTAGATGAAAAATCCTAATGATGAGGTTGATTGAGATGGAAACAAAACAGGGGCAAGGTGAAATGCTGCCATCACCTTCGCGCCGTAAAGAGAACCATAAGCAGGAAGGGCCAAGAATCACACGAGAAAAACGGACTGTTCTGCTCATGCTTCGCATATATTGTCATCATCATCATACACTGGAGCTGAATCCACATTCCGAGAACCGTTCAGAGCAGTACGGATTATGCCCTAGCTGCGCTGAATTGCTTGCCTATGCTTGGAAGCGTCTTACCTATTGCCGCTTCGGAGAGCGCAAGACGACATGCGAACGGTGTGCGGTTCATTGCTATAAGCAAGACAAGCGTGCTGCCATCAAACTCGTCATGCGGGAAGTAGGCCCTAGAATGCTGGTTAAGCATCCGATTGTTGCATTCCGTCATGTATGGGATAACCTTCGCGCCCCTGAAGGTGGTAAATAAATCTCCTACCTCAGAATGCCCTATAAGATCATATTTGTTAGTGGAAAAACAGCAATAATTCAGATAATATATAATCGTATCAAATATAGTTAAAAATTGCCGAAATGTGGCTTGAAGGAGCGAACATCATGTTGCGACGCTATACGATTATAGGAAGTATAAATATGCTGTTATCCGTCGCTCTCGGTGCATTCGGAGCGCATGTCATGAAGGGGTTGTTGACACCTGAGCGGATGGCTACTTTTGAAACAGCTGTTCAATACCATATGGCGCACGCGCTTGGATTGCTTCTTATTGCGATATTGGCGGATAAATTGGCGGATCAGAAGAAGGTCGCATTGTCAGCTCGGCTGATATGGATCGGTATTATTGTGTTCTCTGGCAGCTTGTATCTGCTGTGCTTCACAGGAATTAAAATGTTAGGAGCGATTACACCGATTGGAGGAGTGGCATTCATCGCTGGTTGGTTGATGCTTGCTCTTGCTGCTCGTCGATGAGTGTTCGTACTGACTCCAACGCTGGAAGGAAGATACTTAGTGAGTGACCGTAAGGTACAGAATGAACGGCAATTGCAGAAGCGGGATCGCTCAATTCGATATGCTTTATATGTAATGGCTGTCTCTTTAATTACGGCAATCGTATGTACAGGGTGGGCTGTGCTGCAGTTGGAGGGATTGGCGCGATTGTGGGTGCTGATTCTGCTTACAGCGATGCTTGGATATGCTGCAGCTGCTAAGATTAGATCCTCACACTATCAACGGTTTGGAATAGCACATAATCCGATTAGTACGATTGAGCCCCCAGCTGTCTCTGTTCAGCCAACATGGAAGTCTTATTACGATCACCTGCCTGTTCCTATGCTGTTTGTCCGTCACGATGGCAAGGTTGTCGGCATGAACCCAGCTTTCCAAGAGGTAACCGGGTTCGATGGCTCGCTCATCACTATCGGACAATGGATGGAGGAACAAGCTTGCTCGAAGCTGATTCAGGCCATGGATCAAGTAACAAGTGGGGGCGAGATCGAGCTGGAATTGGTCGGATGCTCGAAGGATGGCTTCCCGCAAGATTGGCTCATTCGAATGACGCAGCTTCCGGGACTGACTTATTGCCCAGAAGAGGAAGCCATTTTCTCAGTAAGTCTTCGAGACGCGAGTCCAAATCGATATATGGAAGAACGGATTCGCTACATGGCCTATTATGATGATATGACCGGCTTACCGAATCGTCGAATGTTCATGCAACGGCTGGAAGAAGCGCTAGAGATGGCTGCTCATGCCTCGTTTTCTATTGCGGTGCTGTACATGGATCTTGATCGGTTTAAGCGCATTAACGATACATTTGGTACTGATTTCGGCGATATGCTCCTCATGCAGATTGCCGACAGACTGCTGCGCTCGATGACTGAGAATGATGTCATTGCTCGCATGGAGGGGGATGAATTCATCTGCTTCATGACGAACGCAGGATCAGAGGAGGAAGTGAAGGAGCGTGTACGCCAACTGTTGTCGGTGTTCGAGGAGCCGTTCGAATTGAACGATATCCCCGTTCATGTGACGATGAGCATAGGCGTGAAGCTTATTCATGAAGATATGCGCATTCATGATGCAGGTCTGGCCGTTCAGCAGGCAGACTACGCTTTGTCTCGGGTGAAGGAACTGGGGAAGAACGGATATCTATTCTTCGTTCCAGAGATGAACGATCGTCCGCTTGAGCGTATTACACTGGAGCATGATATGCGCAAGGCGCTGACAAGAGGGGAATTCGAGCTCTATTACCAGCCGCAGGTAGATATGTCAACCTGCCGGATTGTCGGGATGGAGGCACTTGTGCGCTGGAACCATCCGGAGCGAGGTCTCATTCCGCCAGGAGAATTTATCTCCTTGGCTGAAGAGAATGGCTTCATTGTAGCCCTCGGGACATGGATTATGGAAGAAGCCTGCAGACAGAATAAGCAGTGGCAAGATAAAGGCCTTGAACGTATACCGGTATCCGTTAATTTGTCAGTAAGGCAGTTCGAAATGAACAATTTGACGGAGACGGTACAGGAGGTACTGCAGCGAACAGGGCTGGAACCGCAATACCTTGACCTGGAAATTACGGAGAGCATGACGATGGAAGTATCGCGTGCGTCACAGACCTTGCGCAAGTTGAAAGATATGGGCGTAGCGATTAGTATTGATGATTTTGGAACGGGTTACAGCTCACTGCATTATTTGAAGAACTTTCCGATACACCGCCTCAAGATTGATCGCTCCTTTGTGCGTGATTTGCAGCAAGATCCGAATGATGCTGCCATCGTATCGGCAATTATTGCACTCGGGCACAATATGAATATGCAAGTTATTGCAGAAGGTGTAGAGACGAAGGAACAGCTTGTCTTCTTGCAAAATAATCAATGTGACAATATACAGGGCTATTACTTCAGCCCTCCGCTGCCACGCAGTGGGTTCGAATCTCTGTTCCGCAGATATTCGCTGCAATCAGGAAGCGATGCAATGCTTCGTACATAAGTGAATAACAGATATGCAACAGCCGCAATAGGAGTCGACTGATCTGACTTCATTGCGGCTGTTGTTGTTTGTTCATTTGTTATTGAGTTTAGGGCTGCATATCTTCGATCTCATTCAGGTTGAATGCGTACACTTGCTTCTCATCAACATGGTATACGTTCAGCAGCTGATTTGAGGCGTCATAATTGAGGATACGGCAGGGGAGATTCAATGTGATCCCTTTTCCTTTGTTAATCCGCAAACGTAATAAACGATTCTGTTCGATGTAGCTTCGGAGCTGATTCTCGACATCTTGAAGCCGGGCATCATTGGATTGCTGTTGGCTTGGCTCCGTATATTCGGCAGCTGCGGTGCGTGCTGGCTTGTTCATAGTTGCCATTGATTCTGGTGATTGTGCGGCCGCACCCCGCTTGTTATTTGTTCTCGGTGAGGAATTATCCACACGATGATCAGCAGCTGCGGAGCTTGAATGGGCTGCGCGAACTGCCGGCTTGCCAAACGGTGACTGCTTGATATTGCGATGCTGCATGGCTTCGGCAAGCTCCAACAAGGAACCGAGCTCATTACCGGATTGAACGCGTGCGTCCAGTACGTCGGGGTGTTGATGCAGCAATTGCAGCAAAGCTTCTAGCGCAGCCACGTTGGATTCGCCTTGTACAAGGATGTCAACATTGAACTTGAAGACGGATTGTTGAGATGAAGTAGGATAAAGCATTGTCAGTAATTCCTCCAACCTGGACATTTTGCCTAGATAAATACATTATAATACGGTATAAATTCCGACAAATATAGTTCTTTAGAACTAAATATCATTTTGCAGGCTCATACGCGCCAAAAAGATGGCGAATGCATAAGATGATACCATCCTGTAAGTCAGAAGGAGGCATTCAAAGTGATACGGTTGATACCCATGGAAATTGGTGAGAGAACCGTGCTAGGCGTTGAAGTGCTGCTGCCCAAAACGACACTTCTATCGATCTCAACCGATAAAGGCTATATTATGTGCGGTGCGCTTGATGTAGGGCTGCTCAATACGAAGCTGCATGATCGAGGGATCATCGCAGGACGCGCAGTCGGGGTACGGACACTGGAGCAGTTGCTTGAAGCTCCGCTTGAATCCATCACTCACGAAGCTGAGCGTCTCGGTATTACAGTTGGCATGAAGGGCAGCGATGCTTTGAACCTCATGTTCTAAGGCACTTCTAAATTCAGCTGTATGATCAATGCGCAGGGGACGCATAATATTGAAGTATTCCGATGTTTTATGTATCAAGCGTCATAGCTGATTTGAAGCAGCTTGCGTTACACTTATGACCTCTAGTCCTTATGGGACGCCGTGTTGCGATGATTCATTTCACGTGGACACGGGTACATATATATAGTAGGCCAGCAGAATAAAGTTGCAAGGAATCGATGAGAAATAGGGTAGAAAAGATTGGCAATCAACATTTGTACAAGAAAGACTTGAAAAATAGTTAATATTAATTTAGAATTATTCTTAATAAGAAATTGATATCAATTAGGAGGCGTTTTGATCATGGCAAATAACGAAAAACTTCAATCTCTGTTGAATCAGCAAGTAGCGAACTTGAACGTATTGTATGTGAAGCTTCATAACTACCATTGGTATGTAAAAGGTCCTCTGTTCTTCACGCTGCATGAGAAGTTCGAAGAGTTCTATAATGAAATCACAGCGAAAATGGATGATGTTGCGGAACGCCTGCTCACAATTGGGGGCAGACCATATGCTACTGTGAAGCAGTATTTGGAGCATACAACATTGCAAGAAGCGACAGGCAGCGAAACAGCAGAAGAAATGGTGAAGCAGCTTGTTAAAGACTTCAATCAATTGATTGCAGAATGCGGCGAAGCACAAGAAGCAGCGCAAGCTGCTGGGGACGAGCCTACAAATGACTTGTTCATCGGCATTCAATCTGACCTAGAGAAGCATGTATGGATGTTGAATGCATTCCTTGCATAAGGAATGGCGGATACAAATGTCGATACGTAAGTGAAAATCATATAAGCGCATCCTGAAAAGGGTGCGCTTTTTACTGAAATTATATATAAATTGGTAAAACGATGATGCTCTAGCTAATAGGGCGCTTTTCTATAGAAATAGGGGGCTGTTATGCAAGAGGTATAAAGAGAGAGGACAGGGCGCTGGTTGATTTATACAAATGATTGTTTTAAAATTATATTGAGAATCAATGATAATCATTTTATAATGATTATAATGTGATAAATCTTATAGCGTGGATAAAGATTACTTGTTCTTTCAGTATACATCTTTTCTACAAATCCATCAATCTGGAGGTTACAACACAATGTCAACTCAATTCGTCATTAATGGTTTGAAGGCGACCATTGAAGGTAAAGAGATTCTGAAAGGAATCAACCTTGAAATGAAGGGCGGCGAGGTACATGCTATCATGGGTCCTAATGGAACTGGTAAAAGTACACTCGCTTCTGCTTTGATGGGGCATCCAAAATATGAAGTAACAGAAGGTTCTGCTACATTGAACGGTGAAGATTTGCTTGAGATGGAAGTTGACGAGCGCGCTCGCGCAGGTCTGTTCCTTGCTATGCAATATCCAAGCGAGATCGCAGGTGTAACGAACTCTGACTTCTTGCGCAGTGCCATCAATGCACGCCGCGGCGAAGGCAACGAAATCTCCTTGATCAAGTTCATTCGCCAAATGGAAGGCAAAATGAAAGAGCTTGAGATGAACGAAGAGTTCGCTCATCGTTACTTGAACGAGGGCTTCTCCGGCGGGGAGAAGAAGCGCAACGAAATCTTGCAAATGATGATGCTCGATCCGAAAATCGTAGTATTGGACGAAATCGATTCCGGTCTGGATATCGACGCCTTGAAGATCGTTGCAAATGGTGTAAATGCGATGCGCAGCGAAGAGCGCGGATTCTTGGTTATTACGCACTATCAACGTTTGCTGAACTATGTGAAGCCTGATTTCGTACACGTTATGATGCAAGGCCGCATCGTGAAATCCGGCGGACCTGAACTGGCTGAGCGCCTTGAGGCAGAAGGCTACGACTGGGTGAAGGAAGAACTCGGCATTACAGACGAAACAGTTGGACAAGACGAGTAATTCATTCTAGCAAACGATTGACAGGAGGAGCGATAGACCGATGAGCACGAATACGACATTGCCAGTGAGCCGTGAAGCGGTCGCAGCGCTTTCGAGCCGCAAGAGTGAGCCGACATGGCTTGCTGAATTGCGCTTGCAGGCGTTGGATCAAGCAGCGGGACTGGATTATCCGATATTTGAGAAAACAAAAATTGAACGTTGGGACCTAAGTGCATATGGTGAACATGTAGATGGTCAATTGGCATCTACATTTGCTACTATTCCAGCAGAAGCTCGCAATATTCTAACAGGGGATGAGTCTTCCGAGCAGGTTGACAACGTGCTGGTTCAGCACAATTCCAGTGTTATTTATCGTCAGCTGCAAGCTGAATTGGCAGCGAAGGGTGTTATCTTCACAGACTTGGAGACGGCTGTTCGTGAGCACGAAGACTTGGTGAAGCCTCATTTGATGCAAGCTCTGAAGGCTGATGAGCATCAATTGGCAGCTGTACATGCTGCAGTATGGAATGGCGGCGTATTCTTGTACGTGCCTAAAAATGTAGAAGTGGATATTCCGCTTCAGGCTGTATTCTATACAGACAATGCAAAGGCTACATTTGCACCGCATGTGTTGATCGTGGCGGATGTGAACAGTCGCGTGAACTACGTAGACAACTACGTATCTGGATCTTCTTCTGATGCTTATGTCCATAATGGTGTAGTAGAAGTGTTTGTTAAATCCGGTGCGAAGGTAACTTATGCATCTGTCCATCATTTGGATGAGAAGGCTACGGATATCACGATTCGTCGCGCAATTGTTGAGAATGACGGCCGCATTGAGTGGATTGTTGGTGAAATGCACAACGGTAACGCTGCGTCCGAGACGAACTCGATCCTGAAGGGGAACGGTTCTACTTCCGATACAAAAGTAATATGCGTAGGAAATGGCGAGCAAAAGCTGAACATTACGACGAAAGCCGTACACTTCGGCAAGAGCTCTGACAGCCAAATGATTACGCGCGCGGTTATGCGTGAATCTGCTTCCTCGATCATCAACGGAATTACGAAGATCGAGAAGGGAGCAACAAAAGCGAACGGTGAGCAAACCGAGCGCGTGCTCATGCTGAGCCCGAAAGCTCGTGGTGACGCCAACCCAATCTTGCTTATCGATGAGGACGATGTAACAGCGGGTCATGCTGCTTCTGCTGGTCAAGTGAACCAGGAGCAAGTACATTACATGATGTCGCGCGGTATTGCTCGTGAAGAGGCGGAGAACTTGATTATCCGCGGTTTCTTGGCGCCAGTTGTAGCTGAGCTGCCAAGTGAGCACCTGCAGCAATTGCTGAAGCGTTACATCGAAAGGAAGCTGGGACAATGATTGGACGCGAGCTTCGTGAGCAATTTCCGATCCTAAATCAGGAAATTAATGGTCATCCGTTGGTGTATTTAGACAGTGCGGCAACTTCACAGAAGCCGAGGTCCGTAATTGATGCGATACAAGCGTATTATGAGAAGGACAACTCGAACGTACATCGCGGCGTCCATACGCTCGGTTCCCGAGCGACAGACGCTTACGAAGGTGCGCGGGAGAAAGTTGCCCGGTTCATTAATGCGGCACGCACGGAAGAGATTGTGTTTACACGCGGGACGACATCTGCGCTTAATCTCGTTGCATCGTCCTATGGACGCAGCGTATGCAGGGAAGGCGATGAAATCGTAATAACGCAAATGGAACATCACAGCAATTTCATTCCGTGGCAGCAGGTCGCGAAGGCGACAGGGGCTGCATTGAAATTTATCCCGATGCAGGAAGATGGCACACTCTTGCTGTCTGATGTGGAGCAGACGATTACAGATCGGACGAAGATTGTATCGATTGCTTATGCATCCAATGTACTCGGAATCGTGAATCCAGTGAAGCAGATCGCGGAGATTGCACATCGTCACGGTGCTGTAATCGTAGTTGACGGCGCACAGAGCACGCCGCATATGAGGATCGATGTTCAGGATCTGGATTGCGACTTCTACGCATTGTCAGGGCATAAAATGTGCGGACCGACTGGAATCGGGGCATTATATGGGAAGATGGCGCTGCTTGAGAAGATGGAACCAATCGAATTCGGTGGTGAAATGATCGATTTTGTCGAGTTATATGATTCGACATGGAAGGATGTCCCTGCTCGATTTGAGGCAGGAACACCGATCATTGCGGGGGCTGTTGGACTTGGCGCCGCGATTGATTTTCTGAACGAAGTAGGGCTGGACAATATTCATAAGCATGAAATGCAACTGGGCGCGTATGCGGTCGAGCGCTTGTCTGAGATTGAGGGACTCTCGATCTACGGCCCTCGCAGCGAACGGATTGGGCTGGTTACATTCAATTTGGATGATGTCCATCCTCATGATCTAGCTACTGTTCTGGATGCGAAGGGGATTGCGGTACGTGCCGGACATCACTGCTGCCAACCGCTTATGCGATGGCTTAAGGTAAGTGCTTCGGCGCGCGCAAGTTTCTACTTGTACAACACGGAAGCAGACATTGACCGGTTGGCGGAAGCCTTGCGGGAAACGAAGGAGTATTTCAGCGATGCAATTGGATGATCTGTATCGTCGAGTCATCATGGATCACTACAAGAAGCCACGGAACCGCGGCACGTTCGAGGATGACACGGTTACGGTTGACCTGAATAACCCGACTTGTGGAGATCGCATATCACTGCAGCTTAAGCTGAATGATGGCATTGTTGAGGATGCCCGATTCACAGGCGAAGGCTGCTCGATTAGCATGTCTAGTGCGTCAATGATGACAGAAGCGGTTAAAGGTAAGACGTTGGAGCAGGCACATGAATTGGCTGAGCGATTCTCTGCCCTGGTTAAAGGCGAGGACGCTGCGTTTGATGAATATGAAGATATCGAGGCTCTGTCCGGCGTGAACAAATTCCCGGCTCGCATCAAGTGTGCGACATTGGCTTGGAACGCGCTGCGCAAAGGGATCGAGAAGCCTGAATAGGCGATAAAGTGCGAGGTTCGCACGAAGGAGGTACAACAACAATGGCGAAGAAAATGCCTGAAATGGAAGAATACAAGTATGGCTTTCGCGATAATCACCAAGCAGTCTTCCAATCCGGTAAAGGGCTGACGCCGGAGATCGTTACCGAGATCTCCCGTATTAAGGGCGAGCCTGACTGGATGCTGGAATTCCGCTTGAAGTCGCTTGAGCAATTTAACAAAATGACAATGCCTCGTTGGGGCGGCGATTTGGATGAGCTGGACTTCAACGACATTCAATACTATGTGCGTCCTTCTGAGAAGCAAGGAAAGACATGGGAAGAAGTTCCGACTGAAATTAAAGAAACATTCGATAAGCTCGGTATTCCGGAAGCGGAACAGAAGTTCCTTGCCGGTGTATCTGCTCAGTATGAATCTGAGGTTGTCTATCACAGCATGCAGAAGGATCTCGAAGAGCAGGGCGTAATCTTTATGGATACGGACACAGCGCTTCGTGAGCATCCGGAGATTTTCCGTGAGCACTTCGCATCTGTTGTTCCTCCAGCGGACAACAAGTTCGCTGCATTGAACAGTGCAGTATGGTCGGGCGGAAGCTTCATCTATGTGCCTAAAGGCGTGAAGTGTGAAATTCCGTTGCAAGCTTACTTCCGTATCAACTCCGAGAACATGGGTCAGTTCGAGCGTACGCTGATTATCGCTGATGAAGACAGCTTCGTGCACTACGTTGAAGGCTGTACAGCGCCTATCTACAGCACGAATTCCCTTCACAGTGCGGTTGTTGAGATTATCGTGAAGAAAAATGCGCGTGTTCGTTATACTACAATCCAAAACTGGGCGCCAAACATCTACAACCTGGTTACAAAGCGTGCCGTTGCGGAAGAAAATGCGAACATGGAGTGGGTTGACGGGAACATCGGCTCCAAGCTGACTATGAAATACCCAGCTGTCATCTTGAAAGGCCGCGGGGCAAAAGGCTCTGTGTTGTCCATTGCGGTAGCAGGTAAAGGCCAGCATCAGGATGCGGGTGCGAAGATGATTCACTTGGCTCCAGATACAACGTCGACAATCATCTCGAAATCCATCTCGAAGCATGGCGGTAAGGTTTCGTATCGCGGCTTGACTTCGTTCGGTCGTGATTCTGATGGTGCAAAATCAAACGTAAAATGTGATACATTGATCTTGGATAACGAGTCTACGTCCGATACGATTCCATACAACGAGATTCGCAATGACAATATCCAACTGGAGCATGAAGCGACTGTATCCAAGGTATCCGAGGATCAGCTCTTCTATCTGATGAGCCGCGGCTTGTCTGAAGATGAAGCGACTCAAATGATCGTTATGGGCTTCATCGAGCCGTTCACGAAGGAGCTCCCGATGGAATATGCCGTTGAGATGAATAGATTGATCAAGTTCGAAATGGAAGGCTCTATCGGTTAATGACTGCTTCTGCAGTCTGCCAATCGGCCTAACCTTCATAAGATTGTAGTCAGATACGTGCTCATTTGTTTGCTGTACATGGTACAGCAGGCAAGAGCACGTATTTTTTTGTGTGCTGATAGGCCTTATTGCGTTTCATTCCTCATTGTCTGTTCCCGTTTTTGCTGCATCCGCATGGTACACCCCAAATATGGCATACTAATCCCTATGCTGATGTTCAACTTGCTTGCAGCGGGTTCGCATCTATGTATTTCACTACGCAACAGGAGGATTGGAAATGGTGGACCCTATCCAACAGGAGCGAAAGTTGCGGCACATTCGTCGCAAGCACAGATTCCGTATCATGATGTTATTAGGCGGTATGGTAGTATGTCTGCTTGCACCAGCCAATGCACATTCCATGTCCGTAGCATCACAAATCGACGCCCATCATGAGAGTGCGCCAGCTCGCAGAGATCGTGCCTATTATGAAGGGCGAGGAGATATCGTCTGGGAAGTGCCGTCTGCCGGCAAGCGGATTGCACTCACCTTTGATGATGGTCCTGATCCAACCCGCACTCCGGTTATCTTAGACCTGTTAAAGCAGTATAATGCCAAGGCTACCTTCTTCGTCGTAGGATGGAGGGTAAAGTCGCACCAAGAATTAGTGAAGCGCACAGTTCGTGAAGGACATGAAATTGCGAACCATACGTATCATCATAAATATTTTCGCAAGGGTGTAACGAAGGCCGAGATTGAAGAGGAAATTATGAAGGCGCATCGAGTGATTGAAGAGGTAACAGGTACGCCGCCTCAATTGTTCCGGCCACCTGGCGGGTATTATAATGAGCGGCTTGTAGAAATTGCACGGGAGAAGGGGTACCGCGTTATTTTATGGTCGTGGCATCAGGATACGAAGGATTGGCGTTCTCCAGGAGTAGATCGAATTGTCAATAAGGTGCTTGGACATGCAAGAAACGGTGACATCGTACTGATGCACGACTTAGTAGAAGGAAGCACACAAACCATTCAGGCGCTGAAGAAAATACTGCCCGAATTGAAGCGGCGGGGCTATTCATTTGTCACCGTTTCTGAATTAATGGCGCACCGTGTCAAGGCGAAGACTTCCTAAGTTCATGTGCCTATCAGGCTAGAAGGGTTCATACCCAGCGAGAAAAACGCCGTAAGTGTGCGCATCATCGAGCACACATCAGGCACACATCGGGCACACAGCAGGTTACATGCACACCTCTTCAATATGAAGATCGCGGCATTGTGTCAAATCAACGAAACGATTATCAATTTGCACGAGCGGCCGGAAAAATTCAGTCTGATGATTCATGATGATTGTTCCGGTTCGCCCGTCGCTTAGGCGTGCCTGCTTATGGATGAAGTTCGGCAGCATATGGCGAATGAAGGTATGAACAATGTGGGGATCAAGTCCGCTGTAGCTCATCGAATCAAGTTCTTTCAGAACCGTAAATAAATCCTGCTTGTCCCGATAAATTCGTGTAGACGTCATGGAGCTATACACATCAGCAACTGCGATGATACGTGCTGTCGGATGGATCTCCTGCTCAGCAGCACCATAAGGGTAACCGCTTCCATCTAAGCGTTCATGATGCTGGAGGGCCGCCATCGCGAGCCAATTGTCGCTATAGGAGGAACGGATGATTTCATAGCCGATCACAGTATGCGACTTCATCTCTTCGAACTCCGAGCTCGTCAGCTGTCCAGGCTTGAGTAGGATCGACTTGTGAATGCGACTCTTGCCGATGTCATGCAGAAATCCTGCCTTGCATATGCGCTCCGCATCCTCTTCTCCGTAATGCATCCACTTGGCCAAATAGTAAGACAGCATGCCGACCTGTACGGAATGCTGGTACGTATAATTATCCTTCGAGTCCAGCAGAAGCAAGAGGGATACAACATCACGCTGCTTCTCCATCTGTTGAATAAGCGGTGTGATGGACGATTGTACAAGCTCATCCTGCAGAAATCCGTGCTGGATAACATCCTGAAAGATGCTCTCCACATTTCGAGTTGCCTCCATGTAGCCTTTCTGCATTTCCTTATGAACGATATGATTTGAACTTGGCGGCACATTGATCTGGGATGGGGATACAGCCTCTTCATCGGTGAGTGGTCTTGCTTCGATGTCTACCATATCCATGTGATGGCGAATAAGTAGGGCGATGTCCCTATGCTTCATAACGGTTCCAGCAGACAGAACCAACAGCCCTCTATCATTGAAAATATCCTTCGTGAGAGTGTCCCCTTCGTGAATTTGCGTGACATGAATCCGCACCAAATGTCTCACCCTTCTAGTCATTTTGTACTACATGTATCATTTATCATATCAAAGCCAGTCACAAGATAACAGTAACATTTTCCAGGAAAATGTGAAGAATTGGTGCTGAAATGTTCCCTCTGCTCGTATACAAAGAACAAGATACTTTGTCCGAACGTGAAATGCTCGCAATCATTCAAATCATCATGCTGAGTATTTCTACGTATGGGGAAATGAGGGATTTAGCCATGTTCTATGTCATTGTTGCAATTGTACTGGGCATCGTGGAGGGACTGACAGAATTCATACCTGTCTCATCAACAGGTCATATGATATTGACGACGAAGCTGATGGGGATTGAGGAGCAGGCCAACTGGCTCAAGACATTCGAAATTGTCATTCAATTGGGGGCGACCTTAGCCATGACGGTTGTGTATTGGGATCGCATATTGGAGATGCTGGGATTGCGCAAGCGAACCGTACAGCAAGGTCATGTCATCTGTCCTCGTCTGAATCTGCTTCATGTCATTATTGGAATAGCGCCTGCATTAGCGGTGGCCTATATAGCGAAAGACCATATTAAGCAATTATTTGACAGCACGGAAGCGGTGTTATGGGCGCTTGTAGTCGGCGGTGCATTTATGTGGTTCGCAGAATGGTATGGGTCTCGCAGACAACCCTCGGCGAACACGATCGATGAAATTAGTTATAAGCAGGCCTTTTCAATAGGACTCTTTCAAATATTGTCTGTGCTGTGGCCAGGGTTTTCCCGATCAGGCTCTACCATGTCAGGTGGTATGTTGAGCGGTGTCAGCTACCGGGCATCTGCTGATTTTTCCTTTCTTATTGCGATTCCCATTATGTGTGCGGCAAGCGGCTATGAACTGCTCCAAAATTATAAGATGTTTACACTCGATATTTTCGCTTTTTTTGTACTTGGTTTCTTAGTATCCTTTGTTGTAGCCTATGTGATTGTTGTTGCCTTCCTCAAGCATATTCAGCGGATTAAGCTTCGTCACTTTGCGATATATCGCTTTGTTCTCGCAGCATTATTCTGGTACTTCATGATGTAGCAGATATTAGATATTGAACATTCATGAATATCTCTGTGTGAAGTTCTGAGTATTTCTGATAGGATCATTTCGAGGCATTTAGAATGCCAGTAAATTTCAGAAGTATGCAACAGTTGTGTGCTTTTATTCATCCAATTTACTTGGAAGGTGGAGAAGGGAGGGAGTGAAATCTGCCATATTTTCTACGTAAACAAAGGAATGTACGGTAGTGACTCGCTAGTCTAGCGAGAATTTGATATGATTAATTCGATGCATTTTAAGTGAATGTAAATATCATAACTTCAGGGGTTGACTCTGCTTGCGATGGGTACCTATACAAGCGTGCCGAGCTGGCATGCGATTAGCAAAACAAATATATAATGAAGAAGGTCTAGTGCTGCTCAAGGAGCAAGTAGAGCTTAATACCGCGTATATTCAGCGCTTGGAAGCGATGGGCGTATCATACGTATATGTAGAAGATGATCGGACAGAAGGTATTCATGCGCCGGATGTGTTGAGCGATGAGACACGAAGGCTGGCTAATATGACGATTCGCAAGCAATTCAAGCAATTGATTGATGAAGCCATGACACGGAAGCGTGCTGCCTCGAATTCTACATTGAATCGCGAGTTTTTCGATGTATTGGATGCCATCATTGGCGATTTGTATGGCAACCATAAGGCGATGGTAATGCTGAATGATATGCAGACAACTGATCATTATTTGTTTCGACATTCCCTTAATGTGTGTGTATATACGACCCTGCTAGGACTTCATCACGGATATCCCCGCAATGAACTGCGGACATTGAGCATGGGGGCGCTCCTTCATGACATTGGCAAGACGCAGATTAATCTCGAAGTATTGAACAAGCCAGGTTCGTTGTCTGATGCTGAATTTGCACATATGAAGCAGCATGCGGAGATAGGATACCGCATGTTGAAGGATGAGCCGAACATTCCGCTTCTGGCAGCGCACTGTGCTTATCAGCACCATGAGCGGTTGAACGGTTCTGGCTATCCGCGCGGCATTAAGTCGCCGGATATTCATGAATATGCGAAGTGGATTGGGATTACGGATTCATATGATGCGATGACAACCCATCGTGTATACCGTAAGGCAATGCTTCCACATGAAGCACTTGAAATTTTGTATACCGGATCAGGGACACAATACGAGCAAGGTATGCTGGAATTGTTCAGAGACCGTATGGCTGTCTATCCGATAGGAATGTCCATTCATTTGAATACAGGCGAGACATGCGTTGTTGCCCGCATTCATGCTGAGTGTCCACAACGACCAGTTGTAAGAGTACTGTACGACGCTGATGGCAATCCATTGAAGACCCCTCATGAGATCGATCTATCCAAGAAACTCCACGTTATGATCGTGGGCTATCACGCAGCTGATTAATGAGCGCGTAGGCAACAAACAACGAAGCAAGTAAGCTCAGCACTTATTCATTATTATCATATACCCTTTATTCAGTCTACAAGTGAGCAGGGGGTTCAACACGTGAGGGAAACAGCCAGAACAGGTTGGTTGTGGCACTGGGGAAAGTGGATGTATCGTTGGCGTCATGGGGTATTGATCATATGGACGCTTCTATTTGCAATGGCTTCGATATTGGCTATACAAGTGCCTTCCATGCTTAAGGATAATGGGTTTACGCCGACAGGAAGCGAATCTTATGTAGGATATGAGCTGCTGCGTGATGGGCTTGGTCTCTCTTCTACGACGATGGACATTGTCTATGAGAGCAGCGACGGCAGGTCGCTATTGACGAAAGAATCGATACAGCAGATTGAACGTTCCCTTACTGAATTGAAGCAGAATTCATCCGTCGGTGACGTTCAGCTGCGGACTCAGGATAGAACGGGAGTGCGTAGCGATGTAGTTGCTGCACATGTCCGTCTTAATATGGATACGGATGAAGCGCTGGATCGATATACCGATCTGCGTAAGCTTATTTCCGACATCCCGTTCGCGAAGGCCTATGTGACTGGTGCGACACCGGTCTACTATGATATTCAGACTGCGAGCAAGAACGATATTGTGAAGTCGGAACTAATCGGATTGCCAATCGCGCTGATCGTCTTATTGTTCGTCTTCGGAACATGGCTTGCGGGATTCCTTCCGCTCATTATCGGGCTGTTCAGTGTGACAACTACGCTCGGGATTATTTATGGAATTGCTCAGCTAACAGATACGTTAAGCAATTTTTTGCCGAATATGGTGTCCATGTTGGGACTAGCTGTTGGCATTGATTATGCGCTCTTCATTGTAAGCAGGTTCCGAGAGGAACTTGCCAAGCAATCTTCTGTTGAGCAGGCTGTCGCCATGACGGCGCAGACCGCGGGCCAGTCAATTTTATTTTCTGGTGTTGCGGTGCTGATCGGCTTAATTGCTATGCTGTTTATTGATTTATCCTTGTTCCGCTCGTTGTGCATTGGTGGAGTTATCGTCGTCATGATGTCAGTTATAGCGGGGAACACGCTTCTTCTGTCACTATTAAGTGTACTCGGCGATAAGGTGAACAAGTTCCCTATCATTCCTGCCCGGTGGAGAAGTGCGGAGAAGACGAGTGGCAGTGAACTATGGAGCCGTATTGCGCATGGTGTGATGAAGCATCCCGTAGGGATCGTTCTGCTGCTCACAACTGCATTGGCTGCTTGTGCATGGCCGATAGGCAGCATGAAGATTGGGATACCGGATGCAGAGATGCTGCCGCCGAAGTACGAATCGCGCTACGGTGCAGAATTGATGAGAGAAGCTTATGATGAGCAGGCGTTGAATCCAATTCAAATCGTTGTGGAGACGGACAAGCCCTATTCTTCTATCGAGACGATACAAGCGATTCAAGGGCTAGCATCCCGTATTCAACTTATAGAGGGTGTACAGCGTGCTGATAGCTATGTGGATGCATTAGCTCAGTTGAATATTACAGGAGCTGAAGCGCAGGCAGCGGCGTTGTCCCGCCCAGAAGTTCGCACACAGATGGAGGCGAAGCTGCCGCTTCGTGACAAGATGCTTGTGGTGCAAGTGATTCTGAGGCCTGACATGAAGGGTGATGCTGCGTTCAAGGTAGTGGACGAGCTGCGTCAGATAGATTCAGGTTCGGGATTGAGCAGGAAGTATGTAACCGGAGGGCCAGCGGTTCAGCATGATATCATTGAACGCATCACGGCTGCGCTTCCGTATGTGATTGCGTTTATTCTTATCGTGACCTATATCGTGCTCTTCCTCGCATTCCGCTCGGTTCTTCTGCCGCTGAAGGCGGTCATCATGAACATGCTGAGCCTTGGCGCAAGTCTTGGCATTGTCGTCCTTGTCTTCCAGCATGGCTATTTAGCTGAACTATTGCATGTAACGTCTACAGGAATGGTGGTGGCGATGCTTCCTGTCATCATTTTTTGTGTCGTGTTCGGCATATCTATGGATTATGAGGTGTTCTTGCTGTCACGGATTGCGGAAGAGTATGATCGAACGAAGGACAATGAGCACAGCACCGCTCAAGGGCTAATGAAGACAGGCAGTATTATTACAAGTGCTGCTTTCATCTTGATTGTTGTTGTTGGTGCGTTTATTTTCACCGATAACGAGATGATGAAGGCTATCGGGCTTGGGCTTGCAGTATCTGTATTTTTGGATGCAACACTCATACGTGTTCTGCTCGTTCCCGCATTTATGAAGCTGATGGGGCATGCCAATTGGTGGGTCCCAAGCATGTTTCGACGCAAGGAACGGCGAAGTATGCTATAAATAAGTAAGCAATTATTTTCTGCAATAAAGATTGTAAGCAGGCAACTAGAAAGTTAGGTGGAATGAATCATGAATCAATTGCAAGCGGAGAAGGCAGCGAATACGGAGCAAAGAGGAACAGTAGGTCTTAAGACAATTAGTCCAGCCTACGATCCATGGGATCCGATTCGTTCTTTGCAGCAATATGGCCGTCATCTATTGACGAGTGTGGAAATGACTGTGGCCCAGGCATGCAATATGCGCTGCGAGCATTGCGCGGTAGGACACACACTCGTCGCAAATGAGCCTCCCAAGCTGCCGCTTGATCTAATGCTTCAACGTCTTGAAGAGGTTGAGCACTTGGAGACGATAAGCATTACCGGCGGTGAGCCGATGTTCCACGAGAAGACGGTCAAGGAGTATATCGTTCCTCTGTTAAAATACGCACGTGAGCGCGGGGTACGTTCCCAGATCAACTCGAACTTGACGATGGACATGCGCAGATACGAGATGGTTGCTCCCTATTTGGATGTCATGCATATTTCATTCAACTACACATGTATGGAGGACTTCCATGCAGTCGGCTTTACGCACAGCAGCCACGAAGTCAAATCTGGAGCCGCAGGTCGACTGTATGAGCGCATGATCGAGAATACACGCAAGCTGAGTGAGGCAGGCATGTATATTTCCGCGGAATCGATGGTCAACTATCGGACGCATGACAAGTTAAGCGAAATTCATCAGATCATCGATGAAATGGGATGCAAGCGACATGAGGTTCACCCGATGTACCCGAGCTCCTTCGCGGAGAACTTGCCGGTGCTTCCAATCGAACAATTGCGTACCTCTATTCATCGGTTGCTGGATACTCGCAATAAGGACATGTGGATGTTGTTCGGCACGCTGCCGTTCTTCTCCTGTAATTCGAATGAGGAGGATCAAGCGCTGCTCCGCCGCCTCCATAGGGAACCAATGGTGACTGTGCGCAACGATCCGGATGGCCGCAATCGATTGAATGTCAACTTGTTTAGCGGGGATATCTATGTTACGGACTTTGCAGATATTCCAGCGTTCGGCAGCATCTACTCAGGCAAGCTTGACGATACATTCAATGCTTGGCTGAATGAACATCCGCTCTCCAGAACGGTGGATTGCCATTGTCCGCAAGCATCCTGCTGCGGGCCGAACTTGCTCGTTGCGGATATGTACTATCGAGGTGTTAATTTCAAAGAACGGACAGCGGTGATGTCTTAGTTCATCCATAAGGAAGCGGGTGGGTTCATTGTACCCACCCGCTTCTCTTAACGGGATTGCTGCTCCAAATGATTCGCAATCAGCTTACCATGATGGCGGCCAGACTCTATAAATATCTCATTGGCATCCCGGCCTGATGAGATGACTCCAGCTACATACAATCCAGGGACATTCGTCTCCATCGTATCAGGATCGAATATCGGTTTCTCGCGATCGCTCTGCAGCTCAATTCCGCTAGCAGTCAGCATCGTTCGATCCGGTCTGAATCCGGTCAAGGCGAGGACGAAGTCGCTTGCGATGACATCCGTGCCCCCCTCATTACGCTCAATATGAACCTTATCAGGTTCGATGCCTACAACTCGAGAATGATAGTGCATGTCAATATGTCCCTTCGCGATCATACTCTCGAAAATGGGACGTACCCATGGCTTAATATGAGCAGTTAACTCATCACCGCGGTATACAACCGTCACCTTAGCTCCAACTCGCATAAGTTCAAGTGCAGCATCAACGGCTGAATTGTTGCCGCCAATAATAACAACATTCATCCCGGCATAAGGGTGAGCTTCTTGGAAATAGTGCGATACATGCGGAAGTGTCTCTCCTGGGATCCCAAGCATGTTCGGATGATCAAAATACCCTGTTGCAATGACTACATAACGCGCGCGGTGCGAGCTGGATAAGCCGCTGCGTGTCGTAGAATGGACGGTGAACGTGCCATCCTCTTCTTTGTGAACGTGCTTTACTTCTTCATAAGATCGAATTCGCAGCTGATATCGCTCCGCAACTTTGCGGTAGTAGACAAGTGCTTCATCCCGGTAGGGCTTGTCGTGCGGGCTGGCGAATGGCATGCCGCCGATCTCGAGCATTTCCGGTGTACTGAAAAATTGCAAATGGGTAGGATAACGATATATTGAGTTCACAACACAGTGCTTCTCAATGATGAGCGGATTCATACCAATCCGTTGTAATTCTATAGCAGCGGACAGTCCACATGGACCCGCGCCGATGATGATCGCCTGTTCCAATTGATTCGCCTCCGTATGACTAGTTGGTTGCTGTATAATCCAGTGCCTAGTATATTCAACATCCTTATCATATCGAACGTGAAGAGAATTGGCTATCCTCATCCTGACATATTGATTACAAAACATTTACAATATTACTAATGATTCGACGATCGATGTTGTGTACAATGATGTATAGTCTGTGCAATGTCAACCATAGAATTGGAGGGAAAGTAATGACTACAATTTCTGACGTATCTCGTACTGCGAGTACTTTGAAGCGCCCGGAGGCGATGATTTTTGATATGGATGGAACGCTGTTCAAGACAGAGACGTTGTTGATTCCGGCGTACCACAGAACATTTGACCAGCTTCGCAATGAGGGACTGTTCGAAGGGCCAACCCCGCCGGAGGAGCGCATCTTAAGCTCTCTTGGTATGCTGCTTGCAGATATTTGGGAGCGGGTTATGCCAGAGTCCAGCGAAGAGGCAAGACTGCGCGCAGATGATCTGCTGCTCGAAAATGAGTTGAAGGGCTTGCAAGAGGGTGGAACGGAGCTGTACCCGCAAGTGGAGGAAACACTTGCCAAATTGCGAGAAGCTGGTGTAAAGTTATTTGTGGCAAGTAATGGGTTGGAAGAATATGTGCAAGGTGTAGCTGCTGCGCACGGATTGACCGAGCTATTCACGGAGCTGTATAGTGCTGGAGGCCGGCAGACTTCGACGAAGGTGGAGCTTGTAGAGCTTCTGTTGAAGGAGCATGGTATCTCCTCAGCATGGATGGTTGGTGATCGCTCTTCAGACGTGGAGGCCGGCAAAGAAAATGGACAGACGGTTATCGGCTGTCAATATGCAGGTTTCGGTGCGGACGAAGAGTTGAAGGGCTCGGACGTTCTTATCCATAACTTCGATGAGTTGCTGGAATTGTATGCTTCATCGGAACAATAACAACAATTAACAATTACTGAAGGGAAGACAATAATGAAGAAGTAACGTAAGCATGTACCGTGGTGGGCCAGGCCGCCTCCATTGTTCATAGTAGTTGAACCAACAATGCGTTCGCGCGTAACTACTATTTAAACAATATGGAGGCTGATTGGAATGAGTAAACCTGAGATGAATGTTGCTATCGTATGTGGACCGGATTGTGATATGGAGACGCAAGCGCTTCGAGCTACCTTGGAGTACTTTGGAGCTCGGGTGTTCATGTATTGGGTAGGAAGACCGAATGACTTTATCGATGTATTATCCGGCAAGGATCTGTTCCCTAATACGGATCTCGTCATTTTGAACTTTCATGGCGACGAGGGCCGCTTTGTGATGTCTGAGATTGGGGACGAGGTATATGAGGAAGGGGAGCCGCGTGGTGATTTCGGCAGCGAGGCAGTTAGGCAATTTGCCAAGCTCGATGGCCGGACGGTCGTCTGCAACGGATGTGATCTGGGCAATAAGGAGATGGCCGAGGCATTCTTGGATGGTGGCTGCCAGACTTATATTGGGCCTGATGATTATCCATATGGGAACAGCACGTTGATGTTCGTCACCCGTTTCTGTTATGAACTGATCCAGAACAAACGAAGCGTTCAGCAGGCTTATGAACTCGCTCGTGCCGCGGACGAAGATACGATGATGTATCAACTGTATACGAAGTAAGAGAGGAGATGCCGCACACTTGTGCGGCATCTTTGCTATGTATGTGAACATAAATAGGGTTGACCCAAGTGGTGAGTAGGGGTAAGATGGATGGAAAACTTTAGGGAGGCGGGGATGAATGATTCGTATGATGAAACCCAAAAGATTGAAGCAAGGCTCGAAAATTGCGGTGATATCTCCATCGAGTGGACTCCCATACTTATTTCCAGAAACCTTCGAGCTTGGGCTGAGCAACCTGCGGGAGATGTTCGGATTTGACATCATCGAAATGCCGACAGCTAGGATGGAGCCGACTGAATTGTATCGCTATCCAGAGCTGCGAGCGCAGGATATCAACCGATGCTTCGGTGATTCAAGCATCGACGGCATCATTTGTTCCATTGGCGGTTATGAATCAATTCGAATATTGCCCTATTTGGATACTGAAATCATCATGAACAATCCAAAGTTCATTATGGGATTTTCCGATGCAACAACGTTCCTCTCGTACTTGAATCAGCTCGGAATGATCACCTTCTACGGCCCATCAATATTGGCGGGAATAGCCCAATTGAAGCATCTGCCTGAAGCGTATTCAGAGCATCTTCGTGATTTCTTCTTCTCGGATCAATTTCCCTACAACTATGCTCCATATCGTCGGTGGACCAACGGATACAAGGATTGGGGCAATCTCGATACACTTGGAGAGTGCCAGGAATTTTACCCTAATGGGGATGGATGGAGGTTCTTGCAAGGAAGTTCTGTCCAGCAGGGTGAAGTATGGGGCGGCTGTATTGAAGTACTGGAATTTATGAAAACGACAACGTACTGGCCTGATCCATCGTTCTGGGACAATAAGATTCTCTGCTTCGAAACTTCTGAGGAGAAGCCTTCACCGATGCATGTAGGCTACATGCTGCGCAACTATGGGATGCAGGGTGTGTATGAGAAGGTGAAGGGAATTATATTCGGTAGAGCCAAGGACTATAGTGAGGAAGAAAATAAACAATTGTACGACATTATCGTCAATATTGTAGAAGGGGAATTCGGTGCCGGAGATCTGCCAATTGTTGTGAACTTCGACTTCGGCCATACGGATCCGAAGCTTATCTTGCCATTAGGCGGAAGAGTGGAGCTTCGCCCTCATACCAATGAGGTAGTGCTTCTCGAAAACCCATTTCGTGACTAGATGCGAACAACCCACATCACCGTATCCATAGGTACGCGCGATGTGGGTTGAGCGCTATTATTTTATTTCTGGTCTTTACCGGATGAGAGTGCTCCTTCAACAATGGAGATAGCCGCATCTCCTTGGCGCTTCCCCTTCTGGCGATATAGCCATGATGCATATTCCATTGGCCGTGCGATTGCATTCCGATAAGTATCCCGATCCCCGATTCGATGGAACACTTCCCGTGCAGGCTTCGGATTTACTTCGAGCAGCCATACTTGCCCCTTGCGGTCGATCGCGAGATCCAGTGCCAATTCACATAAGGCTCCATATTTCTCTTCTAGGAACTGTGCGATCTCGAGACTGATCCTCTCTGCGTCATCCTTCACTTCTGCAATTCGATGCTCATCGCCTATCCATCTGCGGAGCAGTTCATCCATCCGAACCGCCTCGCCGCCGCCATGCAGGTTGGACGTGATGCTTTTATTTGCTCCAACCCGACCCGCACAGCCTGTCACTTCCCATTTGCCTTCGCCATTTTTTTGCACGAGCATGCGATAATCATGCACGCGTCCGTTCGGCAGCTTCAATGCAATCCCTTGTTGGACGAGATAACGGTCTCTAGCTCTCCAGGCAGCCAGTTTCCTTGCTAGTTGGCCAATCGTGAGCTTCTGCGGACGAATAATCCGGCGCTGATGATCACGCCCTTGTACGAATACGGTGGTGGGATTGAGAGACGAACGCTCGATACGCATAATGCCCCTTCCACCTGTACCGTTTATCGGCTTTAAATAGATTAAGGAATGAGAGCGCAGCATACTCTGCAGATCCTGCATTGACTGATATAAGCGGGTAGTTGGCAAGTGCCCCTTGACCGAAGGGACGGTCGACAGCACCTGGTGAATCGTCCATTTGTTGCGCAGCGGCCGATTTAAGAACAGCAGGTGATTGTACTTGCTGCGGAATCGGCGAAGCTGAGTGAAGCGATGGCTGTTTTGGAGACGGCATCGATCAAATATCATATTCGGAAAACGCGTCCATTTCCGTGTCCAGCGCCTCGTTTCTGGATGATAACACATCGCGTGAATGCGTCGATGTTGGTCATCAACATCCTGTGGTGTGAACACATATACGTCGAGTCCTATTTTTTTGCCGGCTGTGATCATGCGCTGATAGATGAGGCGCTCTTCCAGATGCTTTCGTTCATTCAAGTATAGCGTCAATATACCGAGTGTCGGTTGACTCAAGCTGTATCACCTTCTTCCCGTCCCTTATCCGCCTAATTTGGCAAGATATTGGCAGTATTGAAATATACGCTCGAGCGAACGTTGGCGGATATGAGGCTCATCGAACTTCATCGGTTTGGCATTTGCTTCGAAGAACCAAATGCTTCCGCCAGCATCGACACCTAAATCCATAGACATCTCTCCATGTAGATGCCCGGATGCACGCTCGATCTGTCTTGCGATAATCAGCGAAGCATGTCTGGCACGAATCATGATGCGCTTAGATTGCTCATTACCGAACACAGAGATTAAGAGCTTCTCCGGGTCGTCTATACTACCGCCGCGAGGCACATGTGTCGTAATGCTCATTGTACCTGCGACACGTGCGCCCACGCCTGTAACCTCCCATTGTCCCCGGCCGTTCTTCTGAATCAGGACACGAAGATCGAAGGGGCGACGATTGCTGGCTGCAAGTGGGATGCCTTGTTGCACAATATAGTCGTGGGCGCCGGCTTCCTTACGGATACGGCTCCATAGCTTCGAGATCGTAGCGCATTTATACGATACGCTCTTCTTTTTTTCCTGGATCTTCAGACGGTACTTGAGTGCCTTGGTATGATTCACGCGAAGAGTCATAATCCCTGCGCCTGCTTTGCCGGATTCCGGCTTCAAGAACAAGTAAGGATGTTTATGCAGCATTTTACCTAATGCGGCCGAGGTTTTCAGCCGTCTGGTTGAAGGGATATACTTTTTCGTAATTTTTGATTTTTTCAGCCATTCGAATAAGTGCCATTTATTGAAAAAGTATGGGTTGAACAACTTGATCGAAGGATGTGCGAGCACCTCTTTAATCTTGCTGCGAACCGCTGGAAGACTTTCATCCTCACGAAGGGGGATGCGATTATAGATAACGTGCGGAAGCGGGAACCACTCCTGCTTCCACACATTATTCTCATAGGAATAACCGATGACACGCTTCGCGTGAAGCTTCAAATCCCGAACTGTTAGGAGAAAAACAGTAAACCCCATTTCTCTCCCCTTTTTGATAATATCAGCAAAATTATCTCGGTTGCCGCGGAAGTACTCTCTGTCATCATCCATCGTTAGAATTGCAATGACAGGTGTTTGTGCTGCTTGTTCGTTCCCACTCACGTGATCTCCCCCCTGCGGAATTTGCTTAGGTACAGGCAGTGATCCAAGATATGTTCAATGGAAGCTTGCCCTTCATTCTTAAGGGAAGGGTGCTTGAATATCGAGCGTCCCGGCTTCGCATTTGCCTCGAACATCCAGACCTGCTCATCACGGTCAATCCCAATATCGAAGCCAAGCTCTCCGATCAAATGCGGATGATTGCGCTCAATTGCTTCCGCCAACTGGATTGCGATCTTCCTCGCCTTGTCGAGCACTTCGTCTGAGCGTTCTCCGAATGCACGTTGAAGTGCCTGGGAAGGAGTCATGAGTCTACCGCCATTTTTGACGTGAGTGGTTACACTGCCTTTGCCGGCCTTCTTGGCGCCTATGCCCACCACCGCCCACTTGTTATCTCCGTTCTTATGCATATGGAAACGGAAATCAATCGGACATCCGTCGATCTCGATAAGACGAACGCCCTGTTGAATGACATAATTGCGTAGGCTGCGTCCGTGTCTCGCTTCGAGCATGCGCATCAGACTGGAGAAGGAGCGGAAGCGAAGGAGTACGTTCTTGCCATTTGAAGTATACCGGGCGAAGAACCCCTTCTTCGGCAAGTAGGTCAGCCGATAGATACCGATGCCAAGACTGCCTCCAGAAGGCTTATAATACGCAAACTGATGTCGTTCCAGCATGGTTCGGATTGTGTCTGATGATGGATTCATGATGGATTCAGGAACATGCTGATTGGCTTCTAATTCATTCTTGAGCAGGGCATATACATCCGATTTATTGAAGAAGCTCCAGTTGAAGAACGGGATTTTTTTGCGTGTGAACCGTTCACGAAGCGTATTGTAAGAGCCGGATGTTTCGGCACGTCTGCTAGGCAAGCGGTTGTATACGACATCAGGCAGCGGTACGGTTCGCCTTATCCAGCCCCCCGAAGGACCAAGAAAATAGCCAAGCACCGTATCGTTATTCCAATTAATGTCGCGGGGAGCGAATGCGAACACATATGCTTTCTTATTGCCTGTGCGAAGGATCTGTCTAATAAATCCTGTACGGCTGCCGAAGGGAGTTGAAGATGAGCGGGACGTTCCGTCAGACATTATGCCAATGAGAGGGCCGATATGAATGTCGCCTTCAGCTTCATTCAGCAGATATACAGATCCAGATTTAGGGACGCGTACGGCTGAGCGTAATCCTGCCGTTACATAGAGATGCTTGCCGGGCTTCTGGATCGGTCTGACTGAAGCTGGAATGATCGTCTTTCCGAGCCTGAGCCGTACCGATCTTTTGCCGGCAAGTTTGAGCTGTTTTAATAAGGAGTTGGATACATATAAAATTTTTTCGGAATTTGGCGTCAAATGGACGTTGCATACCGTCAAACTCATGAACTGACCCTCCTAAGGTACCGAACCAACACATGGCGTGCGTACAAGATGGGATTTTCCACTGATTGCAGGGCAGCTTCGTATTCTCCGGTGTGTCTGAATACGGATCTGCCAGGTTTGGAATTGACCTCGAGCAGCCAAGGGCGAGCCTTGAGGTCAATTCCATAGTCGAGGCCGATCTCGCTTATTCGCCCATATTGGGCTTCCAGAAGCGGTGGAATGTATTCGCTGTACGTACTCAGTTGTTCTATAAGCCGATGAACATGATTCGGTTCGAATTGGCTTTCCAAGAATGGTATGACCGAGACGGCGCGACCGCCTCCGTGCAGATTAGATGTGACGCTGTCAGGCTGGCCGACCCTTGCTGCCATACCGGTTAGAACCCAACGGCCGTTTCCGTTTTTTTGCATAAGAACACGGACATCGAACGGCTCTCCTTCTTGGGTAACCAATGATAAATAGGGTTGTATGACAAATCTGCGCTTGCCGACAAATTGTTCGATCCAAGCGAATCCTTCCTGAGGCCGGGAGAAGCTGTGTTGTATGGGATGATTATCGTCGTCCCTTCCACGAAGCTCCAAAGTGCCGGGAAGAGCAGTTGATATCGAATCAGTCTTCTCCTTATCGTTGTCGCGGTAGCGAACATGCAGTGTAGACTTTCCATGAGTGCCGCCATGTGGCTTCAGAAATAGGCCGCCATGATAACGATTCAACAGAGCTGCGAGACTGGAGATGCCTACGAACAACCGAGTGGGAGGCAGTATAGGAGACAGGGATGAATCCTTGCGCATTGAACGATAGATATCCCATTTTCCTCGTAAGCCGATGCCGAGAAGCGTGACGTTCGCCAACTGCTTCATACGGGTGATGGCAGCTTGTGTTTTACGGTATTGCTGCGGATTGCTGTAGGAGCATCTGTCATAAGCGAGCCGGGGAAGGGGGAATGTACGCCGTTCCCATCCTGACTTCCCATATACAAATGCATGAACGGTGCAGTCAACCCAATGTATCCATAACGGGGAGAACACGATAACACGGATACCGTGCTTACGACCGGCAATACAAAGTTTGCGGCAGTAGTCCGCTTCCGCAAATGGCAGCGTTCCTGTGCCTTCACATTGCAGAACGCCAAGCGTCAGCGCAGAAGGTTCTGACATGTTCATTGCTGCCACCTCCTTAGATCCCGGTTAGAAATCGAGAGTAATCCACGATTTTGCGCACAGAGGGCCGTATTTTTCGATCGCCTAAAGGCGTGTTGTCGTTTTTGGATGGTTTGGAATTGACCTCGAGGAGCCAGACCTTCCCCGAGTTATCTACAGCAAGATCGATGCCGAGCTCACCGAAATGAGCGGGAATATAAGTGTCTACACCTTGAGCGATGTCAAGTGCAGCTCGCCTCAGCCGTGCACTTACATCATTCTTCACCGAAGGAGGCAGGTTCGTACGGAATATGGCTTCCTTCACGGTACTGAGTGAGCCGCCGCGTGCCAGGTTGGATACAAAGTGCTGATTGCTCGCAATGCGGGCGACGATCGAAGTGATCGTCCATTTGCCGGAAGCGTTCTTCTGGACGAGTGCTCGGAAATCCACCGGACGCCTACTATGATCGATTAGCGTCAGTCCCTGCTGAATTTGGTAGTGGTTCGTTTTCAACTTGCCAGATAAGCTGGAGAAGACCTTAGTAAGACTGCTAAACTGCTGTCGTTTTGTTCCGTTTAAGGTGGAATATAAGGCTTGATAACTGTGATCCGGGAGCCGGGTGATGCGAATAATGCCTTTGCCAAGGCTGCCGCGTGCGGGCTTTAAGAACACAGTGGTATAACGGCTGCACATGCTTTTTAAGGTGGAGAAGGTACGGAGCGAGTAAGACTCCGGCAAATACTTGGATAGCTCTGCATGAGGTCTGAGTGCTTCGAACACTTCTGTTTTATCCAAGAATTTTTCATTGAAGACAACGGACTGATATCGCGATTTTACTTCTTTCATAAAATGCTGTACGCTAGGTTTGTTCTCCAGCTTGCGTGACGTCAATCGGTTGTTGATAATATCCGGTATCGGCATCGTAACTCGTTGCCAGCTACCATTGGTATTGACCCACGCTTTGACGTTGTGGAGGTCTTGGATATGATCGGGTGTGAAGAAGCATACCCATGCTCCTTGGAGCTGGCATGCATCGACCAATTCCTTGCAGAAAGAGGTAATAGAACCGAATGGCTTATCCGGCATGCTCGGATAATCACGGCTTACTAATACACCAATAAGCGGTCCAAGGCTCAAGATTTGGCTCGATGTCTTGTAGGCCGCACGCAGTGACTGGCCGTTCGTCAGCCCCATCTTTCGTGCAAGTGAGTGATTCATTCGTAGCCCGTCGAAGCGGGAGACGGATATTACTGTCACGCGCTGCTTGAAGGAACCGAACTTCAGAGTCAGCGGCTGGTTGACAGGAACCTTCCACAGCTTGACATAAGCCTCTCCCAACATGAGCACATCGTCTTGCAAGAGGCTGGAGCTGATCAACTGGAGCGTCACTTTTGATTTAGACATGGAGGTTCTCCTTCCAACAACAACTTGCAGTCATTCATACGATCCCATCTGCATGGGTCGATACAGATAGACCGTATACGTTAATTCATCATATGAGGACATATTTCCCTTGGTGATTGACCTATTGAAGGAAATAAAAAGGGGGAATAGACATGCCGGTATGGCTGTTTATCAGTTTTAGTGTTGTCGTTGCTGCTATCGTAGGTGGGGTTACCAACCATTTTGCGATCAAAATGCTTTTTCATCCGCGCAAAGCCATGTATATTGGCCGCTGGCGCATACCATTTACACCAGGACTTATTCCGAAGCGCAGAGAGGATATTGCCGCTTCTTTCGGTGACGTTGTAGCCGAATATTTAGTTACAAGTGATGGGCTCCGTACGATGCTGAATAGGCCCGATACTCGTGAGAAGGCGACAGAAACGGTTCTGCGCATGACTCAGAATTGGTCGGAAGATGACAGAACGGTCAAAGAGTGGGCGGTCAAGTTGTTTCCGGATAAGGAATGGGATGAGATTCGGGATCAATCTGCGCATCGATTGCAGGAATGGACGGCAAATGGGGTTAAGAAGTGGCTCGAGGGGAAAGGCTGGGATGAGCGCCCTCTGATTGAATGGCTTCCTGAAGGGTGGGAGCAGTCATCTGCGAAATGGGCAGACAAAGCCGCAGCTGTGATGCTGTCATCGTTCGAGAAGGAATTGACCTCGTTGCAGGGACAACTGCTCATGACGAAGCTGGCGAAGGATGTCATTGATCGTGCCTCAGGTTTCTTTGGCGCTATGGCAGCGATATTTGTGGATGAGGATAAGCTCGTAACCAAGATGATGCCTGTGCTCGTCGAACAGCTTCGCTCGCCTAAAGTTCGCGCGACCGTTGCAGGTTTCATTTTATCGAAACTTGGTGAATGGCTACAAGAGACACCTGCTCAGATTGTTCGCTCGTGGACGGATATACCCGAAGAGACGAATTCCCTTGATTATATTGCGAGCCAAGCCGCTGCGATGATTCAGTGGCCGAAGCGGATCGATCGACTTGGCGAGATTCAGCCGGCGCATCTGGTTGGCAAGTATGAAGCAGTGTGGAGCGGCTATATTCCACGAGCTGTGGAGGCAGCATTTGCGCTATTGGATCGCAATCTGGACGCTATTGTTCGCGCAGCCCGCTTGCAGGAAGTGGTACGCACTCAGGTGGAGCAATTCCCGATTGAACGTCTGGAGACGATCATTTTAAGTGTGTCGGGCAAGGAGTTCCGAGCAATTACATGGCTGGGGGCTTTGCTTGGAGGTATTATTGGATTGGTGCAGGCTTTTGTTCTGTTAGCTGTCGGATAAACGTCATATTTGGATGAGGACAGTAATATGGAACTATGATATGCTGAAGATTGTATTTTTTGCGGGAGGTAATGAATGATGAGCGTATACGACAAAGCGCACGACTTGGCACGTGCATTGCAGTCCTCTGAAGAGGCCAAAGCTGTAGAAGAAGCAATGATAGCAGTGGATGCGAACCCTGAAGGCAAGCAGATGCTGGATGATTTCCGTGCACGTCAGATGGATATGCAGCAAAAGATGATGACAGGTGAAATGCCAGATCAAGAAGAGATGGAAAAGATGGAGAAATTGTTCCAAGTGATCAGCATGAATGCGGATATTGCGAAGCTGTTCGATGCTGAACGCCGCCTTGCCGTTGTCATTCAAGATGTGAATAAGATCGTCTCTGAATCGCTAGGCCACCTGTATCAATAAGGACAAGAAAGAAGTCATGGGATTCATATAACCGGCATACGCTCTAGTATAGGACAAGAATAGAGATGATGCTTCAGATATCACGGCTCGTCTCAAGTAAGGAGCGTAACGGGATGAAAACGGAACATCATACGGCTATTGTGAAACCACGGAATAACTGGAAGCATGTCATATCCATCATACTGGTTGTAGCGATGCTGATTTATGTATTGCCTACATTGAGCTTCAAGGATGGCTGGACAGCAGCTTCGACGTTCGGCGTTGTATGGATTGCGTTTGCGTTGTTGATTGTGGCTGCTCATTTGCACCGCTTGCTGCGGGTGGATGAGGAGACGGAACAGCGTCTGCAGAAGATTAAGCGTGAGAAATATAGACGCCTGGAAGAGCGTATGAAGCGGCAGCCAGGTTGAAGTAAGCACAATAGCTGACGAATAGAGTCTCTCCATTAGGAGAGGCTCTATTTTTTTGGTTCTGAACCGCTGATTGCGGTCATAATTGTGACATTGTGGGGCAGGAGAAGCATCGCTGAAGTGTTGGAAACAGCATTACTTTTTTTGAGTTGGCATTTGGAATATTTGTCTTGTAAAATGGGTTTCATTGGGAAAAAAATTAAAAATTGAAATTTGAAAAAGGCTAAGATATAATACTCACATCTGTCAAACGAGAACCGTATTAACAAAATGGTCATTCGGTCAATAAGGAGGTGACAGCGTGAATAGTATTCGTTTTTTCTGGTCGGAATTCGTGGCGAATATCCGTACCAAAGATGTGCTTGTACCCGTTTTGGGCCTGCTCATTATCCCGCTGCTGTATTGCGGCGTATATCTGGTTGCGAATTGGGATCCTTATAGCAATGTCAAGCATATGCCTGTCGCTGTCGTCAACGAGGATCGACCGGTGATGTACGAAGGGAAAGAGATTGCCATCGGCAGAGAGCTGATCGAGAAGCTGCGCGATAATGAGAAGGTAGAGTTTCATTTTGTAAGCAGGCAGGAAGCGGAACGGGGATTAAGCGAGAACAAGTTCTACTTGATGATCCGCATCCCTGAACAAATGTCGCATAATGCAACGACGATCCTTGATCCGCACCCGCAGCCGATGAACCTGATATACACAGAGAACAGCAGTTATAACTTTATTTCGGGACAGATCTCAGATAAAGTAGTGCAGAACATCAAGGCAGAATTGTCGCGAAAGGTAACGGAAACATATGTTGAGCAAATGTTCAATGCGATTGACAAAGTAGCGGATGGATTGAATGCTGCTAGTGAAGGTGCGAGCCAAATTGAGCAAGGCTTAGGCCAGCTAGGTGAGGGGATTGAGAGGTTCCGCGATGAATTGAATGCGGCGGTCGATTCGAAGACCTCTCAGGCTGGAACGATGGTGGAACGTGCCTTGGAGGAGAACAAAGAGAAGCTTGATCAGATGATTCATAAGGAAATCGATGAAGCGATCCGCAGCAATAAACCGAAGATGATGGATAAGATTCATCGTGAAATTGATACGCAATCTGATAAGTATTATGATATCGTGCACGATTCGCTGCATATCAAAATTGACGAGCTTGTTCGCACCAAATCTATGCCGGCTAAGGAAAAAGTACATGAACAAATTGATCTGCAAGCTAACAAGTATGGTGAGCAAATTCGGGAGAATATGCATAAAGAAATTGATCATGCTTATGAAGCGAACTTGAACAATGTATTGGCGAAGATCAGCAAGGAGCTTGATGATTCGATAACGAAGATGGAGCCTGCAGCTCGTGCCAAGATGCATACCATCATCGATAATGAGTACAGCAAGCTCGACAGCACGATTCGTTCGTCCATTCATCGCTACATTGATGAGAAGGTGGATGCGATCTTTGACGGTGCAATTCAGCGTGGCAAGGATGAGATGAACAAGATCCACGAGGATTTGAAAATACTTGAGGAGAAGCTTAAGCCCTTTGAAGAACAGATTCCGCCTGCTATGAAACCGCAGTGGGATGAGTTGAAGAAGAAACTGGGGGATGCTCGTGCGAAGGTCGAGGATCGCTTGAACGGCGATAATCTGTTGGCGCTCAAGAATAAGGTGAAGCAGGATCTAACGGAGCTTGCGGATAGAGAGCTGAGCAAGGTGGGAAGTTCGCTTGTGAAGAAGCTGCACGAGGCAGCGGATCAGAAGTTCGATGAAGTCTTCCCACAGATACGCTCCATGGCGAACCGCATGGTGATTGCGAAGGCGAATGAATTGGCTCCTCAACTGCGAGACAAGGCGCATGAGCTTGCAGAAAATATGTATCAGCAGAAGTCGAAGCAGCTAGTCGATACGCTGCATACGCTTGTTGATGAGAAATGGAAGGAATACGAGCCGAAAGTCGTTAACGGCATTCATCATAAAGTAAATGATGAGTTGAACCGATTGGCGCCAGAGATTACGAAGAAGCTGCATAAGGCTGCAGACGACAAAGTAAATGCGATGGAGCCTATGGCGCGTGATATGCTGCATAATTTGGCGGATATGAAGCTGAATGAAGCAGCCAGTCATGTGCAGAAGGTTATGTTCCAGAAGATGAGTAATATGCTGAATCAGGTAGAGAAGGCCAAGGCATCGATTAACGACGGATTTGCGATGCTATTAGATGGTCAGAAGCGACTGCAAGATGGAGGTGCAGAGCTGCGCGACAAGCTGAGAGAAGGTGCAGAGAAGGCGATGCAGCACCCGACCGACAAAACGTATGAGATGATCTCATCTCCGGTCGGCAGTGACCAGCTTGATAATCATGATGTCACAACGTATGGCGTTGGTATGGCCCCGTATTTCTTGTCGCTTGGATTCTTCGTGGGTGCACTTATGTTCTCCATGGTCTATCCGTTGAAACAAACAAGCGGGAGACCTCCATCTGGTATGGCTTGGATGGTAAGTAAATTTGGCTTTATGACAGTCGAGAGCATTCTGCAAGTGATCATCTGCGGTACAGTTGTACTTACGGTCATTAACCTGCCTGTAACCAATATACCGATGTTCTTCCTTGTATGCTTGACAACGAGCTTAACCTTCTTTGCCTTGATCCAATTTTTCATTACGACGTTTGGCAATGTAGGCCGGTTTATCATTATTATTTTGCTCGTGCTGCAGTTGTCTTCAACGGCAGGAACGTTCCCAATTGAGCTGACACCGCCATTTTTCCAGATGCTTCATCCATGGCTTCCGATGACGTACACAATACGGGCTTTCCGCGGCGTTATCTCACTAGGTGATATGGGCTATGTATGGATGAACCTCGGATTTCTGTGGGTGTACATTGGACTCGCACTGGCAGCAAGCAGCTTGTCGTTCCAGATGTTCTATCGCAAGCTAGTGAAAAAGGAGAGAGCAGAATCATCCGCAGTGATTGCGGGATAAGGCTGGAATTCCCTCGTATGCTTAGCTAACAAGCTGGTATCTGAATCGTCAGATGCCAGCTTGTTTATTTTGCAGTTACCTATAAATATATGGTAAACTAAGCACAGAATACAACAGTTCGGGATATAGGGGTGTAACAGATGGATGGCCATGATGCGACGCTAACGAAGCACGAACAATTGCTGCAGCATATTGAAAGTTTGAAGCCGGGGACGAAAATATCGGTTCGTAAGCTGGCGAAGGAAATGGGCGTTAGTGAGGGAACCGCCTATCGTGCCGTGAAGGAAGCAGAGAGCATCGGGATCGTCGTCACGAAGGAACGTATTGGCACGGTTCGGGTAGAGAAGAAGCCGCGCAATATGTCCGAACAGCTGACATTCGGTGAAGTTGTTGATATTTTAGGCGGTCATGTTCTTGGCGGAAGCCGCGGTCTGATGAAGACACTGAACAAATACGTCATCGGCGCGATGAAGCTGGATGCCATGGCTCGTTATATTGATGCAGGGAGCTTGCTCATTGTCGGGAACCGCGAGGATGCTCATCGTCTTGCGCTTCAGCATGGAGCAGGTGTACTTATAACGGGTGGATTCGGAACAAGCCGAGAGGTGAAGCTGCTGGCCGATGCGCTGGACTTGCCAATTATCTCTTCGAAGTACGATACATTTACGGTCGGCTCTATGATCAACCGCGCGCTGTTCGACCGGTTAATTAAGAAGAAGATTATGATCGTTGAAGACATCGTTACAGCGAAAGACAAAATGATTGTGCTGCGTCCATCCAGCACAGTTGGCGACTTCCAACGACTGCGTGATGAGACAAGTCATACTCGATTCCCCGTCGTAGACGAGTGGTACCGGGTTATTGGTATGATTACATACAAGGATGTGCTGGGGGCTGAACCAGACACGAGCATTGAAAAGCTCTATACGCGGAGTCCGATCACAGCTACGCTGCAGACGACGCTCGCTTCGGCAGCGCATACGATGGTGTGGGAGGGCGTTGAACTGCTCCCGATCGTCGATCGCAACCGCAAGCTCATTGCTGTAGTGACCAGGCGGCAGGTGCTGCAGGCGATGCGTGATGCCCGTAAGGAGCCGCATCTCGGGGAGACGTTCGATGACCTGATATGGAATGGGTTCGAAGAAGAGCGGGACGATAAGGGGCAGCTCTTTTTCCGTGGTGTCATCACACCACAGATGGTGAATGGATTCGGTTCTGTATCGGAGGGCATCTTATCCACCATTATGACGCAGGCCGCTTTGCGGGCGGTGAAGGATGTTCGCAGCTATGATCACGTTATGGAGAATATGACAACTTATTACGTCCGCCCGCTTCAAATCGAGGATATCGTTACGCTGCATCCGGAATTTATCGAGATGAGCCGCAAGTTTTGCAAGCTGGAATTGTCCATCCGCCACGGAGAGCATCTCGTCGCCAAAGCAATGATGACCGCACAGTCGATCGATCACGACTAGCGCACAGCTATGCACCGCAGTAGGGACTTAATGTTTCGGAGAGAGAATGTATGTCTAGTTGTCTAATCCAAATGAATACGCAAAGAGCAACTGGGACTTAGATATATGGATATGGATACTTCACGACGAGTAAATAAATGGGATTGCCTCTGCTGCTGTAACGCGGCATATGAGAGGCAATCCCATTTTGTTGATGAGGCGATTATTTTTTGCCTGCGGAATAGATGGCTTGATAATGGCTGTGATTGCGCAGCCCAGCGAACAAATTGAATAATCCGATTACGAGCAGTACAGCTCCTACAATGACTCTAACTGTCGATGCTGTGAACATGAAAATTTGGATCGTTGCGATGAGCAGCAGCATAATTCCCATACACATATTCATTCTAGCCGCATACAAGCCACGAAGCGCAGTGGCCTGCTCACGTCTTGAGCGAAAGCTGTAATACACAGACATTCCTGAAGTCACACAAATCAGGATAATGAGCACCCATTGGATAGTTTCCATCGATTAAGCAACTCTCCTTCTTTGACAATATGGAAACGAATACAATCTAAACTCCTTTATATTACCATATTCCAGGGGGCCGTCCTACAAAATTTAGTGAGCTGCCTAAGCGAGCGATGATTCCCTTAAGGGGATGTTGGCACATAAGTATGTACATCAATCCACACATGAAGCACTCCTTCGGTGACGAGCATTGTTCGGAGCTGAACCGTGTAGTCCTTGTCATTCACGTCGGGATATATTTTACGGGACAATAGCCCTTCCACAAGCTTGCTGTACTCATCAATTTTGAACACGTTGCGTCCCTTCAATACGGCTAAGTCCTTGAGCAAGCGCCGTCGCAGTTCCATTTCATCTGCTTGCGGGATGCTAGTGTCGTTCTGCTGTTTGTAGATGTGCAGGTCGATGCTTTTAATAATGGTTTTCCGATTTTTGTAGCGAAGCAAGTCTTCCGTTTCAGCCTTGTAATGGGCAAGGCGGTCGCGCAGATCAATATTGATCATCATGACCTCATTAAATTGACGCAAATAGACCGCATGGTAGATTCCCGCACCGATGACGCTGCCGACAATGATGAGTGCGAGATTGCTGAGCCATAATGGGGTTTTACGCTGGCGCATCGTGCAAGCTCCTTCCTTCCCTTGACTCCATTACGCGATGTTATGCGCGACTCCGGCGTAAGAAGTGGTTGATGGGAATGAGAATGAAATTGGTAGCGTATTGCGTTATACGCGATCCCGGCAAATCCAGTGAATGAGCTCTGTGCTGAGGTGAGCTCCCAAGAATGATACGAAAATGAAGATAAGCTGCTTAAATACTGGATTCAAGTTGCCCATCCAGAAGTTGCTCTCGATGACTCTGATCGGGTCGATCGTTCCACCTACGGCAGCTACGACTGCCCATATTTTAAGATGCTCCGCAATATGGCGCATCGTATCAGAAGGGGGTTGAAGAGCGATGACGGACCCTATGCCCGCCAGTATGGCACCTCCGAGCACGATGCCGAAGGCGATGAAGAAATCGAGAAGTGCTTTCGAGAGAAATGAACCCATCGTAACGCCCCTTTTCACATAGAATTGCCCTTTGTACATGTATAGGACTTGCTGGCGGAATTATGATACAATAAGAGACGAAAATATGTTCGTATAACATGGCAGGTTGAAGGAGTGAATGGTATGGATCAGTTCGTGCATTTGCACGTGCATAGTGAATACAGCTTGCTCGACGGAGCAGCGCGTATTGAAGCGCTTGCTGCACGAGCAGCCGCATGCGGAATGAAGGCGCTAGCCCTCACGGATCATGGGGTGATGTACGGAATCATTCCTTTCTATAAAGCATGTATGTCGCATGGCATTAAACCCATTATTGGCGTGGAAGCGTATGTAACGACAGGAGCGCTCCAGGAGAAGGTATCGCGCAAGGAACAGCCTATTTATCATTTCATATTGCTGGCGAAGAATGAGCAGGGATATCGCAATTTGATGAAGATTTGCTCCGTAGGGCACTTGGAGGGATTTCATTATAAGCCTCGTGTCGATATGGATACGCTCCGCAAATACGCAGATGGGATAATCGCGCTAAGCGCCTGCCTTGGCGGCGAGGTGTCGCAGCATGTGCTTCACGGCAATGAAGAGGCAGCGCGCAGCGCGGTTGAACGATATAAGGATATTTTCCGTGATGGATTTTATATTGAGCTGCAGGATCATGGCCTTCCGGAACAGAAGAAGGTTAACATTGGCCTTATAGCTTTAAGTGAGCAGACGGGCGTTCCGCTCGTTGCAACGAATGATGTTCACTATTTGCAGCAGGAAGATGCAGCGATGCAGGATGTCCTTATTTGCATAGGTACGGGGAAGTCGGTTGAGGATGAGGGGCGGATGCGCATGCATACCGACCAGATGTACTTTAAGTCGCAGGAAGAAATGACGGCATTGTTCCGACATGTCCCGGAAGCGGTTGCGAATACGGCTCGTATTGCGGAGCAGTGCAATGTGGCGCTGGACTTCGGAGGGCATGTCCTTCCCGCCTATCATCCGCTCCCTGAAGGCATGAATGCAGGGCAGTATGTGAGACAATTGTGCGAAGAGGGACTGGCGAGCCGCTATCAAGCACTGCCAGAATGGCAGGATGAAGCCTTTCAGCGAGAGGCGAGAGAGAGGCTTGTCTATGAGCTGAATACGATTGAGAATATGGGATTCTCTGATTACTTCCTCATCGTGTGGGATTTCATTCGCTTCTCACATGAACAAGGCATTATGACAGGTCCCGGACGGGGCTCGTCAGCGGGTAGCCTTGTGGCATATTGCTTGCGGATTACGAATGTGGATCCGCTCAAGTATCATTTATTGTTCGAGCGATTTTTGAATCCGGAACGGGTAACGATGCCTGATATTGATATTGACTTCAATGATGAGCGGCGTGATGAGGTCATTGCTTATGTTTCGAATAAGTACGGCCATGACCGCGTGGCACAGATTATTACGTTCGGTACAATGGCTGCGCGGGCAGCGGTGCGGGATGTCGGCAGGGCATTGAATGTGCCTTATAACGATACGGATCGGGTAGCGAAGCTGATTCCGAATCAACTCGGAGTCACGCTTGAGAAGGCATTGCGGGCAAGCAGCGAGCTAAGCAGTTGGAGAAAACGTGATTCGCGCATACGCGAGCTTATTGATATGGCGTCTAAGGTAGAAGGCATGCCGCGCCATGCATCAACCCATGCGGCAGGTGTTGTCATCAGTGAAGAGCCGCTAACGCATTATGTTCCCCTGCAGGCAGGAACCGAGAATATTGCTCTCACCCAATACTCAATGGAAAATTTAGAATCGATCGGCTTGCTGAAGATGGATTTCCTCGGCTTGCGAACATTGTCGATTATTGAACGAACCTTAGAATGGGTGAATCTTCGTGGCGACGAACCGCTTGATCTTGGCATGATTGATGATGCGGATGAGGCGACCTATGAACTGTTGTGCCGAGGGGATACGACAGGGTTGTTCCAGCTTGAATCAGCTGGCGTACGGCGAGTTCTGCGGGAACTGAAGCCGTCTGTATTTGAAGATATCGTATCTGTGCTTGCGCTGTATCGTCCGGGTCCAATGGAGTTCATCCCGAACTATATTCATAGCAAGCATGGGTTGAAAGCTGTCGAATATCCTCATCCTGATCTGAAGCCGATCTTACAGGATACGTACGGCATTATTGTCTATCAAGAGCAGATTATGCATATCGCCTCCAGAATGGCAGGCTTCTCTCTCGGGGAAGCGGATCTGCTGCGGCGCGCGGTCTCGAAGAAGAAGCGGGAAGTGCTTGATCAAGAGCGGCGCCATTTCGTAGAAGGCAGTCTGAATCAAGGGTATACGGAAGTGGAAGCAAATCGGGTGTACGATATGATCGTTCGCTTCGCTGATTATGGATTCCCACGGGCGCACGCAGCTGCATACGGCGTGCTTGCCTTCCAAACCGCCTATTTGAAGGCTCATTATCCGACAGAGTTTATGGCGTCTATGCTGACAGCGAATATGGGAAGCCACCGGAAGATCGCGGAGTACATTGAAGATTGTCGAAGAATAGGCATAACGGTATCTCCACCGGATGTTAATGAAAGCTATGTTCGCTTTACGCCTGTTGATGGCGCGATTCGCTTCGGCCTTGGCGCCATTAAGAATGTGGGTACGCTTGCGATTGAGAGTATATTGAAACAGCGACAAGAGAAGCCATTTGCAGATTTGCTCGATTTCTGTCAGCGAGTTGATCTTCGGGTGTGCAATCGCAGAGTCATTGAATCGCTTATTCAAGCGGGGGCATTCGATTCACTTCCAGGTCATCGGGCACAGCTATTGGCCATGCTGGATGAGGCCTTAGATGCGGCTGCGAAATGGCGCAAGGAAAGAGAGGATCTTCAAATTCAATTGTTCGGCTTCGTGGAAGTGAACAATTGGACGATTGATTATCCGAATATACCGCCGTTCGCCATGGCAGAGCAGCTGGAGTTAGAGCGTGAGCTGCTCGGATTGTACCTGTCCGGCCATCCGCTGGATGACCATGCACAGCTGCTGGAATCATCCGAGACGGATCGGCTTGTTGATTTGCATGAGGTGCCGGACGAAAGTGATTGTACCGTTGCTGGGATGGTTGTGTCGCTTCGAACGATAATGACGAAGAAGGGCAAGCCGATGGCATTCATTGAAATTGAGGATCGAATCGAGCGGGCTGAAGTGGTGCTGTTCCCCGAAGTGTGGCGCCGATCAGAACCGTTGATTGGGAAGGGAGCATTGATTGCGCTGCGGGCGAAGGTGCAGCGTCAGGACGAAGGCTATAAGCTGCTTGCTGACGAGGTTGTACCGCTTGAGCCCCATGCGATTGCTGCGTTGGCGAAGCGTGCTGCCCATCGCAGACGCTCCTCTGAGACGCGTGGTGGACAAGCTTCTCAGTCGCGCATGGTCGGCGAACAACCGTCAGGACGAAGCCCGAATCAACGAGAGGCGGCGGTCAACCTACAACCTGGTGCTGAAGCAGCTGTCGACATGAACCGAGATGCGGGCAGCATGTCTGCGGATAGGACGGATAGGAGTTCATCCGCAGCTCGTCTGCGGAACACAGCACAGGGTGGGGGAACCGAAGCTCCTGCTTCCAGAGCGAGTGGGCGCCAACCACAGCGACAGCGAGTATATATTAAGATTACAGCCGATCATGAGCGGCCTGACCTGCTGCAACAGCTGAAGGAACTCTTGAAGTCGCAGCCAGGGCCGCTGCCGACTGTATTGTTCTATGAGCGCGAACAGCAATTGCGGGCGCTTAGCGAGGCATATTCGCTGAAGCCGTCGCCGGATCTGTTCAAGCGGATCGAATCAATGTTCGGTGCTGGAACCGTACGCGTCAAATAACAAATGTCAGGGATCGAATCTCCTCCCGCAAGTAGCACAATTCCTTATCATCCCGCATAGAGTGGTCATACGCCCTATTCACGGGTAGGTAAAGTTGAAGGGGCGAAGGGAGGGGACGCCATGACATTCAATATGGCGGAACAATGGCTTGTTAAGCGCGGCGTATCACTTGAATCCATCGCGGAGATTGTGCTCCATCTTCAGCAGCCATACAATGCAGCGTTGACGCTGGAGGATTGTCTGGACAGCGTACGAGCCGTAACACGCAAGCGCGAAGTTCAATACACGCTCATTACAGGCATTGCATTGGATTTGCTTGCCGAGCAGAAGCTGCTGCCGGAGCCGCTTCAAGCGATTATGGAGACGGATGAATCCTTGTATGGTGTTGATGAGACACTTGCACTTGGCATTACGAGTGTATATGGAATGATTGGCCTCACGAGCTTCGGATACTTGGATAAGGCCAAGCTTGGCATCATTCATCAGCTCAATTCGGATCGTACGCGAATTCATGTTTTTCTAGATGATATTGTAGCTGGATTAGCTGCTGCTGCGTCAGCTAGAATTGCCCATCACGACAAGCGTGCTCAGCAGTATGGCGAGGGTGGAGCCTGCAAGCTTGATGATATGAATGCAAATTCTTAAAGAATACGAATAGCCGAGATATGATAAGGCCTGGCGCTGGTTCATCATTGCTTATTGGGCAGTGCATTGCAGCAAGTCTGTTGGAATTTGTTGCGATGAAATTGACAATTATGATATCATAATGGCATTATATGAGCCGTTTCTGGAACGTTAGGGGGGTCAATCGCGCGTGTGGACTGTTATCTACATCGCACCGACTGCCAATTTAGCAGATAAGATTCAGCGCAAGCTGACCGAGGAAGGATTCCTTATTCAGATCCGTCCAATCCATCTGTCTAAACAACAGTTTGAAATTCTAGTGCCTTCCGGAGAAGTTGAAGAGGTTCAGGAAGTGCTTAATTCGATCTTGCATGCATGATGCGGCTGATGAATGACGATGTTATCGTTCAAACAGCCGATTTTTGTTGTCTATGGTTAGGACAATCTCTAGTATGAAGCAATAGGATGATGTCCTGTATTTCAACTGGAGAAATCACGCCTAAAGAGGTGTATCGGGTGTTTAAAGACTTATTTCAAAAGAAAAAGTACGCAACGGTGCCGTCCGGATCTGTACACGATGACCGTCCCAAACGCGAAATACCCGAAGGTTTGATGAATAAATGTCCAAAATGTGGCTCGATTCAATATCATAAAGAGCTGGAGAAAAACCTGAAGGTATGTACGCAATGCGGGCATCATATGCGCTTGAATGCAAGGGAGCGCATTGAGATGACTTTGGATGAAGGCCGATTTTTTGAATATGATGCGGATATCGTATCCGCAGATCCGCTTGCTTTTCCAGAATATAAGGACAAGCTGGAACAGCAAAGAGCGAAATCCGGCATGGATGAAGCTGTTATTACGGGCGAGGGGACAATTGGAGGATTTCCGGTTGTCGTAGCTGTGATGAGCTTCGATTTCTTCACTGGCAGCATGGGTTCGGCAACAGGAGAAAAAATTACACGAGCTATTGAAACTGCTATGCAGAAACAATATCCGTTAGTCATCTTCTCTACATCTGGCGGCGCAAGAATGCAGGAGAGCATCTTGAGTCTGATGCAGATGGCCAAGACAAGTGCAGCGCTTGGGAAATTCCATGAAGCAGGCGGGTTCTATATTTCGGTATTCACGGATCCGACTATGGGTGGAGTGTCTGCAAGCTTCGCTATGCTTGGCGACATCATTATAGCTGAGCCTGGGGCAAGAGTAGGCTTTGCTGGCCGTCTCGTAATCGAGCAGACGATTCGTCAGAAGCTTCCGGAAGAATTCCAAACGGCTGAATTCAATCAGAAGCATGGACAAATTGATCTGGTCGTGCAGCGCAAGGACATGAAGTCCACGTTGGCGAAACTTATCGATCTGCATACGGTGAAAGGGGATGTAGCTCATGGCGAATGAACTTCCGTTCGAGCAACCTTTGGTGGAGTTGAAGCAGAAGATTGCTGAATTAAAACGGTTCGGCGACGAGAAGCAAATTGACTTTACTGAAGAAATCGCCCGGTTGGAGGAGCGTTACGCCAAGTTAGCGGCAGAGATCTATGCTAGCATCTCCCCATCGCAGAAAATGCACTTGGCGAGACACCAACAGCGACCAACCACACTGGATTTTGTCCAGCATATATTCACTGATTTCATTGAGCTTCATGGTGACCGACTGTTCGGCAACGATCTTGCTATTGTGGGCGGATTGGCGCGACTGAACGGGGTGCCGGTAACGGTAATCGGACATCAGCGGGGCAAGGATACTAAGGACAACATTGCAAGATTCTTCGGCAGCCCGCATCCAGAAGGCTTTCGTAAGGCACTTAGGCTCATGCATCAAGCGGACAAGTTCGGTCGTCCGATCATTACATTCATCGATACGAAGGGTGCATATCCAGGCAATACAGCTGAGGAACGAGGACAATCGGAAGCTATTGCACGCAATTTGCGGGATATGGCCATGTTCGGCGTGCCAATTATTTGCGTCGTCATCGGTGAAGGTGGAAGCGGCGGCGCGCTCGCGCTCGGCGTAGGCAACCGAGTTCTTATGTTGGAGAATGCAATCTATTCATGCATTTCCCCGAACGGTGCTGCATCTATCCTCTGGAAGGATGCGTCCAAAGCCGACCAAGCAGCAGAAGCGATGAAGATTACAGCTTCTGACCTGAAGGAACTCAATGTTATCGAGGAGATCATTCCAGAGCCTCAAGGCGGTGCGCATAAGGATGTTGAAGCGGCCTCCGCCAACATGAAAGATGCGCTCTGGCGTCATCTGACCGAGCTGATGGGGATGTCCCCAGAGCAGCTTCGCGAAGATAGATATGACAAATTTCGCAATATTGGCGAGTTCGGCATTCTGCAGCACGGATAAGTTCAGTGGCGTCTGTGTCCTTAATCCCGCGTCCTGACTGGGATGACACGGTTTTCATGAGTCAATTGACTTAAAACATCGTTCACTGGTAAAACTTATAAATATGATTATCTTCATATACAAATTTTATTGAGTATAGTAAATTAGATAGTTGAGAGCCTTGTTTTTAGCAATACAATATAGAGATACAGAGAGACACACATAATTGGAGGAAGCCCATATGCGTAAAACAAAAATCGTCTGTACTATCGGTCCTTCCAGCGAATCTTTAGAGAACACTAAAAAATTGATCATGGCTGGCATGAACGTTGCTCGTCTCAATTTTTCACATGGTGATTTTGAAGAGCATGGCAACCGAATCAAAAACATTCGTCAAGCATCCCAAGAGTTGAACAAAACGGTTGCAATTCTCCTTGATACGAAAGGCCCTGAAATTCGTACAGGTAAGCTTGCTGTTGACTCCGTTGACCTCGTTGAAGACGAGTTCATCACATTGACAACAGAAGAAATCCTTGGCGATAAAGACCGCATCTCCGTAACTTACGAGAACTTGCCTCGTGACGTTGAAGTCGGTTCCACAATCTTGATCGATGACGGCCTCGTTGGTTTGACGGTTGTTGAGATTCAAGGTACAGAAATCAAATGTAAAATCGTTAACGGCGGCACAATCAAGAGCAAAAAAGGCGTTAACGTTCCTGGTGTGAAAATTTCCTTGCCAGGTATTACAGAAAAAGACGCGAACGACATCCGCTTCGGTATCGAGCAAGGCGTTGATTTCATCGCTGCTTCGTTCGTCCGTAAAGAGCAAGACGTTTTGGAAATTCGTGAATTGCTTGAGAAGCACAATGCAACTCATATCCAAATCATTTCCAAAATCGAAAACCAAGAAGGCGTAGACAACCTGGATGCAATCCTGGAAGCGTCTGACGGCTTGATGGTTGCTCGTGGTGACCTTGGCGTTGAAATTCCAGCTGAAGAAGTTCCACTCGTTCAGAAGCGTATGATCGAGAAGTGCAACTTGGCTGGCAAGCCAGTTATCACAGCTACACAAATGCTTGATTCCATGCAACGCAACCCACGTCCTACACGTGCGGAAGCAAGTGACGTAGCAAACGCAATCTTCGACGGTACGGATGCAATCATGTTGTCCGGTGAAACAGCTGCTGGTAAATACCCAGTTGAATCCGTATTGACAATGTCCCGTATCGCTGAAAAAGCTGAATCTGCGCTTGAATACCGTGAAATCTTGGTAAAACAAAGCTCGAGACAGCAAGCTACAGTTACTGATGCAATCAGCCAAGCAGTTGCTAACACAGCTCTTGATCTGGATGCAAAGGCAATCATCAGCTCTACACAAACAGGCTACACAGCGCGTATGGTATCCAAATACCGTCCGAAAGCTCCAATCATCGCTGTGACTCCTTCTGAGCAAGTAATGCGTGGTTTGTCCTTGACTTGGGGTGTTACTCCAGTTAAAGTCGATCAAGCTACTTCTACAGACGAAATGTTCGACGTTGCTGTTGCAGGCGGCGTGAAGACAGGCATCGTTGCAGAAGGCGACTTGGTTGTGATCACAGCTGGTGTTCCTACAAGCTGTGCAGGTTCTACAAACCTTGTTAAAGTAAGCCAAATCGGACAAGGCCGTTGCTAATAAGAATAGGCCTATCCAATTGAATATAGAAGCAATACCAGACAAGAGCAATGGTTGAACCATTGCTCTTGCTGTATTTGTGAACGTACCCTCGAATGCGCTACAATGGAGGAGGAATGAAGATGTATCATGACGTTAGGGAAGAAGATCAATCGGTATGGTTTGGTTATCCGCTGCGTGTTCGCTATCAAGAGACAGATCGAATGAATGTCGTATTCCATGGCAACTATGTGACGTGGTTCGAAGTCGGAAGAACGGAATGGATTCGAGCTCTCGGTATGAACTATCGGGATCTTGAAGCAAGAGGGCTGCTGCTCCCTGTGGTCGATTTGCAGGTGAGGTTCAAGCGTCCCGCATACTATGATGATCGAGTGATGGTATATACTCGCTTGATGCAGCTGTCGCCTCTCCGGTTGACATTTGAGTCACAAGTATGCAGGATAGAGGGCGGTACAGACACAGGCCTGCCTGAAGCAGGCTGGGTCTCTAAGTCATCCGGAAAGCTGCTCGTGGAAGGAACAACTACTCTTGCTTGGCTGAATGCGGATTGGCGGCCTATTCGTCTTGAGCGGGAAGCGGAAGATGTATGGTCATTGCTGGAGCGAATGCGCCCGACCTCTTAATTCATCTTCAGTATGAAGGATGTTGATTTCTCCATTTCAAGAGATGGATGGGAATGATTCTACTTAGAATGTCATCCATGAGAGTTGCATGATTGTAATGCAAGATGCAATGCATAAGTCATTATGCAAGGGAGGGAATGGTTCTTGAATCCGATGGTATGGGTACTCATTACTCTGACATTAATTCCTGCACTGGAAGTGTACGGTTTCGTACTGATGAGCAACTGGGTAGGGGGCTGGAATACGTTCCTGTTGATATTGCTTACCGGGGTTATCGGAGCAGTAATTGCGCGCTACGAAGGGAATCAAGTGTTGGCAGAAGCTCAGAAGCAGATGCAGGCAGGGCAAATTCCAGGACGTTCTGCGGTAGAAGGCCTATGTATTCTTGCAGGAGGAATCTTACTGCTTACACCGGGATTCTTTACGGATATTATTGGCTTCACACTTGTATTTCCGCTGACTAGACCGATCTATCGGCACTATCTGCTTAAGTGGTTGGAGAAAAAGATGAAGGACGGAAATTTTATTTATTTCCGCCGTTTCTAAACTTGAAATATACACGCCCGCTGAATGGTGAAGAACCATGTGGCGGGCGTTTTTGTGTACATTTGAACAGTGCGTTTTTTATTTTCTGCCGCTGATAATATACGTCTGTAAATCCAGAAAGACATTTGCTCGCTTCATGGCAGACAGCAGAACGAGGGAAACGGGACCGACAATAAGTCCGAGGAAGCCGAACAACTGCATGCCGACGAACATGGCAATTAGCATGAGGAGCGGATCAAGACCGACTGTTGACGCCAGTACCTTCGGCTCCATAATCTGCCTCGTGAGCAGGACGATGGCATATACGATAAGTAAGCCGATGCCAAGCGAACCTTGGTCAACGGCAAAGCAGTATACAATCCATGGAATCATGACAGCACCGACACCAAGGTACGGCAGCAAATCGATAATGCCGACGAGAAGGCCTATGGTGATTGCATAATCCACGCGCAGAACAATGAGTCCTGTTGTAATGATGAACATCGTAATGGAAATCAGAAATAACTGGGCTCGCAAGTAACCGAATAGGGCCTGCTTCAGATCGCCCCAGATCGTACGCATGGATTGATTAATGGAGGCAGGCATGGCACGTGCAGGGATGCCCATCCAACGCGACCAGTCCTTGCTTATGAAGAAGGCGGATAAGAGAATGATGATTGAGATGGATGCCACATTTGGAAGACTGGACAAGAGACGGACGATCGCATCCAGAAAAGAGGTGATGAAGTTGGTGATCACTGTCGTTATCTTTTCTGCAGTGCTCGATAAGTTACTGTTGATCGAGCCTTGAAGATTTGGATTATCTTTGTATAAGGAGCCAAGCGTTTCAAGAAATGTGCGAACCTTATCATTTTCGAACAGCTGAATAAAGAATTCCCTCCATAGACGGAGAAAATGATCCATAGAATTAGACAGATTATAAACCTCTCTCACCACACGCGTAACTACCGCTGCCGCAACCGTTAGCATCGACGTAATGAACAGGGTCAAGCATATCGTAACACTTAGCCAGCGCGGCATGCGGAACTGTTCTGACATCCACTCAACAACGGGATTGAGCATTAGAGCGATCAGCCAGGCAATGAGAAACGGATAGAGCAGGGGGACTAATAGATAGCAGGATAAGAGTATAAGTATACCAACGGTCAATACCCACCCTCCGCGAAGAATACGCTTGATGATGTGCTGCTCCATGATCTCAATCACCTCCATGAATCCTACTGTAAATCCTCGGTTTCCCAGCACGTCCGATCTGGGAGGACGACCCTCTCTATATGCTATGCGCCATACCCAATTTCCTTGATTTTTTCTTTTTATCCTCAATGATTTCAAGGAGTTTAAAAAACGTTTATACCTCTGATAAAGCATTTCTATCCATATTTTTCAACTGAAACCGTTCACATTTCCGACATTATCCATTATCATCTTAATAGAAAAACTTGCCTTTTTTTCCGGGGCGGAATACTTCGAAACACATCGAGATAACACAGGGAAAAGAAAGATGGGATGGTATTAGGTTACATATGCAAAGGAGAGAGGGCAGATGACAGCAACGAAAGGTTTGGAAGGCATAGTTGCAACGACTTCTTCTATTAGCTCAATCATCGATGGTGTGCTAACATACCGCGGTTATAATATCGACGATTTGGCCGATCATACGACATTCGAAGAAGTTGTTCATTTATTGTGGTTCGGCAAGCTGCCAAATCAAGAGGAACTTTCGGAGTTACGCACTCGTCTGGAGAAGAGCGCTGCAATTCCTTCAGCCGTTGTTGAACAAATGAAATTGTATCCGTCAGACGCGAATACGATGGCTGTTCTCCGAACTGCGATTTCTGCATTGGCTCTGTATGATGAGCAAGCGAATGACACGGGGCATGACGCTAATGTACATAAAGCCATTGCGCTGCAAGCACAGCTACCAACTGTGGTCGCGGCTTTTGCACGCGTTCGTGCAGGGAAGGAGCCGATTTCTCCGAAACCGGGTCATTCCATCGCTTATAATTTCCTATATATGTTAACTGGCGAGGAGCCTTCCGATAGCGCTGTATCTGCTATGGACAAGGCGCTTGTCCTTCATGCGGATCATGAACTGAACGCCTCTACATTCGCTGCCCGGGTTACGGTTGCCACCTTGTCGGATATGTACTCCGGTGTTGTATCGGCAATCGGCGCGCTGAAGGGGCCGCTGCATGGGGGAGCCAATGAAGCGGTTATGGTGATGCTGGAGGAGATTGCTGACCTTGATCGTGTTGATGATTATATTCAGTCCAAGCTTGACAACAAGGAGAAGATTATGGGCTTCGGACACCGTGTGTATAAGAACGGGGATCCTCGGGCGAAGCATCTGCAGAAGATGTCCCGTGAGCTTGGAGAAGCGTGTCAAGATATGAAGCTGTATGATATGTCGACACGCATTGAGTCTCTCGTTACTGGACAGAAGGGACTGAAGCCGAACGTTGACTTCTATTCAGCATCTGTCTATACCATGCTGGGCATTCCGAGAGACTTGTTCACGCCAATCTTTGCAATCAGCCGCGTATCCGGCTGGACAGCGCACATTTTGGAGCAGTTGGACAATAACCGTATCATTCGCCCGCGTGCAGAGTATACAGGCCCATCCAGTCAGTTATTTATCCCGATTCAAGAACGGTAATTATCAACTCAATTGAGATAAATGTAGAAGTTTTTGAAAACATAGGTTGTCTTACAAATTGACGGGTTGCTACAATAGAAGAGTAGCTCCCGTTAGCTGTTTGTGTGACAATGAAATTGAAGGAGGAACATCTGTGATTCAATTGGACAAATTTGCACCACCAACCGAAGGCGAGAAAATTAAGATTGAGGATGGCAAGCTTCAAGTTCCTGTTCATCCAATTATCCCGTTCATTGAAGGGGATGGCACAGGTCGTGATATTTGGCGCGCATCCAAGCGTGTATTGGATGCAGCTGTTGAGAAGGCATACAACGGCGAACGCAAACTTGCATGGTATGAAGTATTCGCTGGCGAGAAGGCATTCAATGAATACGGTGAATGGCTGCCGAATGATACGCTGGAAGCCATTCGCGAGTACATTGTAGCGATTAAAGGTCCATTGACGACGCCAATCGGCGGCGGCATTCGCTCTCTGAACGTTGCACTTCGCCAAGAGCTTGATCTGTACGTGTGCTTGCGTCCAGTACGTTATTTCGATGGTGTTCCTTCTCCTGTTAAGCATCCTGAGCTGGTTGATATGGTTATTTTCCGTGAGAATACGGAAGACATCTACGCTGGCATCGAGTATGCTTCCGGATCGGAAGACGTGAAGAAAGTGATTCAATTCCTCCAAGAAGAAATGGGAGTGAAGAAGATCCGCTTCCCTGAGACATCAGGTATCGGCATTAAGCCTGTATCCTCCGATGGCTCCAAGCGTCTTGTACGTGCTGCGATCGAATATGCGATCAAGCATAACCGCAAGAGCGTGACGATCGTACACAAGGGGAACATTATGAAGTTCACCGAGGGTGCGTTCAAGAACTGGGGCTATGAAGTGGCGGAGCAAGAATTCGCAGAGCACACATTCACTTGGGGACAATATGACCGCATCAAAGAGGCTGAAGGCACGGAAGCGGCTAACAAGGCGCAAGCAGAAGCTGAAGCGGCTGGCAAGGTCATCATTAAGGATGCAATTGCAGATATCGCATTGCAGCAAGTATTGACTCGTCCGAAGGAATTCGATGTCATCGCGACATTGAACTTGAACGGCGACTATTTGTCTGATGCATTGGCTGCTCAAGTTGGCGGCATCGGCATCGCACCTGGAGCGAACATCAACTATGTGACAGGACATGCGATCTTCGAAGCAACGCACGGAACTGCTCCGAAATATGCAGATAAAGACGTAGTAAACCCAGGTTCTGTTATTCTGTCTGGTGTTATGATGCTTGAGCATCTTGGCTGGCAGGAAGCTGCAGACCTCATCTATAAAGGCATGGCAAACGCCATTAACAGCAAGACTGTCACTTATGATTTCGCGCGTCTGATGGAAAACGCGACAGAAGTAAAATGCTCGGAGTTTGCTGACCACATCATCAATCATTTGAACTAGGAGGTCGAATCCGAATGGCTATTCGACGCAACAAGATCACAGTCGTTGGTGCTGGTTTCACTGGAGCGACAACTGCTCTTATGTTGGCTCAGAAAGAACTTGGAGATGTTGTATTAGTAGATATTCCTCAGTTGGAGAATCCGACGAAGGGCAAGGCGCTTGATATGTTGGAGGCTGGCCCGGTTCAAGGCTTTGACAGCCGAATTACAGGAACATCGAACTATGAAGACACGCAAGATTCCGATATCGTCATCATTACAGCAGGGATAGCTCGCAAGCCTGGTATGAGCCGTGATGATTTGGTGACTACGAACGCGAGCATTGTGAAGTCGGTATGTGAGAATGTGAAAGCTTATTGCCCGAATGCCTACGTGATTATTTTGAGTAATCCGGTAGATGCAATGACATTTGCTGCTTTTGAAGCACTTGGATTCCCTAAAAATCGCGTAATCGGCCAATCCGGCGTTCTGGATACCGCTCGCTACTGCACATTCATTGCAGCAGAGTTGAACGTATCCGTTGAAGATGTGCGCGGCGTCGTGCTTGGAGGACATGGGGATGATATGGTGCCGCTCGTTCGTTATACGAGCGCAGGCGGAGTACCGATTGAGAGCCTCATTCCACAAGAACGCATTGCGGAAATCGTACAGCGTACACGTGTAGGCGGCGGTGAGATTGTCAATTTGCTTGGCAACGGAAGTGCTTACTACGCACCAGCTGCTTCCATCGTGCAAATGGCAGAAGCCATTTTGAAAGACAAAAAACGGATTCTCCCGGTCATCGCATACCTCGAAGGTGAATACGGTTATGACGCGTTATTTATGGGCGTACTGGCTGTACTCGGTGGAGATGGTATAGAGAAAGTGATCGAGATCGACCTGACGCCAGAAGAGAAGGCTGCACTGGATAAGTCGGCCGAATCCGTCCGCAACGTTATTCAAGTGGTCGCTGGAGAACGTGTATAATGCAATGATTCCATTATTTATGAACATTGTGACAAATCTCATAGAAATATCAAGAAAGACATCGAATATTTCGGTGTCTTTCTTTGTGTTAGTAAGTAAATTTTAGTATAATGGAACGAAGATTGAACCATATCATGTCTATGGAGGGAATGTATTTCATGTACAGTGCCTTTAGTCTTTTGCACATTTTAGGTGCAGTAGCAATGGGGTTCTATGCCATTGTTCCATTTATCGTAGGGAAATTAAACAAGCTGTCTACAGCAGGACAAGAGGGGCTGCTCGTGGGCGTGGGAACGGCGAATCGTCTGGGACAGTATTTCTTAATCGTTCAGTTCATTACAGGCGGTTATCTCATGAGCCAAGCGAAGTACAGTGTGCTCTGGATGGTATTGACAACGGTTGTCTTCCTAGCGATTGCTGCATTTAGTGGCATCATGGGCAAGCAAATTAAGCTTGCGGTGCAGTCCGCAAAAAACGGTAAAGCGGATGCAGCAGCTACAGGCAAGGTTCGCACTTTCAGTACGCTTATCTTCGTATTGTTCATCGTCATCGTGCTTCTGATGGTTTATAGCTATAAGTTCATTACGGTAACGGCAGGATAATAGAATCGCCCGGTCAGACTTACGTCTAGCCGGGCGATTTTTTTGAATGTCGCTATGGTTGGTCTAAGATTCTAAACTAATCGATGAGTGATACAGCCTGATCGTCTTCTTTACTGAAAAAGGAGCCGGTCATAATATAGCGCCATACATCCCGGAACACATGAGCTTTCTGCAACGCAGTAAGCACGACGAGGGCGAGGATACCAATAATGATGCCGGGTACGCCAAACAGCTTCAAACCACCATAAAGAAAAATGAGAAGCAGAAGCGGATTCAGTCCAATGCTGTCCCCGTATACTTTCGGTTCAAAGGCGTGCCGAGTAACGAGAATAATAGGCCACATAATGAGCAGTCCTGTTCCTAAAAATACATTTCCTTCAACATAGGCGAATACAGCCCATGGCACAACGATAGCAGGGATGCCGACTAATGGGATCAGGTCTACAATGCCGCCAATAAGGGCGATGGTGAATGCATATTCTACTCCGAGTACAAGCAAGCCAAGAAAGAAGACAAATGCGGTAATACTGGAGAGAATAATATGGCCCTTAATATATCCGAACACGGCGTTCTGCAAATCACTTGTCACGACGCCAAGAGAGCGGCGTACCCGTTCAGGAATGAGTGTGTTGCTTTTGGATGAAATCGTATTCCACTGTTTGCTGATTAAGAATGTAGCTACCAAGACAATGACTGTGATGACCGCAAGCTTAGGCAGGAATAAGACGGTAGCTTTCAAGAAATGAAACAAGTAGGTGACAATTAACGTGCCTCCGCTAGCAATCGTTCCTGTGTATTTTGACAGCGATGATTTCAAATCTGCAAAATTGAATGTATCATTCATGTCGGTGAGAAAATGCTGGAACTCTGCAGAATAGAAATAGGCTTCAGCCTGTATTCTCCATTCCACAATCTGATTCTGTACGATCCCCATAATATGCCATGATTCGGAAATGATCTTCGTCGTGAATAGGTACAGAATTCCTGCGATGATGGCTGAGAAGAGCAGTAGGGCCGTCATCACGGCGAATCCACGGCGGAACTTCCAACGCTTCTCCAAAAAACGAACGATTGGATTCATCATGTAAGCAAGCAGCCAGGCAATCAGAAACGGGCAAATGATCGAAAAACCGAAATAGAATACCGCTGTAAACGCAGCAATGATCAATAGCACCCATGTTGCTCGGAAGATGCGGTGAACGAGAGTAGGATTAAAAATAGGCATTCATGACTTCCTTTCTATGAAATCAATCTGTGGTGTTGGTATTTCCATTATTGTAACAAACACATGAATTCATACTCGACTTCACATATGTGTCTATGACATCAGCTATTAGGTATGCTCTTCTTCATCCGATAGAGATATTTCATCCAAAGTCATGTTGAAGCTCGGAGCGAGCGTAGTCAGGAAATATTGTACCTCTGGCATATTCAGCTGCTTCAGCTTCTGTTCCGTCTGGCGCTTGGCGACTTCGAACTCGCGATTGCCAGCAGCTAGCTCACTGATGCATTTAACGTAGGCATCCAGTAGATCGGCTGCCTTCACATAGATCCGCAACTCATGATCTCCTTGCGGATCTATGAGGGGCGTGTAGATGCTTTGCAGTTCGGGAGGAATCATGCCGACTAAGCGTTCAGCGGCCAACTGTTCAATTTCACGGAAATTGTTCAGCAGTCGGCTGTTGTGGTGCTTGACAGGAGTAGGAATGTCGCCTGTAAATACTTCGGTAGCATCATGAAATAAGGCCAATGCTACAGCTTGCCCGGTGTCTACTTGTTTATGGAACACCTCATTAGCAATCGTGCACAGCATATGGGTAGTCATGGCAACATGGAAGGTATGCTCCGCAACATTCTCTTTGTCTGTATTTCGCATGAGACTCCAGCGTTCGATATGCTTGAGCCGGTACATATAGGCGAGAAAATGATGGGGTTTGGTTGTTGAATTCTCAGTTGTACTCATAGGTTCCTTCCTTTCAGGGGGATATCTAGACGCTCTACAATTGCAGCAATCAGTTGACTTCGGATTGTCGCAGGAGATAGGCGTGGAAAATGCTTCGATTAGGTGCACGCCTTGTGATATTATAATAGCATTGGAACTCATTTGACGAAATTGTAACAAAGACTACTTCCCGTTGCTTCCGAGATCTGCATCAAGAACACTCATTTCCCGGGATGATTAGAGATGAGAGGAGCAAGTTCATGATGACATCATTTTTGCAGAGTGTGTACGATTTAATTGTAGAAACGTCTACAAATTTGCCAGGGGATGTACGGCGCGCGATTCAAGAGGCACAGGCACAAGAGGATGCTGCAACGCGTTCCGGCTTGTCCTTGAGCACAATCGCTCGGAATATCACCATGGCTGAGAAAAATGTGTCGCCGATATGTCAGGACACAGGCATGCCAACCTTTATTGTACATACACCCATTGGAGCGAATCAAATCCAAATGAAGAAAGACATTCGCGAAGCGATTAGCCGCGCAACGAAAGAGGGCAAGCTTCGTACGAATTCAGTTGATTCCTTAACAGGAGCGAACAGCGGAGATAACTTAGGACCGGGCACGCCGGTCATCCACTTCGAGCAATGGGAACGTGAAGATATTGAAGTGAAGCTGATACTCAAGGGTGGCGGATGTGAGAATAAGAACATTCAATACAGCCTCCCTGCGGAATTGGAAGGGCTCGGCAAGGCAGGCCGTGATCTGGACGGCATTCGCAAGTGTATCCTGCATGCTGTCTATCAGGCTCAAGGGCAGGGCTGCAGTGCAGGCTTCATCGGTGTTGGCATCGGTGGCGACCGAACGACTGGATACGAGCTTGCGAAGCATCAACTGTTCCGTAAGGCAGATGATGTGAATCCTCATTCTGATTTGGCACAGCTGGAGCAATATATTATGGAGAAAGCTAACGAACTCGGGATTGGAACGATGGGCTTCGGCGGTGAGGTCACCCTGCTCGGATGTAAAATTGGCGTGATGAACCGTCTTCCAGCAAGCTTCTTCGTATCTGTTGCGTACAACTGCTGGGCATTCCGTCGTCAGGGCGTAATTATCGACAGCGATTCGGGAGCTATCCGCGAATGGATATATGAGCGTGGAACAGAGGTAGCTATGGCAGCTTCACAGAAATCAGAGAACTCTGGACAAGTCGCAGCTGCTTCTGAGCAAGGAGAGAGTCGTCAAGTCGTGCTGACAACTCCAATTACGGAGGAAGCGATTCGTTCCTTGCGTGTGGGCGATGTTGTCATTATAAATGGGGAGATGCACACTGGCCGTGACGCCCTTCATAAGTACTTGATGGATCATGATGCTCCGGTTGATTTGAATGGGGCAGTTATCTACCACTGCGGCCCTGTCATGCTGAAGGATGAGGAAGGCTGGCATGTCAAGGCTGCTGGTCCGACGACGAGTATTCGCGAAGAGCCTTACCAAGGTGATATTATGAAGAAATTCGGCATCCGTGCTGTTATCGGCAAAGGCGGGATGGGAGCGAAGACTCTGGCTGCATTGCAGGAGCATGGCGGGGTGTACTTGAATGCAATTGGCGGTGCTGCGCAGTATTATGCAGAGTGCATCAAGCGTGTAAATGGCGTTGACTATATGGAATTTGGTATTCCAGAAGCGATGTGGCATTTGGACGTAGAAGGATTTGCAGCAATTGTTACGATGGATGCCCATGGGAACAGCTTGCATGCAGATGTGGATCGGAGTTCGCTTGAGAAGCTGTCTCAGTTCAAGGCTCCGGTATTCTAATGAATCGAAAAATAAAGTTCGATCGTAATGTCGGTCTGATCGTGAACGATTGGTTCGAACAGTATATGTACTTGCTTATCCCCAGCTGCTTGGTGCTGGGGGTTCTTTGTAGTGAGCCGTTGCTTCCGTTCGTGCCCTACGTACCGTGGATGTTCGGACTTGTTACTTTCGTTATGGGGCTAGGATGTGGACGCCGTGATGTGATGGGAGCCTTTCGGCAGCCGGTTCTATTCGCGGCCGTATTCATTCTGACGCATATCATCTCACCGATCGCAGCCTATGGGATAGGCACGCTTCTGTTCGGTGGAGGATCATCTTATACGGCTGGACTCGTTCTGTTCACGATTATCCCGTTAGGGATATCTTCTGTGCTGTGGGTGGAGATGGCGAGAGAATCTGTCCCTCTGATGTTGGCTCTAGTGGTCATGGACTCACTGCTTAGCCCCATCGTTGTTCCCGCATCGCTGTCTGCGATGTTCGGGGCTACCATTGCATTTGATGTATGGGCAATGCTGCTTGATTTGCTGTGGATTATTGTGGTTCCAACCGCAGCAGGCATTTGCATATATGAATGGACAGGAGGCAAGGCCAAGGCATCTGCTGCGCCCGTGCTTCTGCCTGCATCGAAGGCTGCATTTGTTGGTGTTGTACTCTTGAATGCAGCAGCGATTGGCCCCTATGTGCGGGCCTGGGGGAGTGAGGCGATAGGGCTGTTCTTCGTCGTGCTGCTGCTCGTTGCCGTCTGTTATGCACTAGGCTGGGGATTGAGCTTTATGTTCAAGCGCATCGGCACAGCAATCCAGGGGACATTGGGCTTCGCTTCAGGGATGCGCAATATCTCTCTTGGTCTAGTGCTAGCGATGAGGTACTTCGGGCCGGAAACAGCCGTTGCTGTTGTACTCGCCATATTAATTCAGCAGCCAGCTGCCACCGTGTATCACGCAATTTTACAAAAGATTAATAAAATTTCTGCTGGTCAAACGGAAAAGGGATAAGTAGGATTAATACGTAGACAGTAACAACAATGAATTGAAGCAGAGAGAAGGAGTAGAACCATGTCACGTTTTCGCACAAGGTTGACCTTTGTGTTTGTCTTGCTTATCGGTATTTCAGTGCTAACAGCGGGCATTTATATGGCATCTACATTCAAGACGAGTCATATTCGGCAGCTTGAGCAAAATATGTCCCGGGAAATTATGCTCATCGAACAGACCTTGGTCTGGAAGCAGGGAAACCGCTTCGAAGAGCTTGCCAGCTACTACACAGACTGGGCTCGCAAGCTTCATGATAGTGCTGATGCAAGGGTTACGTTCATACTGAAAGATGGAACCGTTGTCGGAGATTCTGACCGTCCAGTAGCTGAGTTGGATAATCACTTGAACAGAGAGGAGATCGCTGCTGCGAAGAAGGATGGACTAGGCTCCAAAATTCGCTATAGCGATACCCTTCGGCAAAATATGCTGTATGTTGCTAGTCCTGTTCATACTCCAGACTTCGATGGCTACGTACGCTTAGCGATGAGTCTGGCAGATGTAGAGAGCAGTGTACGAGAGTTGTGGGCTTATCTGTCGATAGGGCTCGCTATATTGTTCCTTGTCGCAGCTATTGTCAGCTATCGAATAGCGTATAACATGACACGGCCAATTGAGAATATGACCCGTGTCGCGATGCGTATCGCGCAGATGGACTATCGGGCACGAACTCAATCTGTCGGGAAAGATGAGATCGGGCAGCTTGGATCTGCGATTAATGCGATGGCTGATAGTCTGCAGGTTCAAATGTCGGAAATTCGCGAGAAGGAAAGCCGCCTTCAGGCAGTGCTTGAACATATGATTAATGGCATTGTTATGATTGATGCTCAGGGCCAAGTTGGTCTGTTGAATCGCAAGGCGGAGCATATATTGGGCATTAAGAGCACCGAGTGGATCGGACGTACCTTCGAGGATGTTCGAGCGCCACATGAGATGCAGCAAATGACTGCAGAGGTGCTGGAACGCAAAGTAGCGAATCATGATGAAATTACACTGTATTATCCAGAAGAACGTCTGCTTGATGTGAGTGTAGTGCCCGTTTACTTCACAGACAATGAATGGGCAGGTGTACTGCTTGTCATGCAGGATGTATCTACAATTCGGCGTCTTGAACGAATGAGAAGTGAATTCGTGGCCAATGTGTCCCATGAATTGAAGACACCGATTGCTGCGGTGAAGGGATTCGCGGAGACCTTAATGAATGGCGCGATAAATGACCCAGAGATAGCAACGTCGTTCCTGCAGATCATCCATGATGAGAGTGAGCGGTTGAATCGCCTAATCGGCGATATATTGGAGCTGTCTAAGATAGAGTCGAAGCGGGTGCCGCTGCAATATTCCCCGGTTCAGGTTGATCTGTTCTTGGAGAAGACGGTGGAGATGCTCCAGAAGGAAGCTGACAAGAAGCGAATAGATGTTCTTCTGAGTACAGAACAAGATATGTATGTGGAGGCTGACGAGGATCGCTTCCGTCAAATTGTACTGAATCTCTTGTCGAATGCGATTAATTACACGCCAGAAGGCGGTCACGTAAAAATTGTAGCAATGCCGATTGAACATAGCGAGAACGGGGAAGCAGAGTGGATTCGTCTGACTATATCCGATACTGGCATCGGTATTCCGAAGAAGGATTTGCCGCGCATATTTGAACGGTTCTATCGTGTTGATAAGGCACGGTCTCGCAGTTCCGGAGGAACTGGCCTAGGATTGTCCATCGTGAAGCATCTCGTTGATGCTCATCATGGATTAATTCGCGTAGACAGTGAACTTGGGGTGGGTACGACGTTCACGATCGAGTTGCCAGTCGTGCAAGATATTCAGATGCTATCGAATAGTGTAAAGTAGGCCACGCGATGAGATCGGCTGCCTTTCATTAATTTTCAACATTTTCAAAAAATGCTTGGTCAACATCACATGATATATGTTACGATAATGTTGAGAAACGATGAAGAAAGACGATTACGTATAATCGATTCGACTTTCGGAGGAAGATTATGTCAGAGATTAAAGTATTGGTAGTTGAAGATGAACCGACACTGGCGCGACTGCTGTCCTACAACCTGACTTTGGAAGGGTATGAGACAACGGTTGTCGATCATGGGACTCAGGGCTTGCAGATGGCGCTCCATCGCAAATTTGATCTTATCGTTCTAGATATTATGCTTCCGGGAATGAACGGTTTCGAAATATTGTCGCGAGTAAGACAGGCAGGGATTCGTACCCCAGTGATTGTTCTAACTGCTCGAAATGCGGAGGAAGAGGTCGTACAAGGTCTGAAGTGTGGTGCTGATGACTATATTACGAAGCCTTTCGGTGTTGCAGAGCTGTTGGCAAGAGTGGGAGCGGTGCTAAGACGGACATCGAGTGACGGAACCGGATTGACATTGTCCGAAGAGTCTGATGACAAGATGATTGCACTTGGCGATCTGCGGATTTATCCAGAGAAGTATGAGGTTACGCTTCATAATGATCTCATTCCACTGCGGCCTAAGGAATTTGAAGTATTGTTATATTTAGTACAGCGCCCTGGAACCGTAGTAACAAGAGATGACCTGATGAATGCCGTATGGGGGTTTGACTATATTGGCGGACAGCGGACAGTAGATGTGCATGTCAGCTCTCTTCGCAAGAAGCTGGAGATGAATCAACAATCTGTGCAGATTGATTCGATTCGTGGCGTGGGCTACAAGCTTGTCGTTCATAAGAAGCAGGGTGTGCTTCCATCTTAGGTTGCAAGAAAATGAGAATATGGAATCTTTAATATAGTAGGGCTGTCCCGTCACATCAGATGTGATTATGGGGCAGCCCTATTTTTCTTTTGTTGATCTAATCAACCATCCAGTATTTACATTATCAATAATATAGATTATTATTAACCTATGTTATTAGTAACCTAATGAGGTGTTTTTCGATGTCGATCAAATATGCCATTCTGGGGCTTCTGAGTTGGAAGCCGGCTTCCGGATATGAATTGAAGAAGATTTTTGAGGACTCATCAGCGATGTATTGGTCCGGCAATAACAATCAAATCTATAAGTCGCTTGTTCAGCTATTGGATGATGGCCTAGTCACTAACGAAATCAAGCATCAGGAAAGTTCTCCATCCAAAAAAATTTACAGCATTACAGATGTGGGAATGCTCCGATTAAAAGAATGGGTGCTTGAGGAACCTGAACTTCCCGAGCTTAAGAATACATTCCTGATCCAATTGGCATGGGCAGACCAACTAGATGACGAGGAATTAGATGATTTGCTGGATCGGTATGAGGACAGGATCAACATGCAGCTCGTCTATCAGCAAGAAAAAATGAATCGTGGACTCCAAGAGCCGAATCGAAATGAGCGGGAAGCCTTTTTGTGGAATAAAATTTCTGAGAATCTACTGTCCAACTACCTCAATGAACTGAAATGGGTGCAGGGAATTCGCATGGAGCTTAAGGGAAGAAAACAAATGAAGGAGAGAATGACTATGAACTATAGACTCGTCGAAAACGAAACGAAGCCATATATCGAATTGATTGCAAGCGATACACCGCTAAGTACGGAGCAGGATGCTGTGGATTTGATTGCCTTGTGCAAGGAGAATGATGTTGAGCTGCTTCTGGTACACGGGGAAGCTCTTGCGGGGGAGTTCTTCAGTCTTAGAACGGGCGTAGCGGGAAGAATGATTCAAAAGTTTACGAACTACCATGTGAAGACGGCTGTCATCATTCCCGATCCATCGTTGAATAGAGGCCGCTTTAAGGAAATGGTGGGAGAATCCAATCGCAGCAATCATTTCGGGGTTTTCGAAACGCGAGCAGATGCGGAGAGCTGGCTTATTCAGTAACGGTGAATCGACGGTTAGGGAATGTAGGAGATACGAATATGTATTTCCTAGAATGGCGGGGATGTAAGTCGCGATTTTGACGAGGCCTCGCTGATATACGATACCTGGTATCGTACGACATGATGAAGCAACGCCTCAAGAGCAGGATGTTCGAAGGCTGTTTTCTTGTAGTGGATCACTACATAGGAGACAGCTTTTTTATATTGAACGAAGTCTAAGTGTAGATGAGAAGAGATTCCTTTAGGGGAAATTTAGGTTGAAATTGGTGAGCCGTGGTTTGACGATTCGGACCTGGAACCGGAGATCGGGTTAAGTGAGCCGCATGTAAGAGCAAATGAGAATGCAAATGTCTCATGCAGCAGGCCAGTGTAGAACGTAAAGCAATGAACAGTTGGATGTTCATGCGTCCGCTGAAGCGAAAAGAACTGCAAGTCACGGAGGGCGAAGCGGACGTACTATTCGGCAGAGCTGTTCAGATCCTGCAAGAGTTGATGGAATCCGAACATGCGGAGCATCGCCTGCAAGCAGCGGAGATTACTTCGTCAAGCGAAGAAGCGCAGATTCCGGGTGTCTTCCTAAATAACCATAAAAGAAGACTTATTCTAACCGAGTAAGTCTTCTTTTATTCGGGGCAGATGAGTATTCACTCAAATGTAAAACGAAGAAAAGTTTCCCCAAAATTTAAAATAGTAAAATCAAGGAAAAATAGGATATTATTATTGTAAGTCCTAGAATAATGAAGGGGGGAGAGCGGTTGTTTGAAAGTCAGGGACGGTCATATATTTTAGAAAGGAAGGGCGAAACATGAGGTGTGCAATTATGTTCGTAGTGCTGTCATTATTGACGTTTTCCGTAACTAGCGTAAGTGCTCATCAAGCGGAATATCGTTATGACAGAAATGGGAATTTAACGGTGATCACGCAAGATGAAAAAGAAATTGTCTATCAGGCAGATAAAAATGGAAACATAACAAGTAAAAGTTTAAGAGAGAGGACATATAAGGATAAGCTGAAAAACGGAGATTTTCATGAAGTAAACAATGGTGGCAAAGCGGTAGGCTGGTCATATATGACGGATGACAAGGCTGCATCGAGCTTTAACATCCAAAAAATAGGATCAAGAAATCATCAACAGATTCAAGCGAGCAATATTCCAATTGGAGATTTCATTGGGATCAAGCAAGCACTGTGGATTACGAAGGAATCCAGCCGTGGGTTTGATCTGAAAGCTTCCTTAAAGATTGAACATCTACAGAATGCAGAGGTTGTGATGATGGTCGATTTTGTAGATAACACAGGAAAGGTTATCGGTAATGCGAGCCAAAAAAGCACGCTGCAGAGAGATTTCTTCTTCACGATGAGCCTCAGAGAGAGTATTCCCCAAAAAGCAGAAAGAGCGATTGTGCAAATCGCGATCCATTCAACTGGCAATAATGCGGCTGGCACGATAGTAATTAAGGGAGTCGATGTCTCCTATGGTTTAGATTATTATTTTAATTTGCTCATGAATCATGATTTTCAGGGCAGAGAAATTCAAGTCTCGGAGGGAACAATTCCAGATTATTGGGAAATCTCAGGGGATAATGGTTCTGCTAAGTTTAACTTGATGACTACTAGTGACTATAAGAAAAGGCAGGTCATCTCTTATAATTCTAACGGCACTAGTAAAGAATCATACCTGATACAGCATCTATTAATTGATGATTCGAGAAATTATCAATTGAGAGGGATATTTCATCGACTTGGCAATGTAAATACTCATTTTCAAATTTTGTTTTTTAATGAGAAGGGGACATTGCTAGGAACGAATTATACAACATCAGATAGTATAACTGACCAGACTGCATCACTAAGAGGGAATATTCCAAAAGGTGCAGTCTATGCAACTGTGTACGTGGGAGCGCGTTACAGTGGAGTAAGCAATGTCAACATCAACATCAACAATGTTTACATTGCTCAGGTTTCAATTGAGTATAGTACTGAACCGCAGGCATTATGGAACTCGTTATTTACGTTGTTTGATCGAAAAAGCGATATCGCACAAGGCTGGGCAAAAAGAAGTAGTGGAGCGGATGTAGGAGCTATTTATGGGAAGAGTAGTGGTGATGGAGGCCAAAACATATCCGTACCATTTGGAATATGGGGGAATCTTTCGGCTGAAATTTACCAAGACATTTCACTGGAGCCGAGTTCTGAGAAAGGGAAATTCGCCTTATACGGCGAGATTTCGATTCTAAGCAGCAGTAATGCAAAATTGGAAGTTGAGGTTGGGCCTCCTAAGAGAATCGGTAGTTTTCCCCAAAAAACGTATAAAGAGACTTATATATTAGGCAATGGTAGACAAGTGATTACTATACGAGGAGATATTGCACCAAATACTAGAGAAATATCGGTTTCTGTCCGTTTATTGCCGATAGTTCGCAACGAGGCATGGGGAGAAAACATCGTAATTCATAATTTACGATTTAACCCGACCTACAACCCTTCAGGGCCGGTAGAAATGTTCCTTCCGGAAGAGATGGAATGAAATGAAGTGAGTTTAGACGGAGCATACATCAGATGAAGGCTTTTTCAACCGATGTCTAATTGATGTCAAGGAAAGATAATTGATAGGAGAGATCATGTTGAAAAGATGGCTATCACTTATTCTCGCATGTGTACTATTGATTACAAGCGTGCCTTTCGCTTCTGCAGAAGAAGCTATTGCATCTAAGAAATCGGTGAAAGAAATCTATCCATCGGTAACCTCCAGTGTATATGGTCCGCACGCAACGTTCACGGATTTTAATCCAGACGAGCTTATTACGATTACCTCCCTAACCGAAACCTTTGGCGTAACGAGGGATTGGGTAACGGAGGAGCTGTTCAAGGGCTACGAGCTTCATCAAATCTATCAAGGTCTAAAAGCCAAGCAGCAGGGAAGAGACTATGAGCAATTCATGAACAGCACTTATTTGAAGCCTGCTCCAGATCCGTTAATTGAGCATCAGGAAAAAATGAAAAGTGTATCGGAGGCTGTGTATCAAGCCAGCGTAACGGAGCAGGTCTACGGGAAAGGGAAACCGTCGGTGACGGATCAAGTGTATGGATTATGGGAGAAGCGCTCGTTAGCCTTCCTTGGGAATAATCTATACGATGAGAAAGCGCTCCGCAATCGTCCAATCCGGTTGGATCAAGCGCCTTACTCCGTCGGATCCTTTAGCGACCATATCTCGCCTGTCGACGGCTCCTTGCGCGTGGAAGTAACGGATATGGTAATGCCTGGACCGAACGGCATGGATTTTGCGCTGCGGAGAATTTATGACAGCAACTTGGCGAAGGACGATATTTATGTGAACGAGTATGGGAGAAACAGAACGAGGGAGACCAAGGAAGAGGAGAGATTTCATCT
>NZ_JBEFZI010000017.1:0-89651 GCF_040195695.1 Paenibacillus wuxiensis | reverse complement strand
CCCCTCAAGATGAGATTTCCCAATTAGTAAGACCCCTTGAAGACGACGAGGTAGATAGGTTGGAGGTGGAAGCACAGTAATGTGTGGAGCTGACCAATACTAATCGGTCGAGGGCTTATCCTATTTGATTCAGAGCACTAACTTTCGCATTCAGTTTTCAAGGTTCAAACCTTGAACTTCATATTGGCTTTAGCCAATGCTGTTTGGTGGCGATGGCGGAGGGGTTCCACGCGTACCCATCCCGAACACGACCGTTAAGCCCTCCAGCGCCGATGGTACTTGGACCGCAGGGTCCCGGGAGAGTAGGACGTCGCCAAGCAACTAAAGATCACTGTTGAGACATCTCGACGGTGGTCTTTTTTTATATTTCTTGCTGATTAGGTGATGAATGGAGAATAACAAATAATCTCATACTATCCATAATAGTAATAAAAATGTTCGCCTGGAGTGGACATTTATTTGTTTGTACATGAATAGGAATCAAATGAATTACGAATTACCAAAACAAGACGCTTATCCTTGACAGCCTCATACCGCTTTGCTAAGATTGCAATAATATATTTTTAGAGACGACGTTAATCAGAGGACAAGCCCTGTATGATAAGGAGTTTGGACAATGAATGCGCCAATACAATCAAGGGAGGAACTTTCTGGTGTGGGAATCTAAGTTTGTGAAGGAAGGCTTAACTTTTGACGATGTGCTGTTAGTACCTCGTAAATCGAGTGTACTGCCACGGGAAACAGACGTATCGACAATTTTGAGCGATAAGGTTAAATTGAACATTCCATTTATGAGTGCAGGTATGGACACAGTTACCGAGGCTCCATTGGCAATTGCAATTGCTCGCGAAGGCGGTATCGGTGTTATTCATAAAAATATGTCGGCTGAGCAACAAGCCGAAGAAGTGGATCGCGTAAAGCGTTCAGAGAGTGGCGTTATTACTAATCCATTTTCGCTTTCTCCAGATCATACTGTTGAAGACGCGGATCGTGTAATGGCGAAGTATCGCATTTCTGGTGTTCCTATTGTGGATGCAGAAAATAAGCTTATAGGTATTTTGACGAACCGGGATCTTCGTTTTGTTCATGACTACAGCATTCAGATTAAAGAAGTGATGACACATGAGAACTTGGTAACAGCTCCTGTCGGCACTACGCTTCAAGAAGCAGAAGTGATTTTGCAGCAGCACAAGATCGAGAAGCTTCCATTGGTTGATGAAAGCAACACGTTGAAGGGACTTATCACGATTAAGGATATTGAGAAGGCAATCCAATATCCGAAAGCTGCGAAGGATGCTCAAGGACGTCTTCTGTGTGGTGCAGCAATCGGTATTTCCCAAGATTCATTCGAACGTGCTGAACTGCTTGTACAAGCTGGTGTTGACCTAATCGTTGTTGACTCCGCTCATGGCCATCATATCAATATTATTGAAGCAGTACGCAAGCTACGCGGCTTGTACCCTGAGTTGACTATCGTAGCAGGGAACGTAGCTACTGGTGAAGCAACTCGTGATTTGATTGAGGCAGGCGCTTCTGTAGTTAAGGTTGGTATTGGACCAGGTTCCATCTGTACGACTCGGGTTATTGCTGGTATCGGCGTACCACAAATTACAGCTGTATACGACTGTGCGAGCGTAGCTCGTGAGTACGGCATCCCTGTTATTGCGGATGGCGGTATTAAGTACTCTGGTGATATTACAAAAGCAATCGCTGCAGGTGCAAGTGCGGTTATGCTCGGAAGCTTGTTTGCAGGTACAGAAGAAAGCCCTGGTGAATCTGAAATTTATCAAGGCCGCAGCTTCAAGGTATACCGCGGTATGGGCTCGCTAGGCGCAATGAAGCAAGGCAGTAAGGATCGTTACTTCCAAGACAGCAGCAATGAGAAGAAGCTGGTTCCAGAAGGCATTGAAGGCCGTGTAGCTTACAAGGGGCCTTTGGCTGATACGATCCATCAATTGCTTGGCGGATTGAGAGCAGGTATGGGTTACTGTGGTACGAACACTCTGAAAGAGCTTCAAAATGATACTCATTTTGTGAAGATATCTGGCGCAGGATTGCGTGAAAGTCATCCGCATGATGTACAAATTACAAAGGAAGCTCCTAACTATTCCATGTAATTGTGTTGCATTTACGGAAAATGTCGACAAGGAAAGACAGGGTATTACAACCCTGTCTTTTTTTTGCGTGTCTGGCTATGTTAGAATAGCTATGGGACTCAACAGGAGAGGAGTTGTACGTAGTGTCTAAGCAACATACAACATCGAAACATAACAAATGGAAACGAGCGGTCGCTTTGGTTACCGCATGTCAAATATTAAGCTTCGCCTTATTGCCATCAGCAGGAATGGTGGCGGCTGAGGCAGCTGCTCAAACTCAAACGCAAACGAAGCAAGTAGCGGCAACGAAGGGGAACAACAATCAAGTTATTACGGATCAGTCTAAGCTTGATTTGAAGCTTCGCTCCGCGGTTCTTATGGAAGCCTCAACGGGCAAAATATTAGTCGATATTGACTCGGAGATCTCTTATCCTCCAGCAAGCATGACGAAGATGATGACAGAGTACATTGTCATGGAGAAAGTGAAGAAAGGCGAGTTGAGCTTCGACGACGAGGTTGTAGCGAAGAAAAATGCGTCCGTAACAGAAGGATCCCGCATCTTCTTGGCAGAAGGGGATACGCATAAGGTTCGCGATTTGTATATTGCGATGGCAATCGGTTCTGCCAACGATGCAACGGTAGCTCTAGCGGAGCATATTGCTGGCTCTGAGGCTGAGTTTGTAAAAATCATGAACGAGACAGCAAAGCGTCTTGGCATGACGAAGACACACTATATTAATTCCACTGGATTGGATTGGGAAGGCATGCCGAGAGACTTCCGCCCAGCTGAAAAGGCAGAGACGATGATGTCAGCAATGGATGTGGCCAAGCTGGTGCGTGCAATCGTTAATGATCACCCTGAATTCAGCGAGTATACAAAGATTCAATCCTATAAGTTCAGAGAACGTGATAAAACGCCAATCTCCAACTTGAACTGGATGCTTGAAGCCAATAAAGATGTCGTGAACTTCAAGCGTTATGCTTATCAAGGCTTGGATGGAATGAAAACAGGATTTACTGATATTGCTCAATATTGCTTCGCAGGTACAGCAGTACGCGATAATATGCGACTGATCTCGGTTGTAATGGGCGCGAAAGATAAAGGAGCACGGTTCGAAGAAACAGCGAAGCTGCTTAATCACGGGTTCGAGCATTTTGAAATAAAGAATGAGATTGCACCGAAGAAGACTGTAACAGGCGTAGAGACAGCTCCAATCAAAAAAGGTGTAGATACGGAAGTACCGATCGTTGCGGAAACTGGTGTATCGTTCGTCATTCCTAAGGGAGCGAGCACAGAAGGCAAAATTACAAAAGAAGTGAATCTGAAGCCGGCAAATGAGCTTGTTGCCCCTATTAAGAAGGGACAACAAGTGGGTACGGTGACGTTCACATACAAGGACAATGGTGCCGAGCAGAAGAAGACCGTGAACATGATTGCAACAGAAGAAGTGGAGAAGGGCAGCTGGTGGCGTCTATTCTTCCGAGCAATCGGGGAATTCTTTGCAGATTTGTTCAAGTCTATCAAGAATTTGTTCTAGTTTCGCAGTATTGGTCATAGGAATTGGCTTTCGTCTGTGACAAAATCAATTGTCTATTCGAATGACGATCATGTAAAATAGAGGGATGAAACTGTAACAATCGAAAATGACTGACTAGTGGCGGGGGGCAATCGAAAATGGAAACAGGTACAGCTCGAGTAAAACGTGGTATGGCAGAGATGCAAAAGGGCGGCGTCATTATGGACGTCATGAATGCAGAGCAAGCGAAAATTGCTGAAGCAGCAGGCGCAACAGCAGTTATGGCGCTTGAACGTGTCCCATCTGATATTCGTGCAGCTGGTGGCGTAGCTCGTATGGCAGATCCAACAATCGTAGAAGAGGTTATGAAGGTTGTATCGATTCCAGTTATGGCGAAGGCACGCATTGGTCATTACGTAGAAGCCAAAGTATTGGAATCCCTTGGCGTAGATTACATCGATGAATCGGAAGTACTGACTCCAGCAGACGAAGTATTCCATATTGACAAAAATACATTTACCATCCCATTTGTATGCGGCGCTAAAGACTTGGGTGAAGCACTTCGCCGTATTAGCGAAGGAGCAGCAATGCTTCGTACGAAGGGTGAACCGGGAACAGGCAATATTGTTGAGGCTGTTCGCCACATGCGCTTGATCACTAGCCAAGTTCGCAAAGTTCAGAGCTTGTCGAAGGACGAGCTGTATGCAGAAGCGAAAAACTTGGGTGTAGCGTATGACTTGCTGTTACATGTTCATGAGACAGGTAAGTTGCCAGTCGTGAACTTCGCTGCAGGCGGCGTTGCAACACCAGCAGATGCAGCATTGATGATGCATCTGGGCGCTGACGGCGTATTCGTTGGCTCTGGTATTTTCAAATCCGACAGTCCTGAGAAGTTCGCTCGTGCGATTGTGGAAGCAACAACTCATTATGAAGATTATGCTCTAATCGCGAACGTATCCAAGAACCTGGGTACACCGATGAAGGGGATTGAAATCTCCAAGCTTGCGCCATCTGAGCGTATGCAGGATCGCGGCTGGTAATTATAGAAGCAGGGCAGCTGAGGAAGCACCGTGACGGTGCTTCCTAGTCGGCGTTAAGCGCCCTGTATCCTATCTATAGGTGTATTAGTATAGCCTCAGGGGAAAGAAGGGACTTCACGGATGAACATCGGAGTATTGGCGCTGCAAGGCGCGGTAGCAGAACATATGCGCAGCTTGGAGGCGGCAGGAGCCCATGCGGTAGCCGTGAAGCGGCCAGAACAGCTTGATGAGCTTCAGGGGCTTGTCATTCCCGGTGGAGAGAGTACGACCATTGGTAAGTTGATGCGGAAGTACGGCTTTATCGAGGCGATTCAGGCATTTGCAGCAGCTGGTAAGCCGATCTTTGGCACATGTGCGGGACTGATTTGCTTGGCGGAACGAGTGGAAGGCCATCAAGGCTCAGAGGAGCCGCATTTGCAGCTGATGGATATGACGGTAATGCGCAATGCATTTGGACGGCAGCGTGAAAGCTTCGAGGCAGATTTAGATGTGAAAGGGATCGAGCAGCCTGTACGTGCGGTTTTCATTCGCGCACCACTTATCCAATCGGTCGGTGAGTGTGTTGATGTACTCTGCGAGGTGAACGGCGAGATTGTAACAGCAAGACAAGGCTCGCTTCTAGCTTGCTCGTTCCATCCGGAGCTGACATCAGATATTAGCCTGCACAGCTATTTCGTGGATATGGTTAAACAGGCTGCAAATGTAGCAGGATAAAGAATAACAAACACTTTGACTCTCCTGATGCTAGGAGAGTTAAGGTGTTTTTCTCGGATATACGGTATAATAGTGAAATAGTATGATACGGATCGAATCAAATCAGCCCAGCGTATATCGTGAGGGGTGTTCATCCGTTTCTGGCAGGAGGGTCAATCGGTGCTAGATATCAAATTGTTAAGAAGTGATTATGGACGTGTAGTAACAGCACTCCAAAATCGAGGCAAATCGGAAGAAATGATCGCGGACTTCCCGGAGCTTGACGCACGTCGCCGCGAAATGCTGCAAGAGACCGAGCAGTTGAAAAATCAACGCAATGTCGTGTCTCAAGATGTAGCGAAGAAGAAAAAAGCAGGCGAGTCAGCCGACGAACTTATTGCGCAAATGCGTGAAGTAGGCGATCGGATTAAGGAGCTCGATGAAGAGATTCGTGGTATTGAAGTACAAATGGAACAGATTACATTATCCATTCCAAATGTTCCTCATGAAAGTACACCAGTAGGTAAATCAGAGGAGGATAACGTAGAAGTTCGCCGTTGGAGCGAGCCTACCGCATTCTCCTTCGAAGCAAAGGCGCATTGGGATATCGCGCAGGATCTCGGCATCTTGGACTTCGAATCAGCTGCGAAGGTTACAGGCTCTCGCTTCGTATTCTACAAGGGGGCAGGAGCTCGCTTGGAGCGAGCCCTAATCAGCTTTATGCTGGACGTGCATACGATGCAGCATGGATATGAAGAAGTGCTCCCTCCGCTTATCGTGAACCGTGACAGCTTGATCGGTACAGGTCAGCTGCCGAAGTTCGAGGAAGATCTATTCAAGCTGGAAGGTACGGAGTATTACCTCATCCCGACGGCAGAAGTTCCTGTAACGAACCTCCACCGCGATGAGATTCTGACGGACGAGCAAGTTCCTCGTTATTATACAGCTTACAGCTCTTGCTTCCGTTCTGAAGCAGGCGCATCTGGCCGTGATACACGCGGACTTATTCGTCAGCATCAATTCAATAAGGTTGAGCTGGTGAAGATGGTTAAGCCAGAGGATTCTTATGCTGAACTGGAATCACTGACGAACCAAGCAGAGAAGATTCTGCAGCTGCTTGGTTTGCCGTATCGTGTGATGGCATTGTGCACAGGAGACATTGGATTCAGCTCTGCGAAGACGTATGATTTGGAAGTATGGCTGCCGAGCAGCGGTACGTACCGTGAGATTTCGTCCTGCTCGAACTTTGAGGACTTCCAGGCGCGTCGTGCGAACATTCGCTTCCGCCGCGATACGAAATCCAAGCCTGAGTTCGTGCATACGCTGAATGGCTCTGGCCTTGCGATTGGACGTACTGTCGCTGCGATTATGGAGAATTACCAACAAGAAGACGGTTCCATTGTGATTCCAGAAGCATTGCGTCCTTATATGGGCGGATTGGAATCCATTCGCCGCAAATAATTGAAAGATCATAGTTGCATTGTTGTAATGCCTATGATATAATAAAGACTGTCCGACTCGAATCGGGCAGTCGAATATGGAGAGGTACCGAAGTGGTCATAACGGGGCGGTCTTGAAAACCGTTAGGGTGCAAGCTCACGTGGGTTCGAATCCCACCCTCTCCGCCATAACTTTTACATGTAGAACCCACATCCTTGGTGATGTGGGTTTTTTGCTGTATAAAATGCCTCTGCTGGCCGCAAACTGTAATTGAATAGTGGAGGTGTAGCTCTTATGAATCAGGAAGAACAACCGCAAGTCGATCAATCGAGGCTTGTGGACGCATGGCAGCAAACGTTGCCGGCGAAGCTTGAGCCTGGCGATAAAGCCACAGTACTGCCTGACGGCGCCAATCCACAGGCACTCGTTATTCATATCGATACAGCCGGCCGCCAAATGTACTCATTCGATTTCCATTGCGCTTATGTGGATTCGCGCGAGGTAGAGCTCAATCTCATCGATGTCGAGAAGAGTGGGGTTCATATCGATGAGCGGACTGAGGTTGTGCAGGAGCTTGTACAGAATTATGTGCGTCATATTCATGAATGCGCGCAAGCGCTGCATGATGTAACCCATCACGGCTTACAGTAGGAGGGATGAAGGTGACGAACGCAAAGGATGGTCTGGACAAAAATTTGAGCAATGTCGTCAAGGACCTGGAGCAGGCACCGGTCAATAGTCATCATGCCCAGCAGTTACAGCAGGATCACAATGATCGACGCCATCAGGATGCACTGAATCATGATAAGCCGACGGACTTAGAACACTTATAATGACGGAGGAGTGTGCGTGCAATGAGCAAGCCAAGAGCAGTCCCTGTACCTAACCAGGAGCAATCCAGCCGGCATCAAGCAGGTAATGAACGGAATGCGATGCAAGAGCCATTGTCAGGGTCTAAGAAGACGAAGATGGCGAATCATGTCAGCCACAACAATCCTGAGGGATAAGATAATAGGGTACAAGAACACGGATTTTCCTTGCAAGAGTGAGGAGAGTCTGTGTTTTTTTATGCAAATAAATAGGGTATGCTGAAGTTCGAATTAGTACTATTATTATTAATATTTACCAATAGGGTCCAACAAGGAAGTGAATTCCGATATAATAATGAGTGTAGTGTAATTAAGGCTTATATAGAGAGGTGAACGCGGTGGAGCATCTGACAACGAACACCAGTGCAGACAGCAACAGTTCTAAGGGGAATCATGCATCGGCTTCGCAGGATATGGATCAGTTTGAGGCAATTGCCCAATTGGGAGCACTCGATTCTGCAGCTATTGCCAGTGTGCAGCAGTATCAGCACACGAAGATCAGCCTAATCAAGCTTCTCAAGCGAATTATCTTTATTGTCATTGGGTCAGTCTTAATGGGTGTCGGACTTGAGCTATTTCTTGTTCCGAATCAAATTACAGACGGTGGAGTAACTGGCATTTCGATTATTTTGTCTTATGTAACCTCAGTGCCACTCGGTGTATTTCTATTTCTACTTAACTTGCCCTTCCTGATTATCGGCTACAAACAAATTGGCAAAACCTTCGCCCTATCCACATTACTCGGCGTCCTAGTGATGTCGCTCAGCACGACGCTGCTTCACGATGTAAGTGCATTTACAGAAAATACGTTCCTGGCTGCCGTATTTGGCGGGATTATTCTCGGTATTGGCGTGGGGCTCGTCATTCGCTATGGTGGTTCTTTGGACGGTACAGAGATTATAGCAATTTTGCTTAACAAACGTTCTCCCTTCTCCGTCGGCGAGATCATTATGTTCTTCAATTTGTTCATACTCACGAGTGCGGGCTTCGTATTTGGCTGGGATCGTGCGATGTATTCCCTCATTGCCTATTACATTGCATATAAAATGATCGATATTACCGTTGAGGGATTGAACGATTCGAAGGCGGTGTGGATTATTAGTGACAATCACAAGGAAATCGGCGATGCGCTGCTTAGACGTCTCGGTCGGGGCGTTACGTATATGAAAGGCGAGGGCGGCTTCTCCGGAGATGAGAAGAAAGTGATTTTCACCGTCATTACCCGATTGGAGGAAGCGAAGCTCAAGGGGATCGTAGAGGAGCATGATGAGCATGCGTTTCTTGCAATCGGCAACATTCATGACGTTAAGGGTGGCAGATTTAAGAAAAAGGACATTCATTAAGCAGTGAAAGATAGGACGAAGTTCATAATTCTATGTACAGGGTCGCGAAATATGTTTCAAAGGAACTATTTTCATTATCATACGTATAAGTTAATATATACTGGGTAATTTTAGCTCACTTATTATGATGAATAGGGGTTGAAGAGATTGAAGAGAGGTTTAAAAGGGGCATTAGCACTCATATTTGCTTTAGCACTAATTATTACGGGTTGTGGAGCCAAGTCTAGTCCGAAGGAATTAATTGAAGGTTCTCTAGGCAAGTCCTTCGATATGAAGTCCTATGCATTCAATACATCGATTAAGCTTGAAGATCTTCAAATGGATAATGGTGGAGCAATGGATCCAAATGCACAGATGGTCTTGAACATGCTTAAAAATGCTGAGCTTAGTGTAAATGGTGTAGTTCAACAAGAGCCTATGAAGATGGAAGCGAATCTCGAAATCAGCCTTAAAGGCGATATGGAAATGAAATTTTCTCTCCCATTGACTATGGATGAAAATAAAATGTGGGTAAAAATCCCGAATATTCCGATGTTGGCGGGCCAAATTCCAGATGAGTTGATCGGCAAAACAATTGAGATCGATTTGAAGAAAATGGCAGAACAATCCGGCCAAGAGCTTCCTTCTGCGAAGGATATGAAGGCAATGCAGAACCTCTCGAATGATATGTTCAAAGCATTCCTCGGCAAGTTCGATGAGAAAATGTATTTCACTACAGTAGAGAAAAAAGACGCTGGTCTTCCTGAAAATGTAGATGCAAAGCAAATTGTGAAATTCAATGTTACCAATGAGAACTTGGAGCAATTCGTTACAACCCTTGTCAAAGAGGCATTGCCTGCACTAGCAGATGTAATGGGTAAGGAAGAGTACAGCAAGCTGTTTAAATTGGAAAAAGACCAAGTTGAGAAAATGAAGCAAGAAATGAAAACAGATGACAGCGAACTGAAAAAGGATATCGAAGAAATGAAAAAGTCGCTGAAGATTAACGAACTGAGCGTCACTACTGCGATCAATAAAGATCAATATCCTGCATATCAAGTAATTGTAGCCAACTTGGATGTGACTGGCGACGATGGTGTGAAATCGAAGGTTGCCGCTCGCGTTACGACTGAGTTGAGCAAGATCAACGAGAAGGTTGAATTCAAGCCTGTACCAACCGATGTTCTGACAATGGAACAATTGCAGCAAATGTTCGGTGGATATTAAGATATAGTCATTAGCAAGACCGCCGCTCCTAGAGAGTGGCGGTCTTTTATTATGCGCGGAATAGTTAGAAGAAGAGGAGGAGGTATGCAAATGGGATCTAATATGGGCAAGACATGACTTGACGCTTCATTCTGTAATGTATATGGTTTACATATACAATATATAAGGTGTGTGGCCACAATGATTCACATTCGTATCGAATCATCGACTGACGAGCCGATATACGAGCAGATCGCAAGACAAATACGAACTGGTATATTCAGTGGTGATTTTAAGCCTGGAGATGCGCTCCCTTCTATACGACAACTGGCTAAGGAGTTGCAAATTAGTGTCATTACAACGAAGCGTGCTTATGAGGAACTGGAGAGGGAAGGGTTTATTGACAGCATGGTTGGCAAGGGATCCTTCATCTCGGGCGCAAATCCACAGCTGATACGTGAGCAGCGTCTGCATCAGATGGAGATGATGATCGAAGAAGCAGTGAAGGACGCTAAGGCACTGAACGTATCCTTGTCTGAATTAATGGAGCATATTCGATTGGTCTATGAGGAGAGTGATTGAATCGTAAAGGAGAGAGTGACAACAAATAGAATTTGTTAGAAAGGACTTATAATCGTGAGCAATAGGAGCTTTATCAAGCGTGCAGATTTCATTCTAGAACGAAGCAGTGAAGCCGCATTGCTCAACTTCGTTGACTCTGCGGCTTCTTTATGCGTATTGATTAAGCTTTGCCGCGCAGACGTCGGAAGAATTGCGTTAACATTGATGCACATTCTTCTTGCAGCACGCCCTCAATGACTTCTGCACGATGGTTGAAGCGGGGCTCTTGAAGCAGGTTCATCAGTGTGCCTGCGCAGCCTGCCTTCGGGTCAGTCGTGCCGTATACAACGGTAGGCACTCGGGATTGAACGATTGCCCCGGCACACATCGGGCAAGGCTCCAAAGTAACATATAAAGTGCAATCAAGCAGCCGCCAAGCTTGAAGATGATCACTCGCCTCTCGAATCGCAATCATCTCGGCATGTGCAGTAGAGTCAAGCGATGTCTCTCGCAAATTGTAGCCGCGTCCAATAATCTCATTCTGATGGACGACAATAGCGCCAATGGGAACCTCTCCAATTGCCTCGGCCTTGAGGGCCTCTTCAATGGCCCTACGCATCCAGTATTCGTGCTGACTGATTTGTTCAGGTTCAATCGATTGTATTTCCAACTTCAGCTTCCTTTCTCGTATCCCTGCCTCTATGGATCCAAGCGATCTTGTATTAGACGCAAATATGTGTAAAAGTCTAGTCGTTATTCATCGAACAAATATTCGTTGTTAACAGTGTGTGTATAAAATTGTGGATAACTATATGGATGTACACAGTATTATACACATCTTATCCAAAACTGTTCACATTATGTGCATAACCTGTTGATAACCATATGTTATACACGTGAAGCAGGGGTTCGAACTTAATCGATATTATTATACCTTCTTCCCACAATAATCGCCAAAACAATGGACAAATCGCCCTATATTACGATATGATTCGAAGAGATACTCCAACGAAATCCAACATTTGTCAGGATATCCGACATTATCTCCGTATGTTTACTCTGATACTGATGGATAGGCCTGATAGAGGTGAAGCATGAGACTTTCCATCAAAGCGAAATTATCTATTTCTATAGCTTGTATCGTGTTTGTCGTCCTTCTGCTTCATATGATCCTCACTTACAACATAACCAAGGATAAGCTTGTTGAGGAAATTCAGCAGCGAATGAATGCGATTGCTCAGCAGATCAATGTGTCCGTACAGCAATCCCGCATGGCGGCGAATTCATTCGAAGAGCAGTTGGCAGAGAAGCTGCACATTGCGTCTATGTATGCTGCGGATAAGCTCCCGCCTCGAATTGATAGCATAACGAACGAGCAACTGCAGCAAATAAGCGCTGATATTGGAATATCCCACATTTCCCTCTTGCACAAGACGCCGAACGGTGACGACATCACGATTAATCGCTCCTCTGATCCGAAAGAAATCGGCATGTCGACGAGACAGTGGGGGTATTGGTATCAAGCTTTCATTCAATTATTTGAGGATAAGCAAGTATGGATTGCGGAAGGGCAGAAGCGCAAGTATTTTTGGTCAGGTCCGTTTGATGTGTCTTCATCCAATCCTGAACATCTTGATAAATGGGGATATTATTACGATGGCAAGCGGGATTATATAATTAATCCGTTTATTCGCGATGATAAGGTTGAAACCTTCTTCGAACTGACAAAACCGAATATCTTAATTGAGCAGACATTGAGTGCTCAATCCAATATTGTAGAAATCGCAGCTCTTAATATTAATAATTTTAAAGATGAACCCACATTCAAAGTTCGCAGCGATGGTGTACAGGTGGTTGACGAGAGCAAGAGCCGTGTCTTATACGGTGAATACACCTTGAATCATGAGCGTGATGAAGAATATATTCGAAATGCGCTGGAGCGGAGAAAGCCTCTGTTCTATGAAAGTGATTTTGGCAGTAGAACCATCATTAAAGGGTTCATTCCAATCATCGGGGCGACTTCCTATGTATTGAACATATCCATGGATGCTAGAGCGGTCGTAGAGGCGCTCCATGACCAGTTGATGCGCAATGTCGCGGTAGGCATTGTGCTATTGGAGATTGTTCTTATCGGAAGCTATATGCTGTCCGGCATATTGATACGTCCACTTCAATCGATACTGAACAAAATCAATATGATTTCGGTAGGCCATTTCAATACGCAATTGAATATTGATCGTAAGGATGAGCTTGGAATATTGGCTCAGCGAATTAATACGATGGCGCGGAATTTGGATGCTTCGACAGAGCGGCTGCGCATGTCGTATTTGGAGAACCGCGCCATGAAAGAGCATCTGGAATCATTCATTAACCAATCGAATGATGCTATTCATGTGACAGATCTGAAGGGACAAATTGAGCGAGTGAACCAAGCGTTCGTTGATATGTTTGGCTGGACCTCGGAAGAGGTGCTAGGCAAGCAACTATGCAATATTCCTGAGGACAAGGTGGATGAAGAGCACCAAATTCATGAAGCACAGCGTCATGGCGAATATGTGAGCAACTGGGAGACGACGCGTCTAACGAAGGACGGGCGAATCCTGGATGTTAGTGTCAGTACCTCACCAATGTACAACGAGGGCGGGGATTGCATCGCTTGGGCAAGCATTACGCGAGATATGACCAGCCGCAAGCGGATGGAAGAGCTGTTGCGACGTTCTGAGAAGCTGACGACGGTCGGTCAATTGGCAGCAGGTGTTGCGCATGAGATTCGCAATCCACTAACGACGTTGAAGGGATTCTTACAGCTGCAGCAGCGTACAAGAGCTTTGAATGACAATCACATGGATATGATGCTGGCGGAGCTGGAGCGCATCAACTTAATTGTAAGCGAGTTTCTCGTATTGGCTAAGCCACAGGCAATTCAGTTTCAGCCGAAAGATGTACGCCGAATTGTTACGGACGTCGTCACTTTATTGGACAGTCAAGCGAAGTTGAATAATGTGTATTTTGCAACCCAGTTCGATGAATTCGTGCCCTTAGTGAACTGTGAAGAGAACCAGTTGAAGCAGGTATTCATCAATGTGATGAAGAATGCAATGGAAGCAATGCCGGAAGGCGGCATGGTCGAAATTGCTGTGCAATCACGGTACAAGGGGCAGGTCGTCGTGGTGATTCGGGATCATGGCATCGGTATACCAGCGGAGCACTTGTCGCAGCTAGGTGATCCATTCTTCACGAGCAAGGAATGTGGAACAGGTCTTGGACTGATGGTGAGTCAACGAATTATTCACAATCACCGGGGGTTGATAGACATTGCAAGTGAGCAGAACTGTGGAACAGAAGTAACCATCTCGCTACCCGCCATTGGGATGGAGGACGCAGGTGGCGGAGATGATGCTGCGTCACAGCCAGCACTAACTGCAATCTCCTCATAAGGATTATAATAGTAAGGGGTGCCTTGATCAGTGACATTGACGTCCAGATCAGGGCACCCCTATTTGCAGTCTGCGTTATCCTATCTTCCACCGATCAGTTTTGATCGGTAAGTTCATTTGCGTTAGCAGCAGCATTATTCTTGTCTGTATACTTGCGAAGAATTGATACCTCTACACGGCGATTCTTCGCCTGACCTTCGGCACTATCATTGTCGGCTACAGGGTGGTATTCACCCATCCCAACTGCCTGGAATTGCTTTGGATCGATTCCAGAACGCTCAAGAACAACCTTCATGAAGCTGAGTGCCCGTGCCGAGCTCAAGTCCCAGTTGGAATCAAACCGGCTGTTGCGGATAGGGCGATTGTCTGTATGCCCACTAATGACGACGGAGAAGCCTTGATACTGTTTCATCATGTCGCCGACAGTAGCCGCTAGCTGTTTGGAATCTGGTTTTAAGTTCGCTTTACCGGAATCGAAGAGTGCGCTGTCTTTGATCGTAATCTTCAATTCAGAGTGATTGAGCTTCGTGTTCAGCTGATCCGTTAAGCCATTGTTGGCAATATACTGGTTCATCTTGTTCTGAAGCTGTTCAAGCTGCTGCTGCTCCTGCTTGGCATGCAGCATATACTCATCTCGTTCACGATTGCGAGATTTCGTGTGATTTTTAGGCGTCGCATCAACCATGCTGGATTTTGATCCATCTGATCGAATGACTGCTGACTCATTTAAGATTCCAGCCCCCCCGCCGCCAGAGTTCAGCGCTGAGCTGAAGGCTTGGCTCATTTGCTCAAACTTCTTCGCGTCAACGGCTTGCATGGCGTACAACACAATGAAAAGGGCGAGCAGCAGTGTCAATATATCGGCATAAGGAATGAGCCATGTCTCATCGGTATGCTCTTCCTTCGGCGGGGTACGCAGTTTCTTACTCAACGCTTGCCCCCTCCTTAGTACTCATAAGAGAACGCTCTTGTGGAGTCAAGAAGACAGAGAGCTTCTGATTAATTGCAATCGTGGATACACCCGATTGGATGGACAAGAGCCCTTCAACCATCATGAGACGGATTTCAATTTCGCTGTGCGACAATCGCTTCAGCTTATTGGCAATTGGATGCCACAGCACATAACCAGAGAAAATACCCATCAGAGTAGCAACGAAGGCCGCAGCAATCGCTTTTGCCAGATGTTCCATCTCAGACATTTGCGATAAGGCAGCAATCAGACCGATAACGGCACCTAAAACCCCCAGCGTTGGAGCATACATGCCAGCTTGGGAGAAAATAAGAGCGCCAGAATGGTGTCTTTCCTCAGTTGCGTGAATGTCTTCCATGAGCACGTCACGAACGAAGTCCTGATCATTACCATCAATAATCATCCGCATTCCGTTGCGGAGGAATTCGTCTTCAATTTCGTCAATGCGCGTTTCCAAGGCAAGCAAGCCTTCGCGACGTGTAATCGACGCCCACTCCATAAAGAGCGAGATCAATTCGACACGGTCAACTAAATCTTGCTTCTTGAAGAGAAGGCCGATTAGCTTCGGAAATTTCTTCAGTTCCTTCATCGGAAAGGCAATGAACAGGGAGCCCGCAGTACCAACGAAAATAATCATAATGGCTGCTGGGTTGGCCAGATTGGAGATAGGCGCGCCCTTAAAGTACATCCCTAGCGTGACGGCAGCAAGGCCGAGCACGAGACCAATGATCGTAGATTTTTCCATAATTCCATACACACCTCATCCATGAGTATAATGGTGCTTCCTGCGTGCGTATTCGACAGCGTGAGCCGAAATACGTGAAAAAAAGATGCAATATTCTTTTTATCGGCAAAAGAGGTCATTTTATTTAATGAACGATATATCTCTAGTCCAAAAGGTGGAGGGAAAAATAGGATTGACAGGAAAGAGGCGCGAGGAATAAAATGTCTTCTAAATACTTAGTAAGTTAATCGGATTATGTGGTTATTGGGAGTGGAAGGAGGTAGTCTACCATCGCGAGCGCTCGGTATTGCGGGGAAGAGATGGTGTGTGGTTAATGATATGGCCTGTTATGTCAAACATCATTGAAGTGATATTCGTCGAGAGGGAACTGTTGCTTGCTGAATTTCATTGTGAAATGGGGACTTACAATGACTAAAAACCAATTATATACATTGGATAACTTCGTTATGGAGATTGAAGTGGAGTCATCTGAATATCATGCGAATGGGCATCCTCGCTTACGAGGAATTCAATTTCTTATTTCATGGTTCTGCCTGATGGCGATACTGGCAGGATGCGCTTCGGGTGGAGCTGGGACAGCAGGCAGCAATGGATCAGAAGCCAATGGTTCTGCCGGCGATAAGGGGAAATCTCATCAAGTAATTCGCATCGGCTATCAGAAGGGCAACACGCTGAACGTACTCAAGGTGAACGGCAATCTAGAAAAGCGGCTGAAGGCAGATGGCTATGATGTCGAGTGGAAGGTATTTGCTGGAGGGAACTTCTTGCTTGAGGCATTGAGCAGCGGCAGCATTGACTTCGGGCATGCAGCGGATGGCTCTGGTGTCTTCGCTCAAGCGGGCAATAAACCATTTGTGTATGTAGGCAATGATCTTCCGAATCCTGAAGGGATAGGCATTGTGGTGCATCCGGAGTCAGGAATCAAGTCGATTGCCGACTTGAAGGGGAAGAAGCTCGCAGTGGCCAAGGGAGGCAATCATCACTACTTAGCAGTGCTGGCGATAGAGAGGGCGGGGCTGAAATTGGAGGATGTCCAATTCGTATACGTCAAGGATGCCTCTGAAGGGCGAGCTGTATTTGAGACGAAGCAGGTGGATGCACTTGGCTCCTGGGATCCCTTTTTTGCAGCAATACAGACGGATCTGAAGCCGCTGACGCTCACGGATGGCCAAGGTTACTCTCCGAATCGTACTTTCTATTATGCCAATGAACACTTTGCCAAGGAGAAGCCTGAAATAATCCGTACCATTCTTGAGGAGATCCAAGTGTCTGATGAATGGGCGAACTCACACAAGGACGAAGTGATTAAGCTATTGTCGGAAACACAGGGAATTGACAAAGAGGCTATCGAACTTGCCGTTAAGCGCCGCACGTACGGAGTGGAACTGTTCAATTCTGCTATTATCGACGCACAGCAGCAGCTGGCGGATACGTATTATCGGATTGGATTGATACCGAGTCCGATCAAGGTGGCGGAACGGATGCCGCTGGATACACCGTGGGCTGCGAAAGGCCCTGTTACGAGCAAGTGATGAGGAGGGATATACAATGCGCACGACAGATACGGCTCCACCCGGTAGTCTGACCAATCGGAAGACAGAACCTTTAGGGACGAATATTGTTAGCACCGATGCTGCTCGGTCAGTGGGGTCAACAAGACGTGGACAGTCTTCACGTACCGTTCGATCAATATCCCCTGGTGTGCGGGGCACAGCGGATACGAAGCGGGTGAGCCACTTGGATGGAGCGGATCAGCAGCGTGGAGGGAGATGGGGGAGTAAGCTCGCCTCTGCCATTGTGCCATGGCTGCTGCCCCTATTATGCCTAGCGCTCTGGCAATGGGCAGCCTCGTCAGCGATCGTGTCGGCGCAGCTGCTGCCTACACCCATGAAGGTGCTGAATACCTTATGGGAGCTGACCTCAAATGGAACACTTGCCTATCATATTGGTGTTAGTTTACAGCGGGCACTTATAGGCTTTCTTATTGGCGGAGGGATCGGTTTTCTATTTGGCGTACTTAGCGGCAGGTATTTGGCTTTCTATCGATTGTTCGATACATCGATACAGATGCTGCGCAATGTTCCTCATTTGGCACTTGTCCCACTCCTTATTATTTGGCTGGGTATTGATGAAGGGGCTAAGGTCTTTCTCGTCTCTCTAGGCGTCATGTTCCCGATTTATGTGAATACGTATCATGGCATTCGCAGTGTTGATCCAGGCGTTGTGGAAATGGCGAAAGTGTATGGGCTGCGATCTGGCTTATTATTTCGGCATATTATACTGCCCGGTGCACTGCCATCCATATTTGTCGGCTTGCGGTATGCGCTTGGCGTAATGTGGTTGACGTTAATTGTCGCAGAGACGATAGCTACGGATGCTGGTGTAGGTTATCTGGCGCTCAACGCACGAGAATTCATGCAGACAGACATCATTATTCTGAGCATCATGCTGTATGCGGCATTCGGCAAAGCAGCCGATGTGATTGCGAAGCTGTTGGAGCGCAAGTCGCTTCGTTGGAATGCAGAGCAACGAACGTAAGGTTGAACGAAGCAGCCCCGCTTGCAGTAGGTATCGGAAGTAAGGCTGATGAGATTCATTAGGTGTGGAGCATGCTTGAATGTGGAGAGAAGGAGGCGTTTGAGAAATGGGAGGATATCAAGCCATGCGCCCGTTAGCGCAAACAGGATGGCCGCTCCAAGCGAATGAGACCGCACCTGATCAGGCTGCTGCAGTAGGGGCAGAGATTAGGATTAGTGGGGTCAGTAAATTTTTTGGAGAACATCAGGTTCTTGATCATATCGATGTAACAATTACGGAGGGGCAGTTCGTTGCAGTTGTTGGTCGTAGTGGCTGTGGAAAGAGTACGCTGCTTCGTCTCCTGGCAGGGCTGGAGACAGTGACGGAGGGCGAACTACTGATTGATGGTGAGCCAATCCATGGCATTCAGGGCAGCACTACGGTGATGTTCCAAGAGAGCAGGCTCATTCCATGGAAGACGGTGATCGATAATGTTGGAATTGGCTTGCAGGGGGATTGGAAAGGAAGAGCGGAGCAAGCGCTGCAGCAGGTCGGACTCGATAGTCGCCAGAACGACTGGCCTAGCACTCTCTCTGGCGGGCAGAAGCAGCGTGTAGCGCTGGCAAGAGCGCTGGTACGGAAGCCAAGGCTGCTGCTGCTCGATGAACCGCTCAGTGCACTTGATGCGTTGACGAAGCTGGAGATGCAGCAGCTGATTGCCTCCCTCTGGGGAACCCAGCGGTTCACAACTCTGCTTGTTACGCATGATGTGAATGAGGCTGTACGGCTTGCAGATCGTATCGTGCTTATTGATCAGGGGCGGATTGCGCTGGATGTTGCCAATCCATGCGCAAGACCGCGACAGGTAACCGATCAGGAGTTTGGAGCATTGGAGCGGCGAGTATTGGAACGGATTTTTGCTGATAGCACAGCTGTTTAGTTGTTTAGTAGCTGTCTGGCAAGACTCGGATGGAAATAGGCCTTTCCTTATTTTCTTTTGCTGTTTGCATTACTTGTTTGCTGGCAATTGTTTATGAGGGAGTTAGAGATAAGGTGACGGAGGGGGAACAAGTGTGGCACAAAGTGCAGGACATACGCTAAGAGAACGGGGAGATGAACAAAATGGCGTGGAAACGGAGCAACAACATCTCCAGAAGCAGACGGTGGCTTCGGATTGCAAAGTAAAGCGTGGTTTGCTGCAGGTGGAACAAATTGTGAAGCATATGCATGAGGATGCAGCAGAGCTGGATGCGAAGCACGGGCTGCCTGCGCATCATGTAGCGAAGCTGAAGGAAATCGGCTATCCAGCTTGGAATGTGCCGGAAGAGTATGGCGGTCAGGCCATGCCGCTTACCGCATGGCTGAAGGCTCAGGAGCTGCTTGCTCAGGCAAATCCTTCTGTAGCGCTTGGCATGGGATGGCATATGAGTATTGTGCATGAGTTGGCAGAGCGCCGAACTTGGCCGGAGGTAACCTTTGCAGACGTATGCCGCCGCATTGCTCTTGAGGGAGGGCTGCTGAATCGCGCCGTCATGGAGGTGGGGGGAGGCAGTCCTTCCCGTGGGGGCAAGACACGCACAACAGTCAAGCCAATCCCTGGTGGTGGTTATGTGGTGGACGGACGCAAGACGTTCACAACTTTCGCGCCGCTGCTGGAATGGTTTATTGTGACGGCAACACTTGAGGACAGTGAGGAAGTCATTGAACTGCTTATCCCGCACGACAGTCCGGGTGTGTCCATTGAATGGACATGGAATATGGCGGGTATGCGGGGAACAGCAAGTCATGATCTTGTGCTGGAACAGGTGAGAGTATCAAAGGATGCGTTCCTATATAAGCATAATCAGCGTGATCGTTCGCTGCTGAACCCTTATTTGCTTCATATCCCAGCTTGCTACCTGGGCATTGCAACAGCTGCCCGTGACGAGGCGATTGCCTTCGCTACCTCTTATACGCCTCCGTCGTTGTCAGAGCCTATTGTGAGTACGCCGAATGTGGAACGGTATTTAGGCGAGATAGAGCTTGAATGGATTGCAGCCAGAAGATTGCTATATAGCGTTGCGAAGTCATGGGAGTCGGGCGGAACTGAGAGAGCGGAATTGCGAGCTGCCGAACTTACAGCGGCAAAGGTGTTCGTCGTGCAGGCTGCGCAATCGATTGTTGATAAGGCGATGCGAATCGTCGGTGCACACAGCCTCCGATTGGATCATCCGCTGCAGCGGATGTACCGCGATGTACGATTCGGGCTCCATAATCCCCCGATGGAGGATGTCGCATTGACACAGCTTGCGCGTGCATCGGTTCAACAATGGCAAGCGAGAAATCAGTCTTAGCTGAACCGTTGGATGGATCACGATATGAACGTGAACGGTGATGACTTTTTGAGCAAGGAGAGGTGATTGCCATTGAGATATGCATCAGTATCGGCAGGAGCAGATCGAATAGGTCTGCTCCTTGTTCTGTTGCTGATTGTGGGGATGAGGAATGTGTTCTTGCAGCAGAATTGCCGAGACAAGCGTACTTGGATACGCCATGTATTACTTAATTAGGCCAGCAGTTGAAGCTTCCGCATACCGCTCTGACAGCGGAAGAACTGATTGAAGCAGTAGCCAGTTCGTGGGGGAATAATTAGGTTTCTGGTGCAATCGCTATTCGAGTGAACGGACGTTCTATGCTACAATACGGAAGACATAGTTGATTCGAGAGGGGCAGCGTAGATGGGCGTTTCATTCGGGAGACCATATGAAGATATTTTAAAAGAATTAACGAACGCAATAGGACTGATTCCGGACGGGTATACGTTTTTCGAAATGACCGAAGAAGACTGGGCTGAGCTTGGACAAGCAGAACGCAAAGAAGTGTTGGAAGCGCTCGCAGATGATGTGTTCTATGGGCTGGGAGAGGATCGGCTGTTGTTCATCGGAAGCGGCAGCGTACAGTATGATCCCCAGTTCCACAACATCGAGATTGTGGTGGAGAGCGATACGGTGGCCACGATTTCTCTAATCTAAAATTTCGCAAAAAAACGAAGAGCTGCCCGTACCGGGCAGCTCTTATTGTTCATAGGTGAAGGATTGCTCATGGAACAGCCAAGCATCATATAGGTAGACTACTCTGCTGGATTCGCTTCGGGCTGATACACCATGCAGTGGAATTCCCCCATTCCTTCTGGCGTAGGCCGTTCATACGTATCTGTAATGAGGAATCCAGCTGTTTGATAGGCGCGAATTGCGCGATGGTTCCAGGTAAGCACCTCGAGGTCGATTTCATCCTCAGGGTGACGGCGTGCGGCATCACTCACGATGGCTTGTACGAACGCAGCCCCCTTTCCATGACCAAGCAGATCAGGGCGCATGCCTAATCCGATGCGTGTTACTCCGACCAGCGGAAAATACTGCGCGAAGCCGATAAGTTCCTCGTTCCGGTTCTTGACGGATACATATTGCTTGCGGCGAATGTCGGAATCACCCATCTCAATCCCCAGCGCCTTCATCTGTTCCCACGGAAGGAATCCATATAGCTGATATGGCGGTTCGTATCTCCAAGTGCAGATATCCTTCGCCTCTTCCTCGGTCATGGGGTGGACGTGAAATAATGGTTCTGGCTGTGCAGGATGGTGATGGCCGGACATCGAATGATTATGATTAGGTGATGATGATGGATCATGAGGCGAACTCATTGGTCTGTTCTCCTCCTTCGCGGCGATACAAGACGTTATCGCGTGGATTTCCTCCCATTGTGACATGGGAAGGAGAGTTTGGCAAACGGGTGTCTTACGATGTGAACGACAATGGCTGGATTACATAAGCAAAGGACAAATTCGGGAGGTATAGGGATATGCAGGAGTATACGGTAATTGTAACCGTGGAAGAAGCAGCGAAGTTGATTGAAGAGGGACAAGCGGCAGTAGCGGACTGCCGATTTTGGCTAACAGAGCCGGAGCGTGGACAGGCAGCGTATGAGGAAGGACATCTTCCGGGGGCCGTTTATTTTGATTTGAATCGGGATCTGTCATCACCACGTGGGGTACATGGCGGACGTCACCCTTTGCCAGAGGTTGGGGAAATGGCACAGAAGCTTGGTTCAAGCGGCATTGATCGTACTACGACGGTAATTGCTTATGATGATCAAGGTGGAGCCATGGCAAGCCGCCTGTGGTGGCTGCTGCAATATTTCGGTCATGAAGGCCATGTTTATGTAATGGATGGCGGATACACTGCGTGGGTGGAAGCGGGACACCCTGTATCGGCAGAAGGCCCTGAAATTGCAACACGCAGCTATGAACCGCAGGTTCGTCCGGAGCTTGTTCTTCATGTTGATGATATTCGGGAGCGACTCGGAAGACCGGGTGTCGTCATGGTTGACTCTCGTGAGGCTGACCGCTATGCGGGACGCATTGAACCTATTGATGTGAAGGCGGGGCATATCCCAGGCGCGGTGAACCACTTCTGGCGCAATCACCTCGACGAAGTAGGACAGTGGCTGCCTGTGCAAGCACAGCGCGAGCAGTGGGAGCCGATCGTGCAGGGGGCGGAGGAAGTCATCGTCTATTGCGGATCTGGCGTAACGGCATGCCCGAACCTCTTGTCCTTGTGGCAATCGGGAATTAAGGGTGCGAAGCTGTATGCAGGAAGCTGGAGCGATTGGAGTTCTTACTCGGACAATCCGGTGGCGACAGGGGAAGAAGAAAAGGCGTAAGGCTGCGTTCGGTGGGGGCTGTGACAGGTGGTGAACAAGTGACCTGTTTCGGCTCTCTTTGGCGTTCTCGTTCAACAGCTTGCAAACAAGAAGCCGGAGGAAACAGTTGCAGCAGGCCCAGAGCCAGCCACGGTTCAACAATTAAGACAGGTTACTGTTGAAAAGCTCGTCCAGTATATCCATCCACAAACGTGCGATTGTCTTTGGCTTGGGAGCAAGAGTCCGATCGTCATGCTAGGTAGCTCTTCTTGATTTTATATTTCACCAGTGTTATATTACATGCATGTAATATAAAGAGGAGATGAACAATGAATTCTCTTTCCAACGTGGAATTTATGTTGCTGCAAATTATTGCGGAATCCAAACAAGCGTCGGGGTACCAAATCAATAAGTTAATAGAGCTCAGAGGCTACAGGGAATGGGCGAATATAGGTACTACTTCTATTTACGTCGGATTGAAGAAACTGAAAGACAAACGACTGATCCGATCCGAAGATTCCGTCCATAAGTCTGGCAAAGGACCTGTGCCGTCTACGTATGTCATGATGGAAGCGGGGATAGAAACATTAAGGAATGAAATCATCGTAAGCCTAGCTTCTACGCGGGAACGGGATAACCGTTTCGATCTCGGACTCGCGGCTCTCCCTTTTATAGAGAAAAATGAAGCCGTGGAAGCTTTGCGGAAACGGCAGAACTTTCTAGAGGAGACATTGAGGAACTTAGGTCAGAAATATGAATCGCAAGGCGGTTATCGATTGCCATTGCACGTTAGGACTCTTTTCCTTCACCCGATGAGTCTCATCGAGACTGAAAAGACATTTGTCGCAAATCTGATCAGTGAACTAACAGGGGAACTGGAGGGATATGACCATGTTGATTGAAGGTTTTGCTCTTTTTCAGGGAGAACACTGCGAGACGACAGCGATGGGCAATCTCCTTCAACATCAAGGTGTTCGATTATCGGAGCCGATGTTATTCGGTATAGGGCAAGGTTTGGGATTCATTTATTGGGATTCGAAGGGAAGGGACTTTCCTTTTATTGGGGGTAGAGTGAAGCCTGATGAACTGTCTGCTTGCATAGCATCCCGGCTCGATTTGAATATCAGGGTGCAAGAAACCGCGTCTGTTACAAAAGCATGGCAGAACGTGCAAAGCTGCATAGACCGTGGAATTCCTGTGGGACTTAAATTAGATTCGTATTATTTAGATTACTTTACGAACAAAATACACTTTGCAGCCCACTATGCGGTGATATATGGCATGGATGACGAATACGCCTATATGGCAGACACAAGCCAACAAGGCGGACTCGTGACAACGCGATTGTCGAATTTGACTATGGCAAGAAACGCAAAGGGGCCCATGAGCTCCAGGAATCGCTCCTTTACGATCGAGCAAACGGATACCCTTCCGCCGCTTGCACCCGCCATACGAACATCTCTTATCAACAATGCTCATGCCTATTTGAATCCGCCCATCCGCAATATGGGCAATAAAGGAATCAAAAAAATGAGCGGTGAAATCCTGAATTGGCCTTCTAGAAGCAAGGATTTAGAGAAAGATCTGTGTTTGACCGCTTTATTGATGGAAAGAGCGGGGACCGGCGGTGCCTTATTTCGAAACCTGTATAGAGATTTTCTAAAAGAATGCGTGGATTTGTTCGGTGATTCTAAATTAGAGCAGGCATACTCTCTGTTTACGGAAATCGCGCCGATGTGGAACGGTGTTTCGGCATCGATTGATAATGCGGGAAGAACCGGAAATCATCAGGAGCTAAGACTTGCATCCGAGCTTCTAGTCGACATTGCGGAGAAAGAACGATTAGCCATGGAGTTTGTATTGACAATTTAACCTTATAATTGGTTTCGCAACTTAACTCGTTTTGAATCGACATTAAGGTAGACGCAAGTCGTATTGTAGAAGATAAACATTTTTGTTCGTTATAAGTAACCGACCACGTTGAATAAAAGCGAAAAGGCCGAAACTCCACACAAAGGGGATTCGGCCTTTATTGACGAAACAAGAATTAATAAGTTTCCTTATGAGTGGACAGTTTATTTTGCGTCTTGCCACACATTGAACTTGTTTCCGTCCGGGTCTTTAAATTTGAATTGCAAACCACAGCTTCCTTGATCGTTTATAGGCTCGACGTAGACGCCGCTTTCGCGAAGTCGTTTATGGATCTCTACGATATTATCAACCTCGAATGTCAGAGAGAACATTTCATATTGGTCGCCTTCCCATTGATCCGTCATGAAGTTTGCTGTTTTCTTCTCTTTCGTTTCCAGCAGGAACAACCATTGCCCGTTACCGAGCACAAGGATGGCTCCTTCAGCAGGCCCACGGGGCCTTACTGTAAGTCCTAATGTCTCTTTGTACCACTTGGAGGCAAGTTCCACGTTAGATACGGGTAAGTAGTTGTGAGAGACTCTCTTTAACATCGGTGTTTGTGTTGCCTGTTGCTCCTCAGTTTTGGTTGATTCTTTTTCGCCCATAAAAGCCCCACCTCTCCTCATAATTCGCATTTCTATATATAGACGATCCGACTTTGTCAAAGCCGTCGTGCTCAAGTTCTATTTTTTTGTTTATGTTCAACCGCATGATATGAGTTGCCGTCAGGGTCACAGAAAACGAAGTATTTGCCGATAAAGGGGTTCGTATTGATCGACTGCAACTTGACTTCGTCATGTTGCAGCTTATGCCACAGCTCCTCTATATCGGACACCTCGAATGCCAATAAGGGAAAATCACTTGGTAGATGGGTATGGCATTCCAGTAAATACAATTCATGTCCAGACTCTACTAAAAGATTGCCATGTCTGCTGATTCCCAGTTGAAAATGCTGGACGAACCAATTTAATACCCGTTCTCGATGAAGTACGGGAATGTAGAAATGACCTGCGCTTCTTAATATTCGTTCCGAGACTTTCTGTTCGAACTTCCGATCTAGGCGCTGCATTCGAAAATAAGACTCAAATTCGCCGGTGAGCTGACGCCTTAGCGTTGCTCTGGCCCGCCGAATACGGCTTTCTACGGCGGACAAAGAAATATTCAGGAATTGACTGATTTCCTTCATTGTCCATTCGCTTAAGTAGTGCAGCATGATGGCCATTTTACTTGTCTGCTCTAAATGCTGCATGGCATTCCAAATCGTTTCTTGCGTCATATGCTGATTTAACCATGTATCGATATTATTATTGGAGGGGGCAATCACCTCTTCGTAAGGCAAGGTTTGTTTTTTCTTTTTTACGAAATCGAGACTTGTTCGATAAACAATGGCATATAACCAACTGCCCAATTTTGAAGGATCGTCTAGGGTATGTAGTCGACGATAGCATTTCATAAAAGCCTCTTGGGTTGCATCCTGCGCTTCATGAAAGTCCCCAATGATGCTGACTGCAACGGATAACATAGCGTTAGAATATTGTAGAACGATCTGGCGAAAAGCATCGAAATTTCCATTCCTAGCTTCGGTTATGAATCGATGAATATCGATCCCCTGCTTATCCTCATCCATGCCAATCCCCCTGATATAAAGACATACACATTCCATGTAGACCATTCTCACCAAATATATCATGGGAATATTGGGAAAAGTAATCAACCTGTATCTTTATAAATTCCGGTTAAACGCGGGATTTTCCAGACTATAAAAGAAGTTATAAAACACATTGTAATATATAGGAAAATGGTTTAATATTTTATTGACTGAATTATGATTTTATAGTCATTAAAAGGAGGAGGATTATGCCTAAGATTGTCACTGAGCACGAAAAACAAATGGTGAGGGAAGCAATGTATACAAAAGGGATCGAGCTGATTCGCAAAAAGGGGATAAAGCGAGTTACGGTGGAGGACGTCACCATAGCGACCAATATCGGCAAAGGTTCCTTTTATTCCTACTACCATTCCAAAGAGGAACTCCTTTATGCGATTATCAAACAGAATGAGAGCCGAATGTTTGCGAGAGTAGAGTCTGTTCTATCTGAAGAAATAAATGTGAAAGAGAAGATTGTAAAGGCATTGAAGGAGATCTATCTGGCTGGAGACAGTATTGTGCTTTACGTGTCTCCATCGGATTTCGAGTATCTGCTTCGCAAGCTTCCTGAAGAGGTGTCCGACTGGGAGACCTTGAAATCAAACGACTATTTTAGCAGGACACTATCGCTTTGCGGCATTGATGAATCAGAATGCGAGATGGATGTGCTAGCTTATTTAATGAATGCACTCCATTATGTCGGTTCGGCAGATATAACTTTTGGTGAGCGGGGTAAAGAGAAGGCCCTGGATATACTCGTCCATTCTATTGCCGACTATATGGCAGGGGGAGTCCGGCGATGAGAGAATTCCTAATAGACTGTAGACCATCACAGTGGATTGGTTGCAATGGTTTGCTTAAGCAGAGGCGAGGTTATATCGATTATTGGAGGCAGCTATGACCATATTATGGATCGTTATTTTAGGCGGACTGCTTATCATGTTAGGGACGGCTTGCTTGATTCTGCTTGTCCAGTATCAGAAAAAGAAGAAGGCCAATCAAATTCGCATTGCTCCCACGAGCAACGGTATTGATTGTAGGGAGTTCGTAACGATCGGCGGCATTTCGCAATATTTGCACCATCGAGGCGAGGACATTGACAATCCTGTACTTCTGTTTTTGCATGGTGGCCCGGGAGAGACGATATTGCCATTTGCCCAAGAGTTTCAGATCCCATGGGAGAAGCACGTTACGGTTGTGCACTGGGATCAAAGGAACTGTGGCAAAACCTATTTTAACAATGATCCGAAACAAGTCACGCCAACAACCACGGTTGATCGTGTCGTTCAGGATACTTATGAGATTGTGCAATATTTAAAAAATAAGTACCGCAGAGAGAAGATTATTATTTTGGGACATTCATGGGGATCGGTGCTGGGCAGTCTATTCACTAAACAATACCCTAAGCTTGTACAAGCTTATATCGGTGTCGGGCAGGTTATCAATATGTTTGACAATGAACGTGTCGGTTACGAAAAAGTACTGGAGTCGGCGAAAGAAGCGGGCAACGAAAGTGATCTTCGAGCTCTACTTCGTCTGAAGCCTTACCCTCCAATCACATTTGATGGCGAAATGATCAGGAAGCTTAAAAAGGTTCGCAAATTTCAAAGCAAATATAATTTAGCGGCCGGTCCAACAATGGAACTAATCGGCAATGCGTTATGTTCACCATTTTATACATTGAAGGATATGCGCTATTTCTTTATCTCTGGGGCATTTGGAGATGGACAACGTCATATTTGGAAGTATCTAATGGAGTCGTTCGATTTGGCGTCGATGGGTGCTGCATTCGAAGTCCCTGTTTTTTATATACATGGCGAGCGGGACTGGCAGACTCCCTATCCGCTGGCACGGGAATTCTTTTCAACCATTAAGGCGCCGCTCAAGCAATTTTACTCCATCCCAGAAGCGGGGCATATTGTCATGCTTGAACAAAGGGAGAAGTTCAACGAGGCGTTATTTGATATTTTAGAGCAAACGCATAGTATGGCGACGGTGAAGTGAGTCAAAATTCCATTTTGGGGGAACGATAGTAACCACCATACGAGGTAGCGGTGAAGTAAACAGCTTCACCGCTAAACGTATTGCTGCCGCGCTGCCGAGGACAGCTCGCTTTGATAGACATGACAAATCTCGCCTCATGTGTAAGGTCGTCTCGCACCTTATTCAGGTGTAGGGGAATCGGCCAGAGCGTTATATTGGATAGACGCTCTGGCCAATAGGGCTGCCGGATCGATTAGGCGTTGTTGGATACCGTAGCGTCGGCAATCTCTTCTTGCTTTTCTTCTTTTCTTCTCCAGCCCATAATGGCTGGCCCTAGCAGTATGATACCGAACTTAGCGACCTGGAAGACTACTCCGGCTGGAGACGACTCATCATCGCCGACTGTTCTTCCAGTCTTGGTCGTGATCTCGCCACCCGTCAGGTTGATCGTGTACCCGACAATGCCTTTGTATCCGGTCATTTCCATCAAGTATTTATCCAGAAATTCATTGACTGCACTTTTAATCTCCGCATCGCTACCAGTGAGGATGCCCGTCTTTGTCAGATCGGCCTGGAGATCTTTTTTCATTAACTCCATTCCGGTGAACAGATTAGCAGCAATGGCTACAATACCGAGCAGGACACCGAGCAAGACAGCGGTGCTTTTCTTTTTGGATACCCATATCATAAGCAGATACAGCAATCCAGCTAGAATTAACGGGTATACCGGGACAAGATCTGACCATTGGTTAGTTACCCATGCATAAGCGCCTCCAGCCACAATACTTGCGACCAGGGCGATGATTACTTTAACAGCGTTCACTTCTCATGACCCCATTTCATATCTTTTCTTTTTGTAAAAGCTATACTGCTACCCTAGTTCCGCATACATAGGTATGCCATCTTTCGATTTCCCCGATTTTTGTCACGAGAGATGGAGCTGCCATGGAGGATAAATTGTTCAATATCTACATCGTCTATCGGCAGTCATAAGATAATATATTATAGCCGGCGATTGAAATGAAGCCATTTCCTACCACATTTACCTTTAGGGTCCATTTTCATAGTAGTTCAGATAAATTCTTTTCAACATCAGGTTCATATATAGACATTTCTTCCATTAGTGGATTGGAAATGGGGCGATTTTTAAGTTGCGGTAGGCAGCGGAAAGAGCCATGTTCAAATCTCTTACATAACATGTAGTTGTCGAGACTACACATGAGTAAGGTGGATGTGAAATGGCTCAATACCAGATTCATACTGTATCGTATAGGATGTTTTTAACCTAAGGAGCCAATTGGTTCCCCATTGTCATTCAATATATAAGCTCATGCGGCAGTTGATGCTACAGGTGCAAAGGCGAATCATAATATCTCTAACTGTTGCGTGATATCTTCACAGATGCGATGAGTCAGCAGTGACTTCGCTCCACTGGATAGAAACTCGTCTCCGCTCTTCACACAGCTGATGAAATGGTCGATCATATCAACAAACCCGCGGCGATAGAGAACGGGAGTCCAATCCCCGAATGTGGACTGCTGTTCGGTGTTGTTGACATACGTTGTCGTATGAACGCAATTATGGACGACGATCTTCTGCTGACATCCCATGACTTCCAGTCGTTCTTCCGTTATTCCCGTTTGTCGGTTCATCATTGCGAGCCCGGTCGCCTTCTTGCCCACCAAGTTAAGGACTAAGTAATGCAATAAGCCATCCTCGACCTTGCCGTTGACCGTAATCGTCTCTGGTTCGCCTACATAGTACAGCAGCGTGTCTACCACGTGAATGAAATCATCAAAAATCGTCTGCCGGATTGGCGACAAGGGGCCGGTTCGGTTCTTTTGCATGAAGGCAGTTTCGATTGCCGGAATGGTTTCTTTTGCACCTTTGTACATCGGCATGAACCGACGGTTAAATCCGACCATGAGCTGCACGTTATACTGTTGAGCCAGAGAAACGATTTCTTCCGATTCATGCAGCGTATAGGCGATGGGCTTGTCTACGAATACATGAATTCCCGCAGTGATAAGCTGACGCAACATGTCCACATGCGATTCCGTTGAAGTATGTACGAAAGCGGCATCGATGTTAGATGAGATCAATTCTTGCACGGTAGAGAATTGGTTGCGAATACGATATTGCCGACCAACTTCATCGACCACTTCTTGATTGCGGCTGGCAATGGACAGTTCAATATCCGATCGGGTTCCTAGTACAGGCAAGTACGCTTTGCGTGCGATATCACCGATACCGATCATGCCGATTTTCATGTTGGTTCCCCCTTCATATCCATAGATTGCGTTTACTCCATATGATTGAGTACAGTATAGCCTGAGACATAGGTTTCAGGCTATATGTTTTAGACTAAGCGCCCAGGAGGCTGCTCTATTCTATTCATGAGCAGTTCTAGCTCATCCATCAAATCCGGAATCCACGCATCTGAACCTGGGATTGTATCGGTTCCGCCATAGACAAGCCATTTCAGCGTTTTTACAAGCCAGCATACCCCGCCGATGTTCACTTGCCATTCAAGCTGATCCATCGAACAATTCTGCTCCATTGCGCTATGAAAGGCGGACAATATCTCATCCCTAGGGACATGACTATATTCTCGTGCTTCATCAATGAGACAATGCAAGTCGCCTAAATGGGGACTTAGATACGAAATCGACCAGTCAATCGGAATAATCTGTGTCCCCTGAATGAGCAAGTTCTTCGCATGATAATCATGGTGCACGAGTGTAAGGGGCTGAGTGCGATACAGTCTCTCCAGCTGTTGCGGCAATATGTCCTGCAGTTTGCCGAGGGCAGGATGGCCAGCTAGACGAGGCGAGTGAAGGAGATCCTTCGCAAGAGCCAGGAAATCGGCAGCTGTCTCGGTGCATTGATGAATGAGGCTGCTCGGAATATTCTGCTTGATATGCATTGCAGCTGTATCTCTAATCCTAGCTAAAGCTCTTGCGGCTTCCAGAAAGAGCGCTGAGCTGGGACGTTGCTCCAAATTGTACTGCCCGGCATCCTCCATAATCATGACCGCACTACGTTCCGATTCATAATATTCATAAATGCGAGGGGCTGATATGTGCAAAGGTTTCACGAGGCGGCGGTAATTGGCGGCCTCTTGAGCCATTTCTTTGCCGCCCCATTTCAATATGCGAGTTTCACCTGTACGTAAAGTGATGCGATACACTTCGGATAGCGCCCACTTTCGTAAAAGTGCCCACTCGGTTACTTCAGCTAGCAAAGGGATTCTGTTGGTATAGGCAGATAGACGTTCTGGAATCATATGCTTCCTCCTGAATGATGGGGTTCATCTTACAGAGGAGAATTTTACACGAAAACCCAAAAAAATATAGACTTATAATGACCGGTTTGCTATGATGTTGAATAGGGTCTCGATACTTTTCGGGGCCCATTTTTTGTTAATTGTGAATCGGGAGATGAAGAGATGCAGGGCTATAATGTCATCATGGTTTACAATAAAGAACTCGACAAATTATTGATGTGCAAACGATTAAAAGAACCGTACAAAGGACTAAGTAATCTAGTCGGCGGTAAAATAGAGGCTGGCGAAGCAGGAATCGAAAGTGCTTATCGAGAGCTGGCGGAAGAAACGAGCATTTCCAAAGAGGATATCACGCTGCACCACCTGATGGACTTCACGTACCACTATCAAAAATGTTATGTGGAAGTCTATGTGGGCAAGTTGAAGCATGACGTCGCGATTCATGGCGATGAGAATGAATTGTACTGGTCGGAGCTGACCCACGATTTCTTCGACATGACCTTGTATGCAGGAGAAGGCAATATCGGTCATATGATCGAGCAGGTGAATATGTACAAGGATACGATTCTAGGTGATTGAAAAGGAAAAGACGAAGGCAGACGCTACATGGGCGTGTTCCTTCGTCTTTTTCTATACTAGAAACCAAGTTTGTATTTACTCCTTTTCACAAAAGCTGCGCTGTGACTTACATCTTTACATCGAACACATGGGATTGGAGAAGCTCTAATGCCCGCTGTATGTCCTTCAAGTCTTCTTCTGAGGAATTCTTAATTCGCTCGAAGAAACGCTCGCTAATCCGCCCAAAGGCCTCTTCCATCATAGCTTGTCCAGCTTCCGAGAGTTGGATCATTTGCTTGCGTCTATCATCCGTGGACTCCAGTTTTTCACATAGATGCTTTTCCGTTAATTTCCTCAGTTCCCGGCTCGTGTTTGGCATAGACATGTGCATGCAATCGCTAATTTGGCTTAAGGTAACAGGTTGGCTGACCGCGATATATTCCAAAATACGATATTGAACGGGTGTAATATCCTCTGGCTTAATGTCCCTCGTTAATTCATGCGTCACTTCGTGCACGGAGGTTGTAAAGCTTACGAATTGATGAAACAGAGCTTTCTTGTCCACAAAAATCACCTCTTACCAGAACACGATAACAAATCAATTATCAATAAACAATTATCATTTGAAAACTATATAGGTAGGTTGGTATCTTTTAATTATCAAATGATAACTAAATGGCGGTGGGAAGATGAAGGTGTTAATCGTATATACGCATCCGAATCATAGTAGTTTGAGTTACGCCTTTTTACAACAAATCATACAAGGGTGTACAGAGAATAAGAACGTGGAAGAAATTCAGGTTCTTGATTTATATGAAGAGGACTTCGATCCAGTACTTGTGTTCCACAAGACGAAGCGGAGGAGAGATATGCACCTCGATCCGACCCTGGAGAAGTATCGTGAGCAGATACGCTGGGCAGATAAGTTGGTGTTTGTGTATCCGATCTGGTGGCTGCGTCCGCCTGCGATGCTGCTCGGCTACATTGATCAGTTATTTGCTTCTGACTTCGCCTATCGAGACAACGGAGGCTTGCTGCCTGAAGGGCTGCTAAAAGGGAAATCGGTTGTTTGTATATCTACAATGAAGGGTCCTACCCTGTATCCATTTTTCTTTTATCGCAATGTGCATAAAGTGTTGATGAAAAGGGCCTTGTTTCAGTATGTAGGTATCAAAAAAGTGAAGTTCTTTGAATTCGGGAACATGGAAAGTCCGAAGGGCAAGCACGACAGAAAATTAATTAATATTTACAATTATTTCAAATTTATGTATCATTAAACACCTGAGCAGGGTTCATATTGTTGAGGATGACGAATAAATTATAAGTTTTGAATGTCTCCTTACAGACGGATCTAATGTTGAAATTCACCGCTGTAAGCCATAAATGGGGAGGGTGCAATTCTTATGAGATCGTTTGAACTGCTGTTAGTCGTCATTCATGTTTTATTGCTTGGTTGGCTGCTATTTGCAAGGAGCAAAACAAAGCAAATGCTGTTCATTAGTTTCATCATATCTTCCATATTCGTGCTGCTGCATGGACTCATCGAGGGACTGCGTTGGCAGATGGTTCCGGCCTATGTGATAACGTTTCTGCCGATCTGTATCCTTGCAGCACGATATCTGTTCAGATCGAAGGAAGTGAAGGGAAAGAAGTCCAAAGTTCAGCAAATTCTTGTGGCTATGCTGGCAGTGCTATATTCCCTTATCACTGTGTTTCTGCCTCTCTTGTTCCCGGTGTTCACATTCGAAGAACCTACAGGTCCGTATAAGATTGGGACAGTAACGTATGATTGGAAGGATGAGCGGCGTGAAGAAACACTTACCCCAGAAAAGGGCGACAAGCGCGAACTGATGGTGCAAATTTGGTATCCAGTTAGTTCGAGCGCACAGGGAAAAACCGCACCTTATGTATCTAATCCGGATGTGTTTGTAAATGCGTACAGCCAAACTTTCGATATGCCTAAAATGTTTTTTACAAGCATGAAATTCGTCAAGACACATGCGATCGAAAATGCCGAGATATCCGGTAAAGAAGCTGCTTACCCAGTACTGCTGTTTTCTCATGGAATGGGTGGGCATAAGAGCCATAACACCTTCCAGATCGAACAATTGGTCAGTTATGGGTATATCGTTGTGGGTATTGATCACACGTATAATAGCATTACATCGGTGTTCGATGATGGCCGCGTTGCGAATTTTGTTCCCCAGGATCCGTCAGTTGAGCACTTGGATGAACTGAACAAGGTATGGGTGGAGGATGCCAAATTTGTACTCAATCAAGTGGAGAAGCTGGCACAGGGCGATCCAGACCATCGCTTTACAGGAAGAATGGATTTGAAGAACGTCGGTATGTTCGGTCATTCCTACGGTGGAGCAACCAGTGTTCAAATGCTGATGTCAGACGCAAGAATTAAGGCAGCTATTAATTTGGACGGCGGCTTATTTGGTCAGCTCCGGATTCCGGAAGGCGGGGTGAAGAAGCCGTTGTTGATGATGAGTGCGGATAGAACGCTTGCCGGTGCAAACCAGTTAGCAGCTGCCCAAGGTACAACGAGAAAAGTTTTATACAAGTATTTCGGTGACATATTTGAACGATATAAGCATGTTGCAGAGGGAGGAAACTACTGGATGAAAATTAAAAACATGGATCATTTAGCCTTCTGCGACTTCTATCTGCTATCGCCTCTACTCGAGAAGGCTGAAGGGGTAAATTTACGCCCTGTACATCGCCTCATTAACGAATACTCGCTTGATTTCTTTAACCATTACTTAAAGGGGCAGCCTTTCGAGAAGATGGAACAAAATCTTGGGGACAATCCGGAATTTTCACTGGAGAGAGGCTAAGACAGACCGAGCAGCACGAACAAAAACAAGATGATGAGGAGGTAGTTCCCGTAATGGGTGCTCCCTTAGATAAGCGATGCTGTTCACATCCCACTGTAAGGCTGAGAAATCAAAGATATTACATTTCATTAATTTACCAAATTCCCAAGGGCGTGATATAATCCATGACTAAGAAAGGAATGAGAACGATGTAGTTGTCGAGAGGGATACGGTCGATCTGCGCTCAAGATCTCCGCCCTCGTATGAGGGAGTAAGTGAACACCACATATTGAGGGGGAGCGAATATGGTATTTCATATTTGGGAAGGAAAAAAAGTAAGATTGCGCGCCATAGTCTCAAGCGATTGGGAGAAATTCCACAACAATGACTATGATACGGAAACTGCACGATTATGCGATGAGGTTCATTTTCCAAGATCCGAAGAGGGTGCGCGGATATGGACGGAACAGCGGGCGGCTGCAGTGCCGGAAGGCGATCAGTTTCGGTTTGCCATTGAAACGCTTTCGGGTGAAATGGTGGGCGGAATGAACACGCATGGCGTGGATAAGCGGAATGGCACGTTCAAGTACGGCGTATCGATCTTCCGAGAACATTGGCGTAAGGGCTATGCATCGGATGCAATCCAGGTATTGCTCCGCTACTATTTCGAAGAGCTGCGCTATCATAAGGTGATTGCACATGTATATGCGTATAACGAGGCATCAATTGCGCTGCACGAGCGCCTAGGGTTCCAACAGGAAGGAAGACTGAGAGATATGGTCTTTACGAAGGGGAAGTATCACGATGAACTAATTTTTGGCTTAGCGCGCAGTGAATACGATGCGATGCAGGGATGAACTTGGTCACCGAATAGGTACGATTAAAGATAAATGAGGAAAGCCATAGAGTGGTTGCCTGTGGGAAGGCAGCGCTCTATGGCTTTTTGATGTTGTGTATTTATTTTTAAATAAACAAATTAATGCCTGATTGATCAGCCTTGCCTAAATAGTAGCCTACGCCGCCGATGGTAACGCCGTCGATAAGCTCCTCATGGGCAATGCCCATGACGTCCATCGACATCTGGCAGGCAACGATTTCGACGCCCTGCTGGATCGCAGATTCAATCAACTCTTCTAGTGAAGATACATTGTTATTGTTCATCACCGAGCGAATCATTTTCGGTCCGATACCCATCATGTTCATCTTCGACAAGCCCAGCTTCTTGCTTCCTCGCGGCATCATCGCTCCGAACATTTTGCCGATGAAGCTCTTGTTGACGGGAACCTTGTTCGGCTTGCGCAAAATATTCAGACCCCAGAAGGTGAAGAACAGAGTCACTTTCTTTCCCGAAGCAGCAGCTCCGTTCGCAATAATGAAGGAGGCGATTGCTTTATCGAGATCGCCGCTAAACACGACCATGGTACTGCGATCCGATGATACACTGCGATTGTCTGCCTGTTGCAAATCCTCCGCGGAGGTAGGCGGCAGCTTGCGTATATGGGCTTCAATCGTCCCATCCGTGTGTTTCTGAACATGCAGCAGCTCCTGCTTGCTCATGCCCGCCCAAGCTTGAATATCCTCATAGAAGCCGGGATCGGATGCATTTACTTTCAGCACTTGACCTTCCTGCAGCAAATCCATATGCTGCTTCACTTGCATGAGCGGCCCTGGGCAGCATAAACCACATGCGTCCAGGGTACGATCGAAGGAGTACTGTGTATCTTTCTGTTCATTGCTTTCTTTTACCGGATTCCCAGACGTGTCTTGGTCAGGCCTGGCAGGCGGCGTAACCTGTCCGGGGGTATATTGTGCATGCTGGTATGTCTTATATCCACCCGTTAAGTTTCTCACCTTGAAGCCATGCTGACTTAGAATGCGTGACGCCGTATAACCGCGCAAACCAACTTGGCAGTAGACCCAGATTTCTTTCTCCCGATCGAGCTCATTCAGACGGCTTCTTAGTTCATCTACAGGAATAGACAGGGAGTTAGGAATATGACCGTTCTGATGCTCCATATCCGTACGCACATCAACAAGCATCGTAGCTTGTGGGTCGCGCTGTTCCAGATCGGCAGGCGTAAACGCGCTCACAGCTCCTGTCCATATATTCTCGGCAGTATACCCGGCCATGTTCACGGGATCTTTGGCGGAAGAATACGGTGGTGCATAGGACAATTCAAGCTCCGTAAGATCGGTGACGGTGCCGCCTAAGCGTATAACCGTAGCAATGACGTCCATCCGTTTGTCCACGCCGTCATAGCCGACAATCTGGCTGCCTAGTACGTTGCCTTCCTCATTAAAGATCAGCTTTATTGTCATTGGCTTGGCACCTGGATAGTACCCGGCATGGGAATTTGGATGCACATAAGTTACCTTGTACGGCAAACCTAATCGTTGCAATGTTTTTTCGTTATTCCCTGTTGCAGCACCCGTTAATCCGAACACCTTCAGGATAGATGTGCCTTGCGAGCCTTTATAGGCAGTGCCAAGTCCGCTCACATTGTCTGCTGCGATACGCCCTTGCTTGTTGGCTGGCCCTGCAAGCGGGATCGCTGTCTTCGTCCCATTGACGAAATCGACAACCTCAACCGCGTCTCCTACGGCATAAACGTCTTCTACATTGGTCTGCAAATAATCATTCACAATGATGTGACCTCGTGGCCCCAGCTCAATGCCGCAGTCTCGAATAAAGCCCGTATCAGGTGCTACCCCGATTGCGAGAATGACCATATCGCTTGTGAGCACTTTGCCGCTGGCCAGCTGCGTTTCAATTCCGCCGTTCGTATCACGGAACGATTGAACGCGGTCATTTACAATGAGAGATGTACCGTGCTGTTCCATCTCCTTAGACAGAATTCCGGCCATTTCTGTGTCAAATGGAGCAAGAATTGCTGGCCCAGCCTCCACCAACGTGACATCTAGCCCAATTTCGCGCAAATTCTCGGCCATCTCCACCCCGATGAATCCGCCGCCGATGACGACAGCAGAGCGGGTGCCATCTTCCATCACGCGCGTCTTCACGCGATCCGTATCGGGAATATTGCGAAGCGTATAAATGCGCTCGCTCTCAATACCCGGAAGCGGCGGACGTACCGGCTTCGCACCAGGGGACAGAATTAGGGAATCATACGATTCTTCGTACTCCCCTTTCTCTTTGCTGCGTACCCGTACCTTTTTTGCTTGCGTATCAATGCCGATGACTTCGCTGTGCACGCGCACATCGATATTGAACCGGCGGTGCATTGCTTCTGGTGTTTGTACGAACAGCTTGTTGCGGTCTTGAATCGTATCTCCGATATAGTAAGGAAGCCCGCAGTTGGCGAATGATACATAAGCATCCCTCTCGAACATGACAATGTGGGCATCCTCATCCAGTCTGCGCAGACGTGCTGCGGCAGAAGCCCCTCCAGCTACTCCTCCAACGATCAATACCTTTTTGCTCATGATGTCTCCTCCCCGAAAAATGCTTCAACGAGCTGTTTTACCTTCTCGTTCTCTACCCGATAGTTCACTTCTAGGCCGTTGCGATGTGTGGTTACAATGCCCATGCTACGCAGCTTCTGCAGGTGTTGGGATACCGTCGATTGCGGCAAGCCTAGGCAGTCCTGCATGAAGGATACATTGCAGCTTCCCTTATCCAGCAGCCCCTTCACGATACAGAGGCGAACAGGATGTGCCAGAGCTTTTAACAGCTCGGCAGTATCATTAAAACGTTCATAGTCGTTATTCATATCATGTCTCCTTTGATTTATAGGAAAGTGAAAAGATGGAATGGTTCATTTTGTACATGAACTCATGCACTTAATAAATCGTTATATCGTTATATTACGATATTAATATATAAGGGAAATAAAATCAACACAAGAAGTTGAAACTAATAAATGGAAAGGGAGGTGCCGGATTCAGCGTTATATTGTGCAGAAGGTGACAGCCTTACCCGAACAGGTATGCTAGAATGGACATAAATACTAAAATAATGTGGTGATAACGATGCAATTAAACGATATTGAACATAACATACGAGTGATCCGTGAGCGTATCGAGCAGGCATGCAAGCGCAGTGGGCGCAATCCCGAGGAAGTGAAGCTGATGCTCGTTACGAAGACAGTTCCGGTTGAACGAATTCAGATGGCATTAGATGCAGGGGAGAACTTAATTGGGGAAAATAAAGTGCAGGAAGGGCTGCAGAAGCGGGAGCCGCTTACTTCGGCTAATCCATCGCTAGACTTTCACTTTATCGGCCATTTGCAAACAAACAAGGTCAAGGATGTTCTTAAATTCGCAACATGCGTTCAATCCGTCGATCGCATAAAGCTGGCAACGGCACTCCATGAGCGGCTGCAGAAGGAAGGTCGCACAATGGATGTCCTTATCCAAGTGAACACGTCGTATGAGGAAAGCAAATTCGGTGCTGCCCCAGAGGATGCACTCGCATTAATTCAAGAGGTGGCCAAGCTGGACACGCTCCGCATTAAGGGTCTCATGACAATCGGGCTTTTCACCGACGATCAAGATAAGGTGCGCAAATGCTTCAAGCTGCTGCAAAAAATCCGTCAGGAAGCGCAAGAGCTTGCATTGCCGAACGTTATCATGGAAGTCATGTCGATGGGAATGTCCGGAGATTTCGAGACGGCAATCGAGGAAGGTTCAACGCTGGTACGGGTGGGCTCTGCAATTTTCGGCAAACGTATTTATCCAGATAGTCATTATTGGAATGAAAACTCGAAATCCGAATAAATGGATGAAATAAGGATGGAAGGAGAGAGCAGTGGGGCTCTCTCCTTTTCTATTTTGAAGTTTCAACGGGTAATGTAACTTCGAGCTCGGGGATATATTTGATGAGTGGTTGGCCGTCGGCTCCAAGCTTGAATTGGGATTTATCATGCTCGTTGATAAGACTTATATAAGGTTTGATCGTAATAAACGTAGGAATAGGGTCGTACGGCTGATAAAGCAAATTGAACAGCAACGTTTTCCCGTTGTCCTCATGTAAACCTGAACCGTTTAACAATTTGACTGTGCGCCCTTTATCATCGTAGATTTCAAATCCAATCGGCAAATCATTGGCCATAAGCGGATCGTCCTTCGATATTTCCAGCCTTGCAGCAAGACTCGTCGTAATCGGCGTCAATTCTACTTTATTGTACTTGATGGTGAATGGACTGCTAGATTTCGAAATGTTTGGCTTCATGACGACTGAATCATTTGTTTGCATGGAAACGGGAATCGTCATTTGATAGGGCTCCTGTATGTCTGACACGGTAAGCTTTACCGTTAAATCGAACTTGTCGGGCAAGGATATTCCTTCTTGATTTCGCATTTCAGAGAACATAAGGATTGCCGAATTTTCATTTTCCCCTGGGACAGTAATGATGCCAACCGAGTGCTGGTTGTATGCATAATCGGCAATACTTTTTCCATCAATAAGGAGTTGAATATCACTCAAAGATTCCATCAAGGTATTGCGGCTACTGTTTTCCTGCAACCCCGATAGGCCTGATCGTTCAATGCCAACTGCCACTCGTACTCCGTCATAGGCTGCTGCCGGAATCGAAAGTGTTAGACCATGATGGGTCACGCTCTGCCCGGATGAGGTGACAAGTCCTTTTTCGTCAGCTGCCTGCAAACCTAGATCTCCCGCAAGACGAAAAAGACTGCTCACGCCCGGCACATGTCTCATTGACTCGGCTACCGTGGGAGACAGAAAGGAGCCCCCTATTAATAAGACGAATGCTGCGGCTGCTGCAGCAATCGATGTGACAATGGAACGAACTGCTTTACTACGACGTGTTGTACATGAGGCATCAACAAATAGAGACCCAGTGTCCAATCGGCTCATAATTTGCCCCGTAAAATCAGGATTTGTCGGCGTCTGGCGAATCCATGCCTCTAATTGTTCACTATCTACACCGTTACGATGGCTTGATGACATGCTTATGAAGACCTCCTTCCTCTGTGAATGGATTGGATTGATAGCGAAGCAGCTTTTTCCGCAAACGTTCATATTTTTTGCGAATTGTCGATGGCTTTAAATCCATAATCTCGCTAATTTCATCGAAGCTATATTCTTCCACGGCCCTTAACAACAAAATATGCCGCTCTTCTGCAGAAAGCTTGTCCAGCAATTGATAAACCAGATCTTCATACGGAAGTTCTTGATCATTGATTTGATCTCGTTTCAGCAGGAACAGTATTTTTCGGAGCCTGCTTCTACGGTTCAAAATATCCAAGCAATGATTGTAGGCGATCTTATATATCCAGGCTGAAAAAGATACCTGAGGCTCGAAAAGGTGTATACGTTGAAAGCCTTTAATAAATATGTCCTGAACAGCGTCTTCGGCTTCTTCCTTGCTTCCCAACAAATAGTAGCAATATAAATAAATTTGTTTCTGAAATCGATGGATGATAAAGGTGTACGCTTCTTTATCTCCGCACTTGACTTGAGCAATGGCATGTTCTAAAGTCCTAACAGTTTGATATTCTGAGCTGGATGGCATAGCCGTATGGATCCTCCTTTCATACAGCCCGGCTTAATAACACCTTTTTATTGTATAACTTCACTTTCGGGTGATAAGAGCACTTTTAGCTCGTGCTTTCAATTCTTTTGCAAGCCAAGGCCCATTGATTGTCATCGTAGCCTGACCTCTATAAAAGGCTTCGGCCATCTCCTCGCTATTTTGATTTGAAGCCTGCAGGTAGATAAATTTATCGCGTACGGTATTTGTTACGAGTTTGATTGCTTCTTTCCAACCGTCTGAGTTGATAAGCAGCCTGTCTGCCTTTGCATCGAGTAATCGTAACCCGGAGGAAGACGTGATCTCCTGTAACATCTGCTCCACACCGTAGTCCTGATATAATCCAACTATTTTCTTTTCGCCAGTGCCCGTGTTGATGAATCTTCTCGACAGTTCAAACAATTTTTTCCAGGTCATCTTGTTCGTCGGCGTATCAATATGATGCTGCTTGAACAAATCTCGGTTGAAATATAGGACATCCGCATAAAAAGACGGAGCTAATCCGTATAACTTGCCGTCTCCTCTCCCTCTAATCATTTCGATAAGTCCGGGAGAAATTGCGTCAATATCGAATTTGTCCTTCGCAATCATAGTTTCGATGTCGTACAGCCGTCCCTGCCGCGCATAATCTTCGAACAAATTCTCGTTTAGCAGCAGCACATCAGGTTTGTATGTCTCAATTAATTTTTTCAATTCTGCATGATCGTCCCAAGCGCCATATTGCTCGCGATTTGCGAGCACGTTATTCATGCTAATGACATCGAATTCGATTTTTGGGTTCTTCACCTTGAAGAGATTCCCGTAATCGTTATAGAACGACGGTTCATCATGATACATGACTTTGATTTTTCCACTTTCCAAGTTCTCATTTTGTTGTTGTTCCCCGTAGCAACCACCTAGCAAAGGGATGATCAGTATCAGTGCATTTCCTAGCTTCCACAACTTTTTCATGCTATCTCTCCTTTTCTGCCTATACAACGGACAGACATGCCGTTTTGTGACGGGGCTGCAAAAATTATGGCACAGGATAAATGGTTGCTTTAAAAAGTGGCCTTGAAGAAAATGAGGCTCGCAGCAATTCGAATATTGCCACCTCATTTCTGACATTTGTCATATGCAGTTGGTGACATCGTACACTAACTGGCTCAAGCGTGCCTGCCGTACAATACAAACATAAGCGATACGGCATCGGGCAACAGAAATTGAGCAGCACAGCATCGTGTAGCATATCTCGAAAGATTAACTGGTTAGCCGAAAGCTGCACGCAACACAATGATCGCATCACAGAACCACATACGATTCCTAATTTAATGACAAAGGATGATTATAGATGACATACGCAATCGAATGTACCAACCTTATAAAGCAATTCGGCAGCTTTCGCGCCGTGAACAATATTAATCTTCGCTTCGAGCGTGGACAGATCAGCGCGCTGCTCGGTCCGAACGGAGCGGGTAAGACTACGACGATTTCCATGATCCTCGGGTTGCAAAAGCCGACATCAGGAGAGATTAAGGTGCTTGGCCAGCCCGCAGGCACACGGGAACTGCGGCACAGAGTAGGGGCGCTCATGCAGGATGTGAAAGCTCCTGATGGCTTGAATGTTGCAGAGGTATTGAATCTGTTCCGCAGCTACTATCGCAACCCACTTCCACTGTCCAGACTGCTTGACTTATCAGGCCTGCACGGAGAAGCGAAGCGGCGCGCAACATCGTTATCCGGTGGACAACGGCGCAGATTGGCCTTCGCGCAGAGCTTAGCTGGCAATCCAGAGCTTGTCCTGCTTGATGAGCCGACGGTTGGCATGGATGTGGAGGCGCGTGGTCGCTTCTGGGATACGGTTCGCGCTCTGTCGAACGATGGGCGGACGGTTGTGCTTACGACGCATGACTTGGAGGAAGCAGATGCAGTGGCGGATCATATCGCGATTATTGCGGCAGGTACAGTAGCGGCCAGCGGAACCTCACAGGAGCTCAAGGCACAGACGGCACTGCGGACGGTGTCCTTCCGTCTTCAAGTCGAACAGCAGGACGAAGCGTTGATGCAGCTTCCGGGAGTCGTAAAGGTCGAACGTGCATCAGGTCGGATTCGTCTTCACGTCCGCAGTACAGACGAAGTGTTGTCCGCACTCTTGCAATCTGGTTGGGGAGTCAGCGATATTGATATCCAATCCGCTAAGCTTGAGGATGCTTTCCGATCAATAACAAAATCTCATGAAGCTGCACGTACTCAAGCAAGCATATAGTTGAGGCCTGAAAATAAACGATAGAGGCAGAGGGTGCCTTAAATCATCATATAGGGGGAATTGATCGATGTTACAAGCACAAATCAAAGCAGAAAGTTTACGAATTATGCGCAGTCCATTCTTCTTGTTGTTCTCACTTGTCATGCCAATCGCTTTCTATTTCTTATTCGCTAGTTTAAATGGCGCATCGAAGTCTATTGAATCGACCACCTATGGCGCCTTCTCACTTATGTCGATGACAGCATTCAGCTTGATCGGCACAGCAATGAGTCAGTTCGGTATTCGCCTTGCTTACGAGCGTCGTGATGGATGGACACGTCTGCTTCGCCTGACACCACTATCTCCGTCGGTATGGATTGGCGCTAAGATCGTATCGCATATGTTGGTTCATTTGCTTGTCATTCTCATCATTTTCCCTGCTGCCTACTTTGCCTATCACATTGAGCTGACGGCTGTACAATGGGTGACATGCGGATTGTGGCTGTGGCTTGGAAGCATTCCATTCCTGGCGATCGGCTCTATTTTAGGAACGATGAAGAGCGCGGATGCCTCCATTGCGGTCGCGAACATTTTGCTCATGGGATTTGCCATCATGGGAGGCTTGTGGATGCCTCTGAAGACATTGCCAAGCTGGATGCAAGTTATTGGAGAATGGCTGCCATCCTACCGCTATGCACATGGTGCATGGAATATGCTCGCTGGGGGAAGTCCTGACCTGCTGGATTGGGTAATTCTTCTGGGCTGTGGCATGATCTTCATGGTAATATCGAGTTATATCTTTAACAGACGGGAAGCGATGTAAGTGAACGTAGTCAAGAAGAGATTATTTCCCGAAAAAGAGGGAGCGGAGCCTTACATCTCCCTCGTCAACTTATGCGTGCCCATCTTTTTCCTGCTGCGTGAGACTCCGACCAAGCTATTGGTGGGGTTCACGCTGCTTCTGTTTCTAGTGATCGCATTTTGGCTGCAGTATCGGCACGAGAAGCAGGCATTGCTGTGGTTGGCTGCTCAGGCTGTAATTATTCTCGTATTCATCCTTTTCTATCACCCTATGTATGCTTATATGGTGTTCATGATCGCGCAGATGATAAGCAGGCAGAAGACCTCAATTATTTTAGGAACAGCTGCCGTCATGGCGGTAGGTATCTTAATCGGATTGTCTCAACGCTTGGATACGGTAGCCGTATGGTCTTCCCTGCATACCCTGCTGCTTCCTCCATTATTCGGTGTGCTCGTCATGCCATTCATCATGCGTGCCGCTGGGCAATACAAGCAGATGGCGGAACGATTGCAGGCAGCGACCTCACAGCTCGAGCGGATGGCCCAGCAGGAAGAGCGCCAGCGCATTGCACGCGAATTGCATGATACACTTGGACACACGTTGTCCTTGATCACGCTTAAGAGTGAAGTGACAGAGAAGCTTATTACACGGAATCCAGAGCGGGCCATCGCTGAAGCAAGGGAGATTCAAGAAACATCGCGTGCGGCGTTGAAGCAGATGCGCCAACTCGTAACTGAAATGAAGATCGTCAAGCTTGCAGAGGAATATGAGCATGGAAGGCAGCTATGCGCTGCCGCAGGAATTGAGCTGGAATTTCAGGAACGCAGCGAGGGAATTAGCCCTTCAGCAGCAGCCCCAAGCATTGTGGGCCGATTGCCATTATCAGCATTGCAGGAGACGATTCTCGCCATGTGCTTCCGGGAGACCTTAACGAATGTCGTCAGGCACAGCCGGGCGAAGCATTGCTCGGTTCGGGTTGAGGTGGGAGAGGCAAGGGTTCGATTGGAGATTGCAGATGATGGCATCGGAATTGATGAGCACCAGCTTAAGCAATCAAGTGGGACAGGCATGGCCGGACTGAAACAGCGGCTTCAGCTTGTGGACGGGACGCTTGCTATAGAGTCTGGTGCCCACAAGGGAACGGCATTATCGTTAGTCATTCCGCGTGTAATCCGCGATGGGAAGGGGAAAGGTTCATCATGATTCGAGTTATATTGGGAGAGGACCAACAGATGCTGCGAAGTGCACTCGCCACCTTGTTGTCTCTTGAGGATGATATCGAAGTGATTGGTCAGGCCGAGAATGGCAGTGTAGCGCTGTCGCTTATAGAGGTACTTCAGCCGGATATCGCGGTACTGGATATCGAGATGCCACTTATGACGGGGCTGGATGTCGCGGATGCAGTCAAGAAGAAGGGGCTGGACTGTCGGATTATTATGCTGACGACCTTTGCTCGCTCAGGCTATCTCCAGCGTGCAATGGCATCCAGTGTAGGCGGTTATTTACTCAAGGACAGTCCAAGCGACGAGTTGTCAGATGCCATTCGCCAGGTATATGCAGGCAAGCGGGTGATGAGTCCCGAATTAACGTTGGCTGCGTGGGAAGACCCTTGTCCGTTGTCCCCGAGGGAGAAGGAAGTGCTGTTGCTTGCTGAGAATGGACTGTCCATGCAGGATATTAGCGCCAAATTGTTCTTATCCTATGGAACGGTGCGCAACTATATGTCGGATGCGATTAGCAAAGTAGGAGCGGGTACGCGAATTGAGGCGATTCGAACTGCCAGGGAGAAGGGCTGGCTGGATTAAGAACTGCTGCTGGAATATATGCAGAAGATACTTGATGGAGAATTGTCGGCTCAATTAGCATCCAGAATATAAATGGGTAAGTGCTTCACTAAGTGAATATTTAGCTTATTTTCAGTTTCATTTCAGGAATTACGAACATACTATAGCCATCCCTTACATAAGGAGGTGGAACCTATGAAACGCAATTCAACCGTAGCAGCGTGGACGTGCCTAATGCTTCTCTTGATGGCTTCACCTGCAGCAGCGCAAAGCAGAACTGCGCTAGATGCTGCGGCAGATAAGAGCAGAGAGCAAGCTGCTGTACGAGTGGTCACTTCATCTCAGGCTGTACAGCCGAATCAGCAGAGCATGGAGACGGATAAACAATTAGAACAAGTACAGGCACAAATGAAGGAGCTTCGTGCAGAAATGAAGCAGCTGCGCGAGAAGAAGCTTCAATTGCTAGCTAAGAAACACGGAATTTCGACAGAAGGCAAGAGCAACAAGCAAATTCACCAGGAATTACGCGAGAAATTAGGCATAAAAGGACGACTGTTCCACGAGAAACATCACATTAATGGGAAGCATGTCGAGGATCGTCAGACTCAGCTTCAGCACGAGGAAGAAAAGCATCGAGCAGAGGCGGATGGGCTCACACCAGAAGAGATTAAGGCGAAATTCCAAGAATTGAATGGGTCAGTTAAGTAAATCAGAAGCGTCTATGCGAAAATAGTGAATATCCAGACAAGATATCGGGACATGCGCACAAGCGCATGTCCTTGTGTCGTTAATGGCGATGAGAATGGTTGAAACCGAAAAAGAAATATTTCGTAAAGATAGATAAAAGCACGAATCGTTGACATGCAGAGATGCATAGGATAAAGAAGTTGGATTTGCGCGGATAATGAGGGTAACATGAAACAACCCGACGAAAAGGCGCGTAGCGCTTCTCATCGGGTTATGTAGTCGTTCATATCATTATAAGAGTGCAGTAAACAATCAAACTATTGATATTATTGATTTTCAGTAGCGATAGACGAGAAGTCATTCTCGCTCATTACACGACGTGCACCTACATAGCGCTTCTCGTAGTAGTCCATGCTAAGGCTGTCGATGCGCGTACCCTTGCTTGTCGAAGCGTGTGCGAATTTGTTGTCGCCTACGTAAATGCCGACATGCGATACACCGTTGCCGCCGCTTGTGTCAAAGAAGACCAGGTCTCCTGGACGAAGCTCGTCTTTGCTAACTTTCTCACCAGCGTCAAATTGCGACGAAGATGTGCGAGGAAGATCAATTTCGAACTTGTCGAACACGTACTTCGTAAATCCGGAGCAGTCAAAGCCTTTCGTTGTTGTACCACCATACTTGTACGAAATGCCAAGCAAACCGTCAATCGTGTTGTCCATTTTGGATGCTGCGAATGTGCTGCCTGCACTGAACGAAGTAAACAGAACGCTCAGTCCGAGCACCGCTGTAACTAGCTTCTTCTTCAAAGGGAAGGCTCCTTCCGTGCCTGCGAGGTTAGCTGGAGGGTTCGGTTGAAGGACCCCTATGATCCCTGTGTTACAAGATCAATTCACCCGTAAAAACTGGTTCCCCCGCTTTCCGGTCCGCCCGGAAACTCGGCATTCTGGTTTTTGGAATATGTATTGCTGCGTGCGATAGTAACAATTTTGCAAGAGTTAGTGCCGCTTTCATGACAAAGTTGTAATAAATCTAGACTTATTGTAACAGACGGAAATTCCTTTGACAAATATTTTTTGTCCTTGACACGAAAAAAACTTGTCAGATCAGCGTTTTTTTCGCTGATAGACAAGTTTTTTAATTCATTTTGTTAGGTTACGCTACTTCAATATCATCGTAACCCTTTGTAACTTTGTAACTTTGTAACTTTATAACTCTGTAACTAAATTGCGCTCAATCAGAACCCCCATTATTTCATCTGTTGCTCTGCTTCCTGCCAGACAGCGTGGCGTGCAGACAATCCCCACATTTTGAGTATAGTCATAATGGCAGGCAATGCCTGTTGAATAATGAGTGCGGTAATTCCGGTGAACACGGCCGCCGCCGTTGTGGACAATATGCCTACGCCAATCGTGATACCAATAAAGAGAAGTGACAATCCTAGAATGGGAAGCAAGCGACGAGTTCCGGCTGTCACAGATCGAATTAACGGTGTTTCTGAGGCAGCGCCGAAGTTAAGGAATAAGAACAATTGATGAACAAGCCAGCCGCCAATGAACCAAGCGATTACAAACGGTGCCACTGCCACGAGTAAGGAAGACAGAGAAGCCGATGTGGACAGGGCATGGGCCGCATAAGGAACGAACCATATAGCGGGTGCGATAATGAGCAGTGTCTCGAGTAGATAGAGGACAAGCATTGGCTTCCAAGCGAGCTTGATACCTTGGAAAAAGGCAAGCCCCTGCTGCTTGGGCCGTGACATAGCATGGAATACACCCGCGTGAATGAAGGGGGTAAGCAGCATATGGACGGCAACGAATCCGAGGATAGCCCATAAGTAAGGGAAGTAGTCATTCGTCTTCATTAGATAGAACTGGCTTTCGGTCAGAAAGAGCTGCCTGCTCATCTCGGTAGGTGCTGGATCTGGGTAACGGCGCAGGATAGGTGTTACCACTCCATCGACGAAGCGATAGAGGAAGAACCCCCATAACAGTTGGTACAAGAATAGAATGACCCATATATAGATGTGCTCTTTGCACCAATTCCAGCCTGAACGCACATAAGCCTTCACACTATCACCACCCCAAAATGTTCGTAACAGCTTCGATTACCTTGATGACGGATAAATTAACTCGTGTACGGACAGGTTCATCGACATGAGCACGCATATAATTATTGATGTGCTTGTTCTCAACGACAATCGAATATAGAGGATCAACCATGACCCAGCTGAGCGGCGCTTTATGGGTGACGGTATATTGGATGCGGTCTCCCTCTCCATTCCATCCCTTGCGAGTCGTCGTGCCATCCGAGAATCCAAATACGATCGGAATGGATGGATAATTGGCACCGAGCTTGCGGATATAGACAGTCGCTTCATATTGGGTAGACCCATTCGATTCAATCGTACGTGAATCAATGTTCTCCACGGCGAAGTCTGCCATCATGCCGTTGTACACATATTGTTGGAAGAAATCATTCCACTTGCGGTTAGTTACCTGCTCAACAACTCGCTGAAAGTCTGATGTAGTTGGGTACTTGAAACGGTACTTCTGCGTATAAGTTCTCATAATGCGGCTCATCATTTTTTCCCCGACTTGCTTCTCGATTGCAAGCAGCACCAGCTTGGCACGCATGTACACATTTTCCGCATAATGATTTTGATTTTTGTAGCGCCATGCATTCAGCTTCAGTGGAGCTGGATCTGTGATGTAGCTGGCTTGTATTGCGTTATTTGGAAGTACTCCGAATTCTTGCTCCATCAGCTTGTCTTCTGCATAGGAAGTGAACCCTTCATCGAGCCATGCTTCCTCGAATTCGTTTGAGGCGAGAAGTCCATAAAAGTATTGATGTCCAATCTCATGAACGACGGTACGTTCTAAATCGTAACCTGGACTCTCATCTTCTGCACCGAATGCTGTAATCAAGGTCGGGTATTCCATTCCTCCAGCTCCGTTGCCCAATTTAGGAGGCACGATAATGGACAAGGTAGAGTACGGGTATTTGCCGTACCATTCGCTGAACTTGGACAGCGCCGTCTTCGCAGCGTAGAAATAACGCTCCTTCAAATCTTTATGCTTCGGGTCTAAATATAACTTGATACGAACCCCTGGTACTTGGCTAGAAGAGAACGGCTCTTCAAAATAGACAAAGTTTGGAGATGCGGCCCACGCGAAATCATGAACATCATCCGCATAGAATTGATAAAATTTCTTTCTGTCTGCTATCGTAGGGGTTTTCGTTGGAAAGCCTGTAGCGCCTACGATGTAATTGTCGGGTACTTGAATGCGTACACTGTAAATGCCGTAATTGGAGTAAAATTCGGAATTACCGTGATATTGGTGCAGATCCCAGCCTTCTGATGCCCGGCCGCGTACCCCTGCCTTTTCATAGGCAGCAATCTTAGGGAACCATTGGCCAGCCATCACGAAATTATCGGCGTATCCCATACGTGCAAATATTTTCGGCAGTTTTACTTCAAAATCCATGCGAAGTGTGACTTTCTCTTGACTTCGTACTGGCTTGGTAAGACGCAGCTTCAGAAGCGTCTCATCCTTCGCGTTTCCGTCATCTGGCTGAATGTACTGTACCCGGTTCATTAGGGACATACCGTCAACCGTGGATAACGATTTTAGCGTCATGTTGCCATATCCATCCGCAGGGAACTTGTCTTCCCGCAATTTACCGCCAGACTCCTTCATGAAGGTGGTATCGGGCGAACGGAAAGCGTTCGGATACATGTGGAAGAACAGTTCATTGACAGTCGATCTCCCAGGATTGGTCCAAGTTACGGTTTGCTTGCCGATAAGGGTATGTGTGGATTCATCCAGTTTAACTTCAATATGGTATTCGGCAATACGCTCACTCAGTACCTCCGCATTGGGGGTCTCCACGGCTTGCTGCGTAATGGGTTCCTGAACCGCCTGCTTGTTCACCTCGGGTCCAAGGGACGGAACGGATCCAGACGGCCAGAACCGAACGAGGAGGAAGCTGCAGGCGGCTAGGAACAAGGCAGTGAATAGAAGCCGGCGATATACATTGCTTCGGGTCATACGTTTTTACCTCCCGTTGACAAGCATCTACAGCATGTATATGTTGGCTTTTTGCAGATTATTAGCTAAAATGAAAATGATTTTGAGTACGTGGTAAGGAAGGAGCGCATGACGAAATGGAATCTTCAGATAAGAAAGTAAAGAAGCCGCTGGCATTGAACGTAATGAGCAGTGGTAAGCATAAAGGATTCGGTTCGGGTAGTATCGATCTGAACAACGTGTCGCCCGTCATCATCGATGAAGGAACGGCGTACATCGATCTAGGCGCGATGCATGCGAAGAGTAAGGTGGAGCGTGGAATTAAGTTCTCTACGAATAAAGAGGATGTTCCGAATGGCCGCCAATGCTGGATCGTATGGGTGGCAGTCGATCGTTCTGCGGAAGGTGCGTTCTACGGCGGCTTGGCTGCTTGTGAAATGCTGATCGACACGGAGGCGAAGCGCGGCTGGAAGATGCTCGCAGACCACGTCAATCGGATGGACTATGCAATGAAGCGCCGCGTGCTCGTCGAAGAGCTGAATACAGAAGACAAGGCAGCGCTGCGTGAGCTGCTTATGACGCACAATGCTGAGTGGTGGGAGCGTACGCCAGAAGAAGTGAAGGCACAGCTTGCCTAGCATAATCATGTACATCTAAAGAAGGCCGCTATTCCGATCTCGTGATCGGTGCAGCGGCCTTCTATTATTATAGAGATGAGTTCACTCATTACAACAAGGTGACTTAGACGCGATATACAGGCATCTTCTTCACCTGTGCGACTCCTGTTTCGATCGCAACCTGAGCAATCGCAGATGCGACACTAGGCACGACACGCTTATCGAGCGGGTTCGGGATAATATACGTCGGGCTGAGCTCTGCATCGGTAACGATAGCCGCAATACCGCGGGCTGCCGCCAGCTTCATATCATCCGTAATATCTGTAGCACGAACATCGAGTGCGCCGCGGAAGATGCCAGGGAAAGCGAGCAGGTTGTTCACTTGGTTCGGGAAGTCCGAACGACCTGTACATACTACTGCCGCTCCAGCAGCAAGCGCTTCGTCCGGGAAGATCTCCGGCGTTGGATTCGCCATTGCAAATACGATCGGCTTCACATTCATGGAGCGCACATGCTCCTGCGTCAGCACCTTCGGTGCGGATACCCCGATGAATACATCTGCTCCGCATACAACATCGGTCAGCATACCGCGTAGATGTCCGCGATTCGTTGCCTTCGCTATGTCTGCCTGCGCAGGATTCATCCATTCCTCGCCTTCACACACGACACCCTTCAGATCTACTAGGGCAACATGCTGAATGCCTGCCTTCAACAGCAGCTTCGCTATGGCAATGCCAGCAGAGCCGGCGCCGTTGATGACAATGCGTACATCCTCCATCTGCTTGTCTACCACTTTCAGTGCATTGATTAACGCAGAGAGCAGCACGATAGCAGTGCCATGCTGATCGTCATGGAAGACGGGGATATTCGTTTCTTCCTTTAAGCGCCGTTCAATTTCGAAGCAGCGTGGTGCAGATATATCCTCCAAGTTAATACCGGAGAAGGTAGGCTCCATATTTTTGACGATGTTCACGATCTCATCTACACTTTGCGTGGATAGACAGATTGGGAAGGCATCGACATTGCCGAACTGCTTGAAGAGCATGCACTTGCCTTCCATGACCGGCATAGCCGCATAGGGACCAATGTCGCCTAGGCCGAGAACGGCCGAACCGTCTGTCACAACGGCGATCATGTTGCCACGTGACGTATACTCGTTGGCAGCATTCGCATCATTTGCAATCAGGCGGCATGATTCAGCCACCCCTGGTGTATATACAAGGCTCAGATCCTCTGGGGATGTCACCTCAATTTTGCTAGTCACTTCAATCTTGCCGTGCAGCTTCTTATGAAGTTGTAACGACTCTTCTTTGATGTCCAGTGCGACTGGCATACTACAATCAGCTCCCTGTTTATCATTCCAAGGAGACTCGCTGCTGAACATAAGCCCCGCAAGCCCCATGCTACCATTGTGCTACGTTAGTGGGGAAAAGGGAAATACGTTCCGCATATAAGCTAATAAATTTTATTTATAGTAACGAAATGGAAGTTATGTCCTCTGTTATTTATCCGTTCGGCGTTATGCTTCTTGAAGTGGGAGCTGGCGCATGCACTCGATCATGCTGAGGCAGTCTTGCGACAGATGATGTCCTTCCTTCCAGCATAAATAAATATAGAAGTACAACGGATCCTCAAGTGGTATGGCTACAAGACCAGGCATATTTTTGACCGCCATAGAGACGATTAGGGAAATGCCTGCCCCACTGGCTACCATCGACTTAACGGTTTGAATTTCATCTGATTCAAATACAATATTCGGCTTGAATCCGTATGTTCCACAAGCGAGCATCAGTTGTTCATGATGTACATAAGCTTCCGTCAGCACAATAAAATGTTCATGCTTGAGTTCAGCAATGGATATGGACTCTCGAGTCGCGAGTGGGTGAGTGTCAGGCACACACACGTTTAAGTGATCCTCATAGAGCAGCACAGAATGGAGATCGGAGATTGGTTCTTGATCTGCCTGTCCGATAATGCCTAAATCCAGCTTACCCTCTTGCAGCAGCTCTGTTGTAATGCGAGAACCGTACTCGGTTACTTTAAATTGCACATGCGGATACCGCTTCCTTATGTAAGCGAACATGGAAGGGAACAGATAGGCTCCGATAATTGGCGGCAAGCCAAAATGAATGTTGGAGCTGTTATAATTACGAACCTCTACAATAGCTTCATCAATTTCAGACAAAATGTTATCGACTCTGGCTAGAAATAACGCCCCTTGCGGCGTGACATGCACAGCCTTCTCCTTCTTATTGCGTTCGAGCAATTGCACACCTAGAAATTCCTCCAGCCGATTTACAGCGGCTGTAATGCAAGGCTGGGACACATACAGCTGTTCAGCTGCTTTTGTAAAGCTATGCTGTTCAGTAACGGCCTTGAAATATTCAAGTTCCCGCAAATTCATGATGCTTGGTTCCCTCCGATATGATAATCCGATGCGAGTCCTATTCTACAAGAAACGAAGACGTTCATCGATGGATAAAGATTACAAAAGAATGAACTTAGGTATAACCATTGTACATCAAGATGATCCTAAGGGAAGCAAGTAGGGGTTGGGCAGGGTATCCAGCTGTCCCTTTACCGATATTCTAAAATGTGGTAATATATATGAATAACATGTTCTTCGGACTGAAGAACAGGAGGTGAGGTAGGAGATGAATTTCAATACGCCGAACATTCGTATTAGCCAACTGCCAATGGCAATGTTTGGAATTACTCATGATGTAGCTCTTAACGGGATACGTGTGTCCATTTTTACTAATACGAATACGACAATACGGCGTGAAGACTCTCCTGCCTTAACCTGATCGGATTTAGGTTTATTTAGGGCTGTAGGGATTTTTTTTGTTCCAGACCGGGAGGCAGCGTCTTGCTCACGCCCCGAGGGGGATATCGACATGATCATTAGCCTATGGCATGTGAAAAAATATTACGGAGCAAACTTGGTGCTCTCAGATGTGTCATTTGAAGTAAAAGACGGAGAAAAGGTTGGACTGATTGGCCGCAATGGAACGGGGAAGACAACAATTTTGCAGATGCTAAGCGGGACATCCACGCCGGATCAAGGGGATCTGTTTATCCGCAAAGGCGCGACAATTGGATTGCTCGATCAGGTACCTTCTGCCCATGAATCCGCTTCTGTATATGATGTATTGGCTGAGAGTTATGCGGAAGTGCGCCGCCTAGAGCAAGAAATGAAGCAGGTGGAAGTGACCATGTCCGACCCTGCTATCTCTGCAGATGAGAAGAAACTGAACCATATTCTGCAGCAGTATGGACAGATGATGGAGCAATTCGAGCGGGCAGGCGGCTATGAAATGGAGGCCTCAATTCGGCGGATCAGTGCAGGACTCGGGATCGCGGAAGAGCAATATAGCCGCCCCTTCTCCTCGTTATCTGGGGGAGAGAAGACGAAGGTCGGCCTGGCAGCGCTGCTGCTGAGGCAGCCTGACATTCTCCTGCTTGATGAACCAACGAATCATTTGGATATGGCGGCCATCGAATGGCTGGAATCCTTCCTGCTGGCCTATTCGGGAGCAGTTATGATTGTCTCGCATGATCGTTATTTCCTGGATCGAGTTGCAGGCAAAATGATTGAGATCGAAGATGGGGAAGCGATCATTTATCATACGAACTATTCCGGCTATCAGAAGGAGAAGGAAGAACGGCTGCTGCAGCAATTCGCTAGCTATCAAGAGCAGCAGAAGAAGATTAAGAAGATGCAGGATACAATTAAGCAGCTGATCGAATGGGGGAATCGTGCGAATCCGCCGAATCCAGGATTTCATCGCCGGGCAGCATCGATGCAGAAGGCGCTCGATCGTATGGAGAAGCTCAAGCGTCCGATATTGGAGCGGAAGACGATGGATTTGAAGCTGAAGCAGGAGGATCGTTCTGGCAAGCAAGTGCTCGTGCTGGATGGGGTTACGAAGGCATATGGGGAGCGCAAGCTGCTTAGCGGGGTGAGCGGGCTTCTGCTGTACGGCGAGCGTACAGCATTGCTTGGCAGCAATGGTGCTGGGAAGAGCACCTTGATGAAGATGCTGCTTGGCCAGGTTGATCCAGATGGCGGAGATCTCCGAGTCGGTTCGCGTGTGGAGGTTGGCTATTTGGCGCAGGAGGAAGCTCCGCCTTCCGAAAATAAGACGGTTCTTCGATATTTTTGTGAGGAAGTGGCCATGGAAGAGGGAGAGGCTAGGGGAGAACTGGCTAGATTCCTGTTCTATGGAGCGGATGTGTTCAAGCGAATTGCGCAGCTGTCAGGAGGAGAATGGAGCAGACTTCGATTGGCTCTGCTCATGTACCGGAAGCCGAATTTGCTCCTGCTCGATGAGCCAACCAACCATTTGGATATCGACTCCAGAGAAGCATTGGAGGAAGCGTTGGAGAACTTTCCAGGTACACTTCTGGTTATCTCGCATGATCGTTATTTCATTAATCGGGTTGTAAGCAAGCTGTGGGTGCTGGAGCAGGCAAGATTGTCTGTGCATATTGGGAACTATGATGAATGCCGGGATAAGCTGCAGACCTGGATGGATCACTCACGGCAGCTGGGGGTGGTGTCTACTGGTGCACATACGGATGTGAACACGGTAGAGAGGAAGTCGCAGCAGCAAGATTCGAAGGCAGGCGATCCTGCTAAGAGACATGCAGATGACGTGCTTCCAAAGCAAGTGACGCGGAAGGGACAGACTGCACCCCAATGGGAGCGGGACATTGCGCTAGTAGAGGAGCAGCTGCGACAACTGGACGAGGAGATGGCTGCCTTGTCCATGCAGACCGATCAGGAGGTAGATTGGACGCTATTGATGGCCAAGCAGCAAGAACTGCGGCAGCAACTGGAAGAGTTGTATGCTGGGTGGTTATCTATGGAGGAATAGTGGATTTGCCTAGAAATCAACAAACAATGGAATCCGCTGTTCCACAGTGTCAATAACAATGGAATCAGCCCACTAGAAATAGAAAGACGCTTCCTAAACCACTGGATTCGTGGGAAGGGAAGCGTCTTTTTTTCATACGTGTTCCTATCGATATAGGTCATCAAATTGCTGGGACTCCGGGACAGCCTCGTTTCACATAGATACCGTTCCTTAATCCCCCCACCAGCGCTTCAAGTGCTGCCACCACGAACGTTTCTCAAGCTCTTTCGTTGGTCGCTTCTCTTCGTCTTTCCTCTGGTCTGTCGGGGATTGAACATGAAGATCGCACCAAGCGGTGGGCTCGGTTCCACTTACGAATGTCTCCAGACGTTTATTCGGGCAGTTATCTCCTGCGAGCTTCCCAGTATCCGGATCAATATAGACGCTAACTACATTGTCTGGAACGGCAAATATTTTAGGTGGGACGTTGGACAATGCCTGTTCGGTATATTCAGCGAATATAGGCGCTGCCTTATGAGATTCCGTAACGGATATCATTCTGTCCTTGTCATAGCCGACCCAGACGGCAGTTGAGAGTTCCGGCGTATATCCGACGATCCAAGCGTCCGTATCTGTCGTTCCTGTCTTGCCAGCGACAGGGCGTTTCATGCTGGTCGCTACGCGGCTGCCTGTTCCACCGGTTTCGAATACGCTCTCCATCAGGCTGGTGAGCACATACGCATCTGCTGGATTGACTACCTGCTCTTGTTGAATCGGTGGAGCCTCGTATAGGACACTGCCGCCGCTGTCGGTGACCTTCAAGACGGAGCGGGGGATCACACGCTTGCCTTGATTACTGAACACACCGTATGCGGATGCCATCTCCAGTGGACTTACTGGGAATGTACCTAGCGCAAGAGAGGGGAGTGGCTTCATGTCACTGTCGATGCCAAGCCGCCGCGCAAGGGAGATCACCTGCTCAGGGCCAATCTGCATAATGGTACTTACCGCATAAATATTGTCTGACACAGCAATGGCGCGGCGCAGATCAATCTCGCCATAATATTTGCCGCCATAATTACTTGGCTTATATTGCTGTCTGCCATTGTCATATTTAAATGAAGTCGGCTGACTGACGAAGTGAGTCGCCGCTGTGATGGCTCGCTTCTCGAGTGCTGCTAGATAGACCAGCGGCTTGAAGGATGATCCAGGCTGGCGCGTATTGGCGAATACACGATTATACTGATTTAGCCGATAATTCTTGCCGCCAACCATCGCCTTCAAATAGCCGTTGCGTGGATCGATCGAGATAAGAGCAGCCTGCAAATCCCCTTCTGCAGGAATATACTTGGCGACAGCCTGCTCTGCTGCCGCCTGTGCCCGTTTATCCAGTGTTGTATATACACGCAGACCCCCAGCCTCGATTGCTTGATCGGAAATGCCGAGTGAATCGAGCTCCTGCCGGACATAATCGCGGAAATAGGGGGCGACAAGCAGCTCGCTTCGCTCCTCCCTCGGTCGAATGGCCAGCGTTTCATTGTAGGCTTGTTGTGCCTGCTCTTGGGTAATATATCCGGTCTCCACCATGCCCTGAAGCACAACCTTTTGTCTGTCCTTCGCATTTTTCATATTGAAATAGGGAGAATAATAGCTTGGGCCGCGTGGAATGCCTGCAAGAATTGCACTCTCTGCCAGCGTTAGGTCACGAGCCTTCTTGCCAAAATAAAGCTGAGCGGCAGCCTCGATACCGTATGCGCCATGGCCGTAATATACCTGATTCAAATACTGCTCCAAAATATCGTCCTTGCTGTATTTCATCTCCAGTTGAAGTGCATATTGCGCTTCCTTCACCTTGCGAGCCCATGTCCGATCGTGGTTGAGATACAGGTTGCGGGCAAGCTGCTGTGTCAAGGTGCTGGCGCCTTGTTTTTTGGACATTGATTCGATATTGACGAGCATTGCGCGAGCAATTCCTTTGAAATCGATCCCGACATGACGGTAGAATTGCCGATCCTCTGTGGCAATGGTTGCATGAATGACGTCCGGAGCGATATCGGTCAGCGTAACCGGATGCTGCTGCTTCTGCCCGCTTGTTAGTGATGTAAGTTCCGCCCCCTGGCTGTCATAAATGAAGGAGGGCTTCTGCATATCAGACACAGGCAGATCCGTCATATATAGATACCCGAGCAGGATGCCGCAAGCACCTAGAAGGAGCGCGATTGAACCGCTAATGATTTTCAGCCATAGCCGCCACCCGCGCTTCTTCTTTTTCTCAGTCTTTTTGCCGCTTAACCGCTGCATGGCAGCGCCTCCTGTTCGACCGTCATCAGGCCATTTTGTGGTTACCATTCAGTATGGAAAAAGAGGAGGAAGGTTATTCCTTTTTGCTAGAATAAATTCACCGTTCACAAACTGTAAAAGGGTTGAAAACTATGAAAAACAGAATATTCTAGAGCATTTGTCAAAATTTCAAAAATCCAGTGATAAAGCAGCTTTCAGAGCTCTAATAGCTCTGAAAATTGTGCAAACATTCAACTTGACTTCGGAAAATGATTGCATTTTGGGGGGGAACCGATATAATACTTTGTGTTTGGTGCAAAATGGAGATGAAGTGTTACGAATGTTACACATAGGAACCATTACGAGCATTTCGGGAACTAAGCCAACGATACCATGATTATGAAAGAAGGTTGATGTTATGGAATTGTGGTTTACAGAGAAGCAAACGCCTACCTTTGGCATTACGGCAAAAATCCGCGAAACATTCGTGGAGGAGCAAACGCCGTTTCAGCATTTAGCGATGCTGGATACCGAGGAATTTGGACGGATGCTCGTATTGGATGGCATGGTTATGACGACGATCAAAGACGAGTTCGTATACCATGAGATGGTGGCACACCCGGCCCTTGTAACTCATCCGAATCCGAAAAAAGTACTTGTCGTCGGCGGCGGCGACGGCGGAGTTATCCGCGAAATCATGAAGCACCCTGGAGTAGAGAAGGCAGTTCTCGTTGAAATCGACGGCAAAGTCATCGAATACTCCAAGCAGTACTTGCCTGAAATTGCGGGCGAACTGGACAACCCGCGTGTAGAAGTTATCGTGAATGATGGATACATGCATATTTTGAACAGCAAAAATGAATACGACGTTATTATGGTCGACTCCACAGAGCCGGTAGGCCCTGCGGCACCGTTGTTCGAGCGCGGCTTCTACCAAGGCATCTATGATGCTTTGAAGGCAGATGGCCTGTTCGTAGCGCAGACGGATAACCCTTGGTTCAAGGCGGACTTGATCCAGCAGGTGAACCGTGACGTGAAGGAAATCTTCCCGATCGTACGCGTGTACGGTGCGAATATTCCGACCTATCCGAGCGGTCTCTGGACGTTCACAATGGGCAGCAAGCAGCACGATCCGCTGCAAGTGGACGAAGCACAGATTCCAGAAATGGAGACGAAGTACTACTCTTCTCGTCTGCACAAAGCAGCCTTCTGTCTGCCTAAATTTGTAGAGGATCTGTGCAAATAAGATAGTGCAGGAAGAAGGAGGAGCGAAGACAATGAAAATAGATCAAAAATATTCGGGCAATGTGTTCATTTGCAGCTCTGATGATTACGAGGGAGCAAAGGCCGTCATTTATGGCATGCCAATGGATTACACGGTGTCCTTCCGCCCAGGATCGCGCTTCGGCCCAGGCCGTATCCGCGAAGCATCGGTAGGCTTGGAAGAGTACAGCCCGTATCTCGATAGAAGCATTGAGGAATTGAATTACTTCGATGCAGGCGACTTGCTGCTGCCATTCGGCAATGCGGCGAAGAGCCTGGATATCATCGGGGAATTCGTAGGCAAGCTGCTGGGCGATGGGAAGTTCCCAATCGGCCTTGGCGGGGAGCACCTAGTGACATGGCCTGTCCTGCAAGAGGTGTACAAGAAATACCCTGATCTCGCTATTATTCATATTGATGCGCACGCTGACTTGCGGGAGCAGTATGAGGGTGAGCCTTTGTCTCACTCCACACCAATCCGCAAGGCTGCTGAGATGATCGGCGGCAAGAACGTGTACCAGTTCGGCATCCGCTCTGGTTCGCGTGAAGAGTGGACGTATGCTCGCGAGAACATCAATTTCTTCCCGTTCGAAGTAGCTGAGCCTCTGAAGAAGGTTCTGCCTGAGCTGGCTGGCCGTCCGGTCTATGTCACGATCGATATTGACGTGCTTGATCCAAGCTGCGCACCGGGAACAGGAACGGCAGAAGCGGGCGGCATTACGTCGAAGGAATTGCTTGAAGCGGTTCATTCGATTGCCCGTTCGGAAGCCAATATTATTGGATGTGACTTGGTGGAAGTTGCGCCAATCTACGACCCAACCGAGCAAACGCCGATTACGGCGAGCAAAATCATTCGTGAGATGCTGCTCGGGTTCGTAAAGTAATGTAGTCTGTAACAAAGCAGCATCGTCCAAGCGCACGGAATCTGCATGCAGCAGAGGAAGTGCGCTTGTTTTTGTAAGAAGCAGCAAAAGGGCAGGGCTTAGACATGCGTTGCGGTCCCCTTTAAAATATAGAGAAAGGGAGGATGAGAATGAGTAAGATGAAGATTTTACTTATTTCGATCACAACCGTATTCATTATTATCATCGTTGCATTAGGATTCATAGGGAATCATTTTTACAACATAGCGCTTAATCCGGAGACGGAGCGTCCGTTCCTCGACAACAATCCGGATCTTGATCGTGCGGTTCCGACGATGCAAGTAGATGGACTGGAGACGCAAGGAAATGAGGTGGCAAAAGAATGGATCGAAACGAAGCATCACGATGAGGTCACGTTAGCTTCCTTCGATGGTTTGAAGCTGCAGGGCTATGAGTATCGGCAAGAGAATCCCACGAATAGGTGGGCCATTGTCGTTCATGGCTATACGAGCTCCGGTAAGCAGATGTCGTATGCGGTCAAGAGATTCTATGATAAAGGCTATCATGTACTGCTCGTCGACTTACGAGGACATGGAAAGAGCGAGGGCTCCTATATTGGAATGGGCTGGCATGATCGACTAGACATGATGGGTTGGATTCGCCAAATCGTCGAAGCTAACCCCGAGTCTCAAATTGCCCTGTATGGGGTCTCCATGGGAGGAGCGACGGTTATGATGACCTCGGGAGAAGAACTTCCTGCGAATGTCAAGGTGATTGTCGAGGACTGTGGGTACACGTCGGCTTACGATGAATTCAGCTACCAATTGAAACGGCTATTTCATTTGCCTGCCTTCCCGATTATGACGGCTTCCAATGTGGTTGCTAATATTAGAGCCGGTTATGACTTGCAGGATGCCTCTGCCTTGAAGCAAGTAGCAAAGAGCAAGACTCCTATTCTATTCATTCACGGGGATTCCGACATGTTCGTTCCATATGAAATGGTTCATGAGTTATATGATGCGGCAAATGTCGAGAAGGATCTGCTGGTGATCAAGGGTGCAGGACACGGAGGCGCTCATCTTGCTGGAGCGGTATATTGGAATAAAGTATGGGAATTCACAGATAAGTTTATGGCGTCCTAACGAAATGACAAAATGAACAGAAGCCCTGCCGCCTCAAAAGGCTGCGGGGCTTTCGTGTGCAACGACTGTTAAGATAAGAGAAACTTCCAAGCTAACCAGCATATCCCCACTCCGACCCACGAGATGAAGCCAAAGATAACGACGATCTTGTTCTCACTCCAACCGTATTTGAGCGAGTAATGATAGTGGATGGGCGCCATTCGGAACATTCTCAGCTTCGTTCTGCGGTAGTACCATACTTGTAGAATAACAGACAGTTGTTCCGCGAAGTAGACGAAGAAGAGAACCGGAATCAGGATCTCTACCTTCTCGAGTACCGCAAGGAATGACAGGGAGCCGCCGATGGCGAGCGATCCGGTATCCCCCATGAATGCACGCGCAGGATAAATATTATAAATGAACAGCCCAAGCAGACAGGCAATCATGATGAGCGAGAACATCTTCACTTCCATATGATCGGATATGAGAAAGAAGAAGAAATAAGTCGGGATCGACACATTGATAAGCAACCCATCCAGACCATCTGTAAAGTTAATCGCATTTGCCGAACCTACCACGAACAGTACCATAATTGGCACATACACGAGTAGAGGAAGATCGAGCGTTAGCCCGCCCCCAAGCACAATGGTCGTACTGACGTCAAAATGTTGAATGAGTACGTACAACAGAACTCCGGTAAAGGAGAATTGGAAGACAAGCTTCGCTTTGCCCGATATCCCGGAGGGATCCTGGAATACGGCCTTCTTCAAGTCATCCATTAGACCAACGGAACCGAATAGCAGAAACGTCGCTGCCAGAAACATCGTCATTGGCGATGGGTGATAGGAGACAGAGGTAATTACACCGATAATCAGAATAAGGCCGGCCATCAGCGGTGTGCCGCGCTTAGCTTGATGATCAGGCGGAAGCTCGGCTCGAATTGGCTGCGTCAGCTTCAGTGTCCGCAATCCCCAGATGAGCAGTGGGGTCAATGCGGCAACGAGCAGGAAGGACACACTCGAAATGCCTAATAAGGAAGGGTTCACAGACATTCACCTATTTGTATGTATTTTGTATAACTGAGTACAGTTTATTATAATTCACGACAATGGACAAATATTCCTTTTGTATCGGTGTGAAAACAGCAAATGCCAGCATCATTACGAATGCCGGCATCTGTATAAATGAATGACAAATAGACTGCACCAGGCCGTCCCTGATTCGGCTTACAAGGAACATGCCACAATATTGCCCTGATGAAGGACAGCTTGTCGATGTAGGCGCCTTGCGACAGCTTCAGCTGTGCAGCTTGCATCGACAAGCACAGCATCCGCCGCATCGCCAACTTGTGGCGACTGGCGTACGCCTTCTTGACTTGGTGGGCACGTCGGGTCACTCCTCTAATAAATTGTGCGTTGCGGTTCCTTCATATAAACACTGGATTTCTCTATCAACAAGATTAGCATGAGAGAAGATGGGAGAAAAATAGATAAAGCATAGATCATAACGTGAAAAAGGAGCTGTCTAGGACAGCTCCCGTTCTATTCCGTATCGTTAGACTGCAGAGGTTCCTGTACGTCTACGGTGGTTGCGATGTGCGTTTCGTTTTGTGTTTCGAATCATCATATAAATGCATAGCCCGAACAGCGGAGCGATGACCACAATGGTCGTCATGCCGACTGTAAAGAAGACAGAGTGTTCAATGCGGATGCTGTCGATAACAACCCATACTGACGAAGCTAGGTGGAGTACGAGCGTTATCAGGAGTAGCCAGTCGCTATGGTTCGTTAACCAAGTTAGAAGTACCGTCCATTCCACCATTTATCGCCCCCATACTCCTCGAAATAATGACATAAGCTGAGCAATTATGCAGCAGCGGACAATCGAGGAATCATTTACTACTATTATTATAATTGAGGGAAGATTCGAATTTCCACGTCTTTCTTGAGGTATAACCTTACAAATTCGTAAGTTATCGTATTATGCCATAGATTGTCGATTAATTGTCCCTGCTATGCTTAGCTGCATCCCTAGGGCGCAAATAGGAAAAGGAGGTTGCAAAAGGCGGGCGTATACCGGATAATTTAGAAATCAGACTTTGGAGAATGGAGCTTGACAATGACGGAGCATCAGAGGGAAGCGGCTGATAGATTGCCGGTTCTTATCACGATTGACAGCCGACAAGATGATGAACGGGTCACGGAGCACGTACGGGGCGATTTATATCGGAAGGGTTCACATTTCTATATTCGCTATACCGAGACTCAGTCCCAGCCGGAGCGGGTGAAGCGACGAAGTGATTCTGCCGAAGATGCGGGCCGTACACAGGTTACACTGAAGGTGGGTGAGACCCAGGTGAAGCTAACGCGTAGAGGACAGGTTGAAGCAGAGCAGACATTTGCTCTTGGAGCGAGACAGAATGGTTACTATCGTTCATCTGCGATTCGCTTTCCTCTAACAACAGAGACATCGAAGCTGTCTTGGGACAAGCCTTGGCCGTTCGAAGGGCCGCTACAATTCGACGAATTGCGTATAGCGTGGTCGTATCAATTATATATAGAAGAACGCTGCACGGGGAAATTCAATATTCAATTACGTATTACACCCGCCTGAAACAGGCATGAACGATAAGATGCAGGAGGAACGAGACATATGAGCAGTGTAATGGAACGAGTAAACAATCAAGTGAAGCAAGCAATTGAGGATGCAATCGTACAAGCAGGTCTTGTAGCGCGCGAGGATATTCCTGCGTTCGTTATTGAGGTGCCGAAGGATAAGACGCACGGTGATCTGGCATCCAATGCAGCGATGCAGTTGACGCGCATTGCGAAGCGCAATCCACGCCAAATTGCTGAAGCGATCATCGAGAACCTGAACAAAGAAGCGGCTTCCATTGAAAGCGCAGAGATCGCTGGACCTGGATTTATTAATTTCCGTGTGAACAAGAGCTATCTTTACGACATCTTGCACGAAGTGAATGAAAAAGGCAGCGACTACGGACGGATTGCGGCTGGCAGCGGTCAACGCGTACAGGTAGAGTTCGTATCTGCGAACCCTACAGGAAGCCTTCATCTTGGACACGCACGCGGTGCGGCTGTCGGCGATGCATTGTGCAACCTGCTTGATTACGCGGGTTATGAAGTAACGCGCGAATATTATATTAACGATGCAGGGAACCAAGTGAACAATCTTGCGAAATCGATTGAATGCCGCTATAAGCAAGCATTGGGACAGGAAGCAGAAATGCCTGAAGATGGATATCATGGTGTAGATATTAAGGGATTTGCGGAAGAGCTTGTTCAAGCAGAGGGCGAACGTCTGCTGTCCTTGTCTGAGGAAGAGCGCGAGCGTTATTTCCGTACTTACGGTCTCTCGAAGGAATTGGATAAAATCAAGCGCGACTTGAATCGCTTCCGTGTTCCGTTCGACGTATGGTTCAGCGAGACATCGCTATACGAGAACAATGAAGTGACGAAGGCGCTGGATGCGCTTCGTGCAAGCGGACATGTATTCGAACATGAAGGTGCAACATGGCTGCGAACAACGACATTCGGCGATGACAAGGATCGCGTGTTGGTGAAGAATGATGGTTCTTACACGTACCTGACTCCAGATATTTCGTATCATATGGATAAATACGGCCGTGGCTTTGACAAAATGATTAACATTTGGGGTGCTGACCACCATGGATACATCCCACGTATGAAGGCGGCTATGGAAGCGCTTGGTAATGATCCGGATAAGCTGGTCGTGTTGATTGCGCAAATGGTTAGCTTGTTCCAAGATGGCGAGAAAGTGAAAATGTCCAAGCGTACAGGGAAAGCCGTAACCATGGAAGATTTGATGGATGAAGTGGGCGTTGATGCAATCCGTTACTTCTTCACAATGCGTTCGATGGATTCCCACCTTGACTTTGATATGGACTTGGCGATCTCCACATCCAATGAGAACCCTGTCTATTACGTACAGTATGCGCATGCGCGTATTTGCAGCATTTATCGTCAGGCGGAAGAACAAGGGGTTGCGTTGCAGCCGTTGAATGAGCTGAATTTGGCGAAGCTGACGGCTGAGCATGAATTCGACCTGCTTCGCAAGCTGGGTGAGCTTCCAGAAGAGATTGCGGTTGCTGCCCGCGACTATGCGCCACATCGTTTGGTTCGTTATGTGTACGAGCTGGCATCGCTCTTCCACAGCTACTACAGAGCAGAGCGTGTCATTACAGAGGATGCAGAGCAGACACAAGCTCGTCTAGCATTGCTCGGCGCTGTTCGTACAACAATTGCGAACGTACTTCGTCTGGTTGGCGTATCTGCTCCAGAACAGATGTAAGACAGCGCCTAACGAGAGTTACAATGTTCATTGCCTAATATAGAGCGTCCTGTGAGCTGAAACTAGCTTGCAGGACGCTTTCTTGTTCCCACAATAGTTAGTTATTCGGTAAAATAAGACCAAGAACCATCGAGAGGATCGAGCTAGAGAGAAAGTAGGTGACGAGGATGCTGTATCTGCTTCCGCTGATGATCGAGCGGGTTGGCGTATTACTGATCATCGCATTTGTGCTGTCGCGTATGAAGTCATTTCGACATATTGTTCATAATGAACACGGTACAGCTGAGAAATGGCTGCTGATCTTCGTGTTCGGCGCGTTTGGGGTAATCAGCAACTATACTGGTGTGCAAATTCATAATAGCTCGGTATATTCACAAGCTTGGCATATGGATATAGAGACGGGGAGTGCCATTGCAAATACACGCATTATGGGTGTTGTCATTGGAGGACTGCTTGGCGGTCCATTTGTCGGAACAGGTGTTGGGTTAATTGCGGGCTTGCATCGCCTATCGCTTGGCGGCTATACCGCTGCTGCTTGTGGGATATCGACGATAATGGCTGGTATTATCACTGGGCTCGTTGGAAAGCGCTTTCGTATGATTCAAGGCAAGCATGCTGCATGGCATGCAGCGTTGATCGGCATAGGGATGGAGTGTGCGCAGATGGGCATCATCTTGCTCGTAGCGGAACCTTGGAGCTCTGCTTGGGAACTCGTCAAGCTGATCAGTGTACCGATGGTCGCGGTCAATGGATTCGGCATTCTATTATTCATGCTGATTATTCAATCCATCTATGAGGAAGAGGAGCGCTCTCGGGCGCTGTTGACCCATAACGCTCTTCATATCGCCGATCAGACCTTGCCGTTTTTCCGTCAAGGGTTAAATAGCGATTCATGCCGAGAAGCGGCGTTGATCATATGGAAAGGTACGAATGCTGACGCGATCTCCATTACAGATGAGCATCACATTCTTGCGCACGTGGGGGCGGGGGACGACCATCATGTGCCGTTGAATGGAATATCCACGCAGTTGACGAAGCAAGTGCTGGAGGAGGGCATTGTTCATAAGGCATCCTCACGAGAAGAGATTCAGTGTTTCGAGCCGAGTTGTCCTTTGCAAGCTGCATACGTATTACCACTTAAGGTGCATGACCGTACGGTGGGCACATTGAAGCTGTACTTCAAGCAGCCCTCACGGCTGGATCGAGTAGAACGAGAGCTTGCAGAGGGTCTTGGCAAGCTGTTCTCCACCCAGTTGGAATTGGCGGAAGCAGAACGGCAGAGTCGGCTGCTGAAGGATGCGGAGATCAAGGCGCTGCAAGCTCAGGTTCACCCGCACTTTCTATTTAATGCCTTCAATACCATATCCGTTCTCTGCCGCACCGATTCGGAGAAGGCGCGCAAATTGCTGCAGCAGCTCAGTGTGTTTTTCCGCAGCAATCTGCAGGGCGCACGTAAGATGCTTATCCCGCTGCACAAGGAATTAGAGCATGTGGAAGCGTATTTGTCATTGGAACAGGCGAGATTCCCCGGCAAATATGTCGTAGAGACGGACATTGACGGTCCTCTTATGGACGTACTAATACCGCCATTCACGCTTCAGCCACTGGTGGAGAATGCGATTCGGCATGCCTTCTCCAAGGGATTTACTTTGTCGCAAGGAATAGTATCGATTCGGGCGCAGGTGAATGGAGCTAGCGTGACGATTACGACCAAGGATAATGGGAAGGGCATAGCACCAGAGTCCATGGCCGCGCTTGGCAATGAGGCGGTTCCGTCTGCAGAAGGAACAGGCACAGCGCTGTGCAACATTGTGAAGCGAATAGAAGAACTGTATGGAAGCAGGGGCTCGATCATAATCGATAGTACACTTGGAGAAGGGACATCGGTTACGATTACGTTGCCGATCCATTATAGCGAACGGGGGGACATCAATGTTGAAAGTATTTATCGTGGATGATGAGCCGCTAGCTCGTGACGAACTCTGTTATCTGCTTCGCCGGACGAAGCGGGTTGACGTTGTAGGAGAGGCAGAATCGATGGAAGAGGCGTTGAAGCGCATAGGGGCGCTACGTCCGGACGTCGTATTTCTCGATATTCAACTTGCCGAAGCGAGTGGGTTGGAGGCAGCAGAACGGTTGGGCGCGTTGGATGAGCCACCTGCGATTGTATTCGCAACGGCGTATGATGAATATGCGCTGCGTGCTTTCGAGTTGAACGCTGCTGACTATATTCTAAAGCCGTTCGATGAGCAGCGCATTCAGCTAACCGTCGAGAAGCTGGAGAAGCAGGGCTCGCGTTCAGTTACATTGATGCAGAATGAGGTAATATCACATTCCCGGTCTACCCCGACAGAACGGGTAGAGCGGCTTGCCATTACGACGGTGGATGAGCGCATTGTTGTTCTGCATGTGGATCGCATCGTGTACATCGGGTTTGAAGAGGGAAAGACAGTCGTCGCAACGACAGAACAGCGCTATCGTGTAGGAGAACCACTTAGTGTACTGGAGCGGAAGCTGATTCACCCATCCATTATTCGTGTGCATCGGGCCTACTTGGTGAATGTGGATCGCATTGTAGAGATTGAGCCATGGTTCCACTCCACATGCCAACTGAAGATGCAGGACGGATCCAGCTTGCCTGTGAGTCGTACCTATATGAAGGGACTTAAGCAGCTTCTAGGATTTTAAAATAGTGGCGTTCACCAATCATCCAATCAATTTTGGAATGAGATGGAGAAGAGGCGAATAAGGATAGAAGAGAGGGTTGAAACCGTTTGCATTTCAATCCTTTTTTTGTGCACTTCATCATGGACATGCGGCATTCTGCTTTGAAAACAGGGTAATGCTGTTTTCATAAGGTAAGATAACAGCAACAGCTCGAAAGGAGTGGACGATCATGAATGCGGTTTCAATAGTGATTGGTTCGATTTGCATCTTGATGATCACCTATCGCCTCTACGGAACATTTATGGCAAACAAAGTGTTAAAGCTAGACGATTCCAAGCCTACTCCGGCGCACGAATTAAATGACGGCAAGGATTATGTGCCGACGAATAAATGGGTGACCTTCGGTCATCACTTCGCAGCCATTGCTGCGGCAGGGCCGTTAGTTGGTCCGATATTAGCTGCCCAGTTCGGTTATCTGCCAGGGCTGCTCTGGTTGTTGATCGGTGCCGTTATCGGCGGTGCTGTACATGATGCGGTTGTATTGTTCGCTTCCATGCGCAAGCAAGGCAAGTCGCTCTCTGAGGTAGCGAAGGATGAGCTTGGGCCAGTGGCAGGCTTCTGTACGGGCCTAGCGATGCTGTTCATTATTACGATTACGATGGCGGGTCTGTCGATGGTAGTGCTCCATGCGCTTGAACACAATCCATGGGGAACCTTCTCGGTAGGCATCACGATCCCGATTGCCATGATGGTTGGGATTTGGTACAAGAAGACAGGCAATTTGAAGCTTGCCTCTACCGTTGGTTTTGTACTTTTGATGGTCGGTGTATTTATGGGTCCCTACATTCAAGGTACCGCGCTTGGCCAATGGTTGACCTTTGATATGAAGACGCTGGCAATTATTTTGCCGATATATGCATTCTTTGCGGCAGCACTGCCTGTATGGCTTCTCCTTGCACCGCGCGACTACTTGAGCAGCTTTATGAAGATCGGAGTATTCATTGCTCTTATCGTTGGTGTGTTCATTATCAATCCTGATATTCCATTCCCTGCCGTAACTGAATTCATCAACGGCGGAGGCCCAATACTGGCAGGCCCAGTATGGCCGTTCATCTCGATCACGATAGCTTGTGGAGCAATCTCTGGCTTCCACGCCTTCGTAGGATCGGGTACGACACCGAAAATGCTGGATCGCTGGAGCGATATTAAAGTCGTTGGCTTCGGCGCGATGCTGGTCGAATGCGTTGTAGGGATTATGGCACTTATAGCGGCAACTGCCTTGCAGCCTGCTGATTACTTCGCAATTAACTCAACGCCAGAAGCGTTTAAGACGCTGGGCATGAATGTGGTTCATTTGCCGGATCTCGCGCGAGAGATCGGTTTGAACTTGGAAGGCCGCACGGGTGGAGCTGTAACACTCGCAGTTGGCATGACGTACATTTTCACGAAGTTCCCATGGTTCGAATCGCTTTCGTCGTACTTCTTCCAATTTGTTATCATGTTCGAGGCGGTATTCGTCCTAACCGCAATTGATGCGGGAACACGTGTGGCGCGCTACATTATCCAAGACTTCTTCGGAGAAGTGTATAAGCCATTGAAACGAGTAGATTGGGTACCTGGCTCCATCTTTGCTAGTGCGCTTGCTTGCTTCTTGTGGGGATACCTGCTCTTCTCTGGCGATATTGGATCGGTATGGGCGCTGTTCGGGGTATCGAACCAGATGATGGCTTCCATCGGTCTTATCATCGGTGCTACGGTTATTATGAAGATTGCGGATAAGCGCTGGTATGCACTTACTTGTCTTGTGCCGCTCGCTTACTTGTTCGTAACCGTTAACTATGCGGGAATATGGATGATATCCAATGTGTACTTGAATCCAACTAATAAGGGCTACAGCATTCTGAATGCATCGTTGTCAATTATTATGATGGTGCTCGGAGTCATCATCCTCATCTCTGCAATCAAGAAGTGGACAGAGTTGTGGAACACGCCTCGAACGAAGCTAGATCCGGTAATGGCCTCCTAGACCACAGCACAACTACATGAATGAACTTCAAGGACAGTCGACTTGCTCGGCTGCCCTTGTTTTGTTTCCATCCATTCTCGTGTTTGTTCCCGTTCGGATCTCGTCAGCGTTCTGCTTCCTTAAGGAGGCGCATGACATCGATTTCTCCTAAACTACGAGAAGTAGTATTCCGGCTTCGCATCGGACTTGCCGATCGTCGCAGCAAGGTTTTGATTTCACCAGGCTTGAGACCAGGCTTCATGGCAAGCAGCAGAGCAATAGCGCCACTTACATGTGAGGTGGCCATTGAGGTGCCGCTCATTTCATGATATTTGCCCTTGATCCAAGCAGATACAATTTTATCGCCGGGTGCATAGATGTCGACGTAACGGCCGCGGTTGCTGAAGGAGGCAATTTTCCGAATTCGATCAGTAGCTCCAACCGAGATCGTCTGCAAGTAACGGGCGGGGTAATCAATAGACTTCCGCTTTGCATCATTGCCAGAGGAGGCGACAACGGTTACGCCAGCATTATAAGCGTTCGTGACAGCAGTGAGCAGCGACTTGCTGCGGGTCTTCATGCCGAAGCTCATATTAATGATATTCATACCATGGCGGACACACCAATCAATGCCTTGGATAATATCAGATACGAAGGCTGCTCCATTTTCATCGAATGCTTTAACGGGATGAATAATGGCGCGAGGAGCCACTCCGATAATGCCGTACATTTGATTGGCAGCGGCGATCGTACCTGCGATATGGGTGCCGTGGCCATTGTCGTCATGTGGGGGCAAACCGCGCTGGATCAGATTAATGCCGCGGGTGAGCGAGTGCCGAAGGTCAGGATGGTGGAAATCAGCCCCGGTATCAATGACACCAATATGAACACGATAACCGGTAGTCGTGCTCCAAGCTTGGGGTGCTTTGATGTGCTTAACCCCCCAAGGAATGCCGCGCTCCCAATTGACAGGACGCTGGGATACGGCGTGCATCGAGAGATGAATATCTTCTTCTACGATAACATCATAAGCGGTCGATAGCAGGGTGGAATCGAAGTCCGTTCTGGCCGGATATACCCAGCCATCAATGAGTGGAACCTTGCGAATATCAGCAAGCTCAGATCTGCTTGCTTCGAGTTCATGCAGCACCTCGGAACATTGTTCATACTGTTCATGGGTGCGGAAGCGGATGAGCAGTTGTCGTTCGCAGGGCTTAGTGGTACTGAGCCCTTGAATAAGTAACTGGAGTAAGCCCGTAATATCCATTGTCGAGTCCCTCCCGACAGTTCCTTTGTAACGGTTGTTCAAAAAGCGTACATATGATAATCAAGTGAACCCGAACGAATGTGGATCGGTTGAAGCGTCTTTTTGAACAGACAATTTTACATATCGTATGCATCAGACCCCGGCGTGGACTGGGGTAGATGCCTTTTTTGCGAAAGATAGGCCTTCCACCGTGTCAAAAGACTTCCACGGACATAGTATGAAGAAGAGCCGACGAAGGGCTTAGCACACCCGATACGGGGCGTGAGCCTTCATCGGGTGCGGATACAGTCGAACGCGAAGGGATTCCCTTCGCGTTTCTATTTTTTGTCCGACTTGTGGCATTTCTTCGTCTATAGGAAGAAAACTTGCATTTTCACTTGAGATCGGGTTTACTTATGTGTGAACATGGATAAGTGAATGCAATTTGAACTTTTTAGAGAGAGAGGATGTGTCCGAATGAGCACACCGCTGGATTTGAAATTAGACCCTGAAAAAGTGCAAGAAATACCGATGGTGGATCTTGCCTTCATGGTACTGAAAGCTGCCAACACGCCTTTCTATTACCGCGATCTCATGAATGAAGTCGCTAAGCTGCGGGGTCTGAACGAAGAGCAAATTAACGATGTCATTGCGCAGTTATATACGGAAATTAACATTGACGGTCGTTTTGCTTGTGTTGGCCAGAACCTGTGGGGATTGAAGCGCTGGTATCCGGTTGACCGTTCTGAAGAGGCGATGACCGGGGGTACACCTCGTCCACGCATCATTAATGATGACGACGATGATGATTACTCTGATGATGACGACAGCTTCAACAATGATGAAGAAGAAGACTTCGACTTCGTCGATGAAGATGGCGAAGAGGAAGAGGAGATCTTCGAGGATGAAGATTCTGATGTAGAAGATGATGTTGACATCGAAGAGGAAATCGATGAAGAAGATGCGGATCTGAACGAAGAAGAAAACGATGACTTCGAAGAAGAGGATGACCGGGAAGAGGATATGTAAGATCCTCTTCAGGATTTGATTTCGCATTTTAGAATGCCGCTTGCTTATTTTTCCTGTATATCCTAGCTGATCTGGGGTATGTTCAGGAGGGATACGTAAGCGGCATTTTCCATATAAACTGCCCCTGCGAAAAATCAACTCGATCTCCCTTGACACGAGAATGCCTACAGAGTAAACTAGCATATGGGCTTTGCATTTGCACGTAATTAAATAGAGTCATTTTCACATATGAAGAAAGTGCCCCGTGACACTACGGGAGTCACTTTTTTGTTTTTTTAGGATACGAATTGCAGTTTTTTATGGCTTTGTTGCCGATTGCAATTGGTACAATTTGATTCGTATAAAATAGCTCCCGTCCACTACGGAACACCATTTCCGGACATTTTAGACAGGAGCTTTTTTAATGACATTTTGCATCAATGAATATCGCATAAATGGGTTACGATAACATCATGAGATTATGGAACTTGCGTGTATCGAACCTGTTCTACAGACAAAGCCTCCCGAGAACATGTCTTGAATGCACTTGATCATAGGAGGGTTTCACCAGTGGCAAAGTATATTTTTGTAACGGGCGGCGTCGTTTCTTCTCTTGGTAAAGGGATTACGGCTGCATCCCTGGGCAGATTGCTGAAAAATCGGGGGCTCAAAGTAACGATCCAAAAATTTGATCCTTACATTAACGTTGACCCGGGCACAATGAGCCCTTATCAGCATGGCGAAGTATTCGTAACAGATGACGGAGCTGAGACAGACCTTGACTTGGGTCACTACGAGCGCTTCATCGACATCAACCTGTCGAAGAACAGCAACGTGACAACAGGTAAAGTGTATTCTACAGTTATTTCAAAGGAACGCCGCGGTGAATACCTTGGCGGAACTGTACAAGTTATTCCGCATATTACAAATGAAATCAAAGAACGCGTATTCCGTGCAGGTAAGGAATCCGGCTCTGATGTAGTTATTACCGAAATCGGTGGTACAGTCGGCGATATCGAGAGCTTGCCGTTCTTGGAAGCAATTCGTCAAATTAAGAGTGATGTAGGTCGTGACAACGTGATGTATATTCACGTTACCTTGATCCCTTACATCAAGGCTGCGGGCGAAGTGAAAACGAAGCCGACACAGCACAGTGTCAAAGAATTGCGCAGCATCGGTATTCAACCGAATATGCTCGTATGCCGAACAGAACATGAGCTTGCAGAGGATATGAAGCGCAAGATTTCCTTGTTCTGCGACATTGATGCGAATGCGGTTGTAGAATGCCGTGACGCTTCCACGTTGTATGAAGTACCATTGATGCTTCATGAGCAAGGAATGGATGATTATGTTGTAAATCATTTGAAGCTTCAAACACCAGAACCAGACATGGTGGAATGGACGAAGCTTGTTGACCGTGTGAAGCAACTTCAAGGACAAGTTGAGATTGCAATCGTTGGTAAGTATGTTGCTCTTCATGATGCATACTTGTCTATCGTAGAAGCATTGGCTCACGCAGGTATTGATGCAAATACAGAAGTCAATATCCGTTGGGTGAATGCAGAAGAGATTACAGAAGAAAACGTAGATGCAGAGTTGTCGGGTGTACACGGTATCTTGGTACCAGGTGGATTTGGCGATCGTGGTATCGAAGGTAAAGTAACAGCGATCCGCTATGCGCGTGAACAACAAATTCCGTTCTTCGGTATTTGCCTTGGTATGCAAGTTGCGGTTATTGAATATGCACGCTCTATCGCAGCATTGAATGGCGCGAACAGCTCCGAAATCAACCCAGCAACAGAATATCCGGTTATCGATCTGCTTCCAGAGCAGAAGGATATTGAAGATTTGGGCGGCACAATGCGTCTTGGTCTGTACCCTTGCAAGCTGCAAGAGGGATCACTCGCTATGTCTTGCTACAATGATGAGCTGGTGTACGAGCGTCACCGCCATCGCTATGAATTCAACAATGAATATCGTGAAGTAATTGAAGGTGCTGGATTGAAGATTAGCGGTACGTCCCCAGACGGCCGACTGGTGGAAATTGTCGAGCTTCCAAGCCATCCATGGTTCTTGGCTGTTCAGTTCCATCCAGAGTTTATCTCTCGTCCGAACCGTCCGCAGCCATTGTTCCGTGAATTCGTCAAAGCGGCAATGAAGCACCGTGGATAATAACGCATAAAATATATGAAGCGAAGGCTTTCCTAATTGGAGAGTCTTCGCTTTTTTTGCTTTTATGTGGGAGTTGTGATGTTTTTCCTGAAAGAAGAAGGATTTTATTGTAAAGAAGCGAATATGTACAGTACATGTGGAGTGGTAAAATAAGCATGCAGTGTGAGAGATTAACTCATTCGAACTAGAGGATGCTGCACACTCGCTCGTGAGACGCGGTGGGAGGGGTACCAGTTGAGTAATAAGAAAGTATTGATTGTCGATGATCAGAATGGTATTCGGGTTCTTCTCATGGAAGTGTTCAGTAGCGAAGGTTATACGACCTATCAAGCTTCCAATGGCAAGATGGCGCTTGAGATCGTAAGAGAGGAGTCGCCGGATATTGTCCTGTTGGACATGAAGATACCGGGCATGGATGGGTTGGAAATTTTGAAGCAGATCAAGTTGATGAAGCCGCATATGAATGTGATTATGATGACCGCTTATGGCGAGTTGGATATGATTAAGGAAGCTACGGATCTCGGAGCATTGATGCACTTTACGAAGCCTTTCGACATCGATGAGATGAGGATTGCGGTCAATATGACATTAGAGCAGGGACAGCCGAATAATCAGATGACTATGCCTTCTTAGAAGTGGCGTACGAACGATAAACAAGAAACATGCCGGGGGATGCCCTGGCCTTCTTCAATGTTATCCGAGCAAGGTCGGAGGATGGTCTTCAATTATTGCTATGTGGTACGAAGAACGAAGAATTGGACATGCCTCTAGTGGAGGGCGCTCAGCAGAGACCCCATTAGGGGCTTTCCTCGTTTCTCGTGTTGTCTAAATCCTGGCCTATACTTGCTAAGCAAAATAACATCAGTAAGACAATAAGGGATCATACAGGGGTGTTAATGATGATACGTGTAGCAGTTTGTAGTTATTGGCATGTTCATGCAGAAGAGTATACAGATTTTATCCTTCATCATCCAGATACAGAGCTAGTTGGAATATGGGATGAAGATGCCAAGCGCGGTGAGCGCTATGCAGGCCGTTATCATGTGCCTTATTATCCGGACTTGGATGACATGCTGCTGAGAGAGGATATTGATGCGATTGTCGTAGTAGCGCCGACCTCCCTTCACGAGGATATTATGGTGAAGGCAGCGGAAGCTGGCAAGCACATCTTCACTGAGAAAGTATTAGCGCTTACGTCAGCTGAAGCGGATCGCATCGTGAATGCTGTGGAAGCCAATGGTGTTGTGTTGAATGTTGCTCTTCGGAAGCTGTGTGAGCGCGATATTGTTACGCTGCATCGGATAGTAGAAGAGGGTGCTATAGGCGATGTATCGCTTGTCCGTGTGCGTATGGCGCATAATGGAGCGCTGGCAGGATGGCTGCCAGAGCATTTCTACAACCGGGCGGAATGCGGTGGTGGGGCAATGATTGATCTTGGCTGTCATCCGATGTACATTACCCGTGCACTGTTGGGAATGCCTGAGGCCGTAACTGCGTCGTATGGCTATGTTACGGGTAAAGAAGTAGAGGACAACGCAGTTGCGCTGCTCCAGTATACTGGAGGTGCCATTGGCATTGCTGAAACAGGGTTTGTTACCGGTCAATCCCCGTTCATGATTGAGATTCATGGTGCAAGAGGAAGCATTATGTACGGAATGCCGGATGAGCAAATCCGCATTCGATTGAATGAGAGTGATGGGGAGTGGAACATCGTTCCATTTGATGAACCAATCCCGAATATGTTTGAGCAATGGGTCGGTCATGTGCAGCGCAGAGAAGTGTGCATGGACAACGTAAAAATGGCGCTAGACCTAACAAAATTGATGGAAGCGGCCAATGAGGCAGCGGTTTCGGGGAAAGCGATTGCTGTAAACGTAATGTAGCTGTTTTGTCAAGAGGTTGTTTACTTTTTCACACCCAATTGTGATATAATAACACCGTATAAGATGTCGGCTATAATCTAGATAGACAGACGACGAACAACTTCCTAGGAGGATGGAGACCATGCCATTAGTTTCGATGAACGAGTTCTTGCCTAAAGCAAAAGAAAACAAATTTGCAGTAGGTCAGTTCAACATCAATAACTTGGAATTCACACAAGCAATTACAGAAGCGGCGATGGAAGAAAACGCGCCAATTATCTTTGGTGTATCCGAAGGCGCTTTGCGTTACATGGGAATGGAGTACACAGTAGCAATGGCTGAGGCAGCTGCTAAGAAATCCGGCTTGCCAATCGCTTTGCACCTTGACCATGGTAGCACATTTGAAGTAGCTATGGCTTGTATTCGTGCCGGATTCTCTTCCGTTATGTTCGATGGTTCCCACCATGCATACGAAGACAACATCCGTTTGACTAAAGAAGTCGTTAAAGCAGCTCACGCTATGGGCGTATCCGTTGAAGGTGAATTGGGTACAATCGGCGGTGTTGAAGACGATCTTCACGTAGACGAAGATGCAGCTCAATTGGCTAACCCAGAAGAAGCAATCCGCTTCTACGAAGAAACGGGCGTAGATGCACTTGCAATCGCTGTTGGTACTGCTCACGGCATGTACAAAGGCGAGCCTAAACTTCACTACGATATCATTGAAGCAGTAGCTTCCAAAATCCCAGTTCCAGTCGTATTGCACGGCGGTTCCGGTGTACCTGACGAATCCATCCGCAAGGCGATCGCAGCAGGTGCAGGTAAAATCAACGTGAACACAGAAAACCAAGTTGCTTGCACAGCGGCTATCCGCGAAGCATTGGCTAAAGATGCGAACGTTATCGACCCTCGCAAATACTTGACGCCAGCACGCAATGCAATGGTTGAAGTTGTTCGCAACAAAATCCGCTTGTTCGGATCCAACAACCAAGCATAATCGATACTCATATTTATGTTTACGAATGCGGGAAAAGCACCGGTTCGCCGGTGTTCTTCCCTTTTTTGCGATTATTTAGCGTTATGATGAATGAACATGAATCCAATAAAGCATATGGGCGAGCCGAACCTGTGATAGGTGCGGCGTGGGGGGAACTTAGCTTGTGATGGAAAAGTTAATGATTTGCGGTGGGCGGCCGCTGCGTGGCACTGTGCAGATCAGCGGTGCGAAGAACAGTGCAGTCGCACTCATTCCTGCGGCGATTTTAGCAGAGAGTGAAGTAGTGCTCGATAACTTGCCGGCATTAAGTGATGTTGCAACCTATACGGAGATTATTACCGAACTCGGTGGAGAGGCAAGCTGGGAAGGTTCTGCCTTGCGAATTGATCCATCTAGCATGATTTCGATGCCGATGTATAACGGACCTGTGAAGAAATTGCGGGCCTCTTATTATTTAATGGGCGCCTTGCTCGGCCGCTTTGGCGAAGCGACAATAGGCATGCCTGGAGGATGCAACTTTGAACCCCGTCCGATAGATCAGCATATTAAAGGATTCGAAGCATTGGGTGCTACGGTAACCAATGAACATGGAGCGATCCATATTTCGGCGCGTGAATTGCGCGGCGCAAAAATCTACCTCGATGTGGTTAGTGTAGGAGCAACCATTAATATTATGCTTGCGGCTTCCCGAGCCAAAGGCATCACCATTATCGAAAATGCGGCCAAAGAGCCTGAAATTATAGATGTGGCGACCCTGCTCAATGCAATGGGTGCCAAAATCAAGGGTGCTGGTACAGAATCGATTCGTATTGAAGGTGTAGAAGGGCTGCATGGCTGCCGTCATTCTATCATTCCGGATCGCATTCAAGCAGGAACCTATATGATCGCTGCTGCTGCAACGCGCGGCGATATTCTCATCGACAATATTATCCCTAAGCACTTGGAAGCACTTACGGCGAAGCTGGAGGAAATGGGTGTGCAAGTCGTAGAAGGGGACGAGTCCCTTCGCGTGCTTGGCCAGCCTGACTACGAGTCTATCGATGTAAAGGCGCTTGTATATCCAGGGTTCGCAACCGATCTTCAATCACCGATGATAAGCTTGCTCACGCAAGCAACTGGTGTAAGTATGCTGTCCGATCTCGTATATAGCAATCGATTTAAGAATGTGCCTGAGCTGCTTCGCATGGGAGCCAAAATCCGTGTAGAAGGTCGCTCTGCTGTCATTGAAGGAACCAAGTTGCATGCCGCGAAAGTGAAAGCAGCGGATTTGCGTGCGGGAGCATCGCTTGTCATTGCAGGACTAACAGTAGCGGATGGCATTACTGAAATCTCCGGCGTAGAGTATATTGACCGTGGCTATGACAACCTAGTCACGAATTTGCGAAATTTAGGCGCTGATGTATGGCGTCAGACGGAATAATTCGACGGTAATAGGGTAAAAATAGGATAATGATCATTTCGCGATCGTCAGTTAAGGTGTGGCGATGCGCCCCATGATGCGCCCTGCTCATGTGGCTGTGCGGAATTTCATCTAGTATTCGTCGTTTGTGTATTGGACTGTGTCCGAAAGAGAGTGGAAGTGGAGCATTCTCTTTCGGATACAGAAGAAAATGCAACTTTTTGGCAGGATTGAACGTACGAAGAGTATTTCCCTTTCTATTCCTTGGAGAGGCTGCAGCGTTTAGCACCATCACTTCCATAAGTGCTTCGCTTCAACGGCTATCTTTTACCCAGACCGAATGGTTCCCATCTGTTATCTGTCCACCATCTCATTGTATCAACCAGCCTTCATATCTCATGTTGACACGCCGCTGCGTTTATACGTAACGATTTCACAATGGACTTATCCTTCTGACATCATTTGTATTTATCAACAGAATAGGAGTTGTATTCATGGATTTACAAATTTCCGATTTGGAAACGAAGAAGCTGACCGAGCTATATAAACTAGCAAAACAATTTCAGATTCCTGGCTATGGTCAAATGAAGAAAAAAGAATTAATATTTGCTATCTTGCGCGCGCAGGCGGAACAAGGCGGCTTCATGTTTATGGAGGGAGTATTGGACATCCTTCCAGAGGGCTTCGGCTTCTTGCGTCCTATTAACTATTTGCCTAGCTCGGAAGATATTTATATCTCTCAATCTCAGATTCGCAGATTTGATTTGCGTACTGGTGATCTTGTATCGGGAAAATGCCGTCCGCCAAAAGAGAACGAACGCTATTTCGGATTGCTTCAGATTAACGCCGTCAATGGTGAGAATCCGGATGAAGCAGCTCAACGCTTGCACTTCCCGGCCCTGACGCCGCTATATCCAGAGAAGAAACTTGTGCTTGAGATGGCTTCCAACAAAGTGTCCACACGCATTATGGACATGCTCGCACCTGTTGGTCTTGGACAACGCGGGCTAATCGTCGCCCCTCCTAAGGCAGGTAAGACATTGCTTCTGAAGGAGATTGCAAATAGCATCTCGACCAACCATCCTGAGATTGAACTGTTCGTTCTACTTATTGATGAACGTCCGGAAGAAGTAACGGATATGCAGCGTTCTGTAAAAGGTGAGGTTGTAGCATCCACATTTGATGAAGTGCCTGAGAACCACATCAAGGTAACAGAACTTGTTCTGGAGCGTGCACTGCGTCTCGTGGAACATAAGAAGGATGTTGTTATCCTGCTTGACAGTATTACGCGTTTGGCGCGAGCATACAACCTCGTGGTTCCGCCGTCTGGCCGTACGTTGTCTGGTGGTATTGATCCAGCTTCCTTCCATCGTCCAAAGCGCTTCTTCGGTTCTGCCCGCAACATTGAAGAGGGTGGAAGCTTGACGATCTTGGCAACGGCACTTGTTGAGACAGGATCACGTATGGATGACATCATTTATGAAGAATTTAAAGGTACGGGTAATATGGAGCTTCATCTGGATCGTAAGCTGGCTGAACGCCGTATCTTCCCGGCTATCGATATTCGTCGCTCGGGTACACGTCGCGAGGAAATGCTGTTGTCGAAGGAAGAGCTTGATAAGCTGTGGGCAATTCGTAAGAACATGAACGAGTCTCCGGAATTCGTGGATCAATTCTTGAAGAAGATGCGTGATTCGAAGACGAACGAAGAGTTCCTTGCAGCACTTGATACGAGCGGAACACCAACCCCGCCTCCGCGCAGAACACGCAGCAGCTCTGTGAGCTCCTAAGCGCTCGTTCGCTGTTATGGCGGACAAGAATATGGTTATAACATGAGATTGCGAACTAGATGCAAACATGCTATAATCCATTCATGTGTTTTTATATACTCTGGGCACGCAAAGGGCTCAGGGCGGAAAGAGGTGAATTCGAGTGAAAGAAGCAATTCAACCGAAATACTTCATTACGACTGTAACTTGCGCATGCGGCAACTCTTTCGAAACAGGTTCCGTTAAAGAGAACTTGAAGGTAGAGGTTTGCTCCGCTTGCCATCCATTCTTCACAGGTAAGCAGAAGTTCTTGGATGCTGGTGGTCGTGTGGATCGATTCAAAAAGAAATACGGTATCTAATACGTCTGTTTACGATATGGACTCCCTTGCTGGCAACAGCCAAGGGAGTTCATTTTTTTTTGTATATTTTTATCCTCCTGTCTTGATGCTTGCTGTCCGGAACTCGATTTCGCACAAAATGTCAAAACAATGGGGGAGGAAATGCGATACGATAAAATGGAACGGGGATTTCCGAGGCATGTGCTGGCATTGCCTCAAGATGACTTGGGAGGGCTGGCAATGTGGCTGGAGCACGAGAAATGGATCAAAGAAGCAATAGCCTACATAGAGCTGCATATTACAGAGGACGTGGATGCAGCAGACATAGCGGAACATTGCAAGGTCTCCCGTTTTCACTTTAATCGTGTGTTTCAGCGGCATGTGGGTGTCAGTGTGGGGACATTATTACGGGAGCGCAGATTGGCAAGGGCTGCGGTGGAGCTGTTGTCAACGGACAAGCGCATACTGGACATCGCATTAGAATATCAATTTTCTGGGCAAGACAGCTTCACTCGTGCTTTTAAGCAGCGGTATGGCATGACACCGCATGTATACCGCCAAGGTTTCCGATGCTTTTACACGCCAGAGGGGGATCATCGAATGGATGAGAACAATCAATCTGAGAATACCGGATATGGGATGATGCAGTCTGCTCCACAGGGATGGATCATAACAGGTGTGTATCCGCACCAATATAGCGTTACTCTTGATCACGTTCATGTATATCGCGGGAGGTCGTCAGGTACAATTCAAGGAAGAGTGGATGCGGATCCACGAGGATTTGGCACGTTGATGCAAATGTTCAAGGCTGAGAATTATGTGGGACAGCGCCTTCGTTTATCAGCGTTTCTGAAGACGGACGACGTGCAGGGATGGGCTGGCATGTGGATGCGGATTGACGGGAAGGATGAAGTGCCTATTAACTTCGACAACATGGACAATCGTCCGATTAGCGGCACGACCGAATGGAGGCCATATGAAGTTGTACTTGATATTGCACCTTATGCGGAGGCGATTGCATTTGGCGTGCTATTAAGCGGTTCGGGTCAAGTCTGGGTGGATGGATTTCGCTTGGATATTGTTGATGAATCTGTACCTACTACGGGTGGACCAGCGGTAAATGATACAATGCCCAAAGAACCGGTGAATTTGGACTTTGAATTGGGGCCACAGTAGAAGGAGCGGAGCGTGAACGGCATGATCGAAAGGTTGTTTGAGCTTAGTTTGGGATTTATATGGCACATCATCAAGGGTGAGCTGCCCTTGTCCATCGTGGGAAGCGCGCTTTTCTTGGGGGTTCTATTTGTTGCGGCAGGAGAGTGGAGTGAACGGCGCAAGCATGCGCGATCGGAACAATTTGGGCATCGTGTGCAAAGAGGAATGGGTACGTTGTTCAAAGACGCATTCATTGTGATGGTTGCTACTTTCTTCGTTGTTGGGGTTGAATATGGTATTTTTCGCTTGGCTGCAAGGGCCCTTCCTGCTTGGGGGTGGCCAGTTCTGCCGGATGGTAATGTTGTACTGGCATGGCTCAGTCTCGCTGTCACAAGTTTCGCATTAGTAGGGGTTATCATTTTGGAGCTCATCTGGGCGGCTAAGACTGTGTCCCTTGCTTCATTCTGGGTCATTTATGTACTGGTATATGCGGTGTTATCAGCTTGTGCACTGCAATGGCTGTATCCGGTATCAGGTGCTACGCCGTGGATTTATTTAGGATGTGGACTTATGAGTTCATTGCTTTGTGTGCTGTTGAAGTATTTGCAACAAATGGAAGGAGATGTGGATGACAGTAAGGAAGAAGCAGATGCCATATCTGTTAACAAATGACGTCAGTTGCACTTTTGCAGCAAATCGTCTATACTAAGTTATGCCGTGCTAGACGGGGAGGTAGCGGTGCCCTGTAACTCGCAATCCGCTGTAGCGAGGTTGAATTCCTGTTAGAGGTTTTGTCGATGTGGGGTTTGGCGTTTACACTCGGTGTTGACGGCTGGGTCCTCCGCAATGGGTGCCTATGAACTTGGTCAGGTCCGGAAGGAAGCAGCCATAAGTAGGAGAGCTCATGTGCCGGAGGGAAGCCTGGCCTGAGTCGTAGTGTAGAAGTGCCGCTCGGATCGCAATTATCAATAACAGGTGCACGGTTCATATAGTGCATACGAGGACACCGGGATAACCGGTGTTTTTTTGTTTCAATAAATATGAATACATGTTCATATTATATAAACAGCAGGAAAAAGATTGCCTGATGGCGAAGTTTAGAGTGAACAGCAAGTGAGCGGATATCTCATTTTCGTTTCTGCAAAAAGAGGTGAGTGTATGATCGATTCAAGCATGCCGTTACACGGCGCTCTGTCGCAGAATTCTATGTCTGATTCCTGCAATGAAGGAGCAAATGTACAGGCGGCGGATACGGAACTAACGCTGCTGCAGCAATTTGCCGGTGCTTTTATTCAGGATGTGAATTTAGGGATCATGCTGCTGAATAATCAGTTCACATTGGTAGACATCAGTGATATGGCGTGCATAGTGATGGGATGGGAGAGAGAGAAGGCGCTCGGGAGACGGGTCAATGAGCTGTTTGGTGACATGCCTACAGAGCATCATCTCGTACAACGTTCTCTGCTTGAAGGTGTGAGTGTGCGGAATCATGCTGTCTCTTGGTGCAATGGTGTGGATCGATATGAGCTTCTTATGGATTCGAATGTCATGCGTGATGAACAGCAGCAGATCGTAGGTGCTTATGTGCTATTCAAGGATGTGTCCAATTTGCGCTCGTTGGAGGAGCAGGTACAGCGAAGCGACCGTCTGGCGATGATTGGACAGATTGCCGCAGGAACAGCCCATGAAATTCGTAATCCCTTGACCTCTATTAAAGGGTTTCTGCAAATGTTCAAGAAGACGCTGCGTGACAAAGGGATGGCGAAGGAAGTCCATTACACCGAGATCATGCTGACCGAAATCAACCGAATCAATGAGTTGGTTGGGGAGTTTCTACTCTTAAGCAAACCGAAGCATGTCACGATTGAGCGTGTGAATGTATATCAGGTGATGAATGATATTTTGCCGATTATTCGGAGTGAAGCAGTGCTGCACGGCGTACATGTTCGATACGAGGCGGGAGAGACTGTGCCGAACGTGGTTGCCGATCGCGAGCTGCTGAAGCAAGTGTTCATCAACATCGCCAAAAATGGTATTGAGGCGATGGTGGAGGGTGGCACACTTACGGTAAGTGTGAAGCGGGATAGTGTGGAGCAACGTGTGTTGATTGATATCCATGATACGGGGCCGGGAATTCCTGCGTTCCTCGTCGATAAGATATTCGATCCCTTCTTCACCACGAAGCAGAATGGGACAGGGCTTGGATTATCGGTATGCCAACGGATTATCCATGATTTGGGCGGTACGATACGCGTTTCATCCAAGGGGTTTGGCACGACATTCACGCTCGCTGTCCCTTATCAGGGTTCATAGCAGCAGTGACGAACGCCTCTCTTTTCCAAAGAGAGGGAATGGCTGTTTTTTTAGAGGTTATGATATAGTATAATAAGTAAAAACGTTTTCGAGGTTGCATCATGGCTCATATCGCATTGTATCGCGCATGGAGACCACAGTCATTTCAAGACATGGTCGGACAACAGCATATTATTCAAACGCTGCAAAATTCGCTGCGGGAGCAGCGTTTTTCGCATGCATATTTGTTCAGCGGTCCAAGAGGAACCGGGAAGACAAGTGCGGCGAAAATACTGGCGAAGGCTGTCAACTGCGAACAAGGGCCAGGCCCGGAGCCTTGCAACGCTTGTGAAGCGTGTCGGCGCATAACAGCTGGCGCGGTGATGGATGTAGTGGAAATCGATGCTGCATCGAATCGCGGCGTAGAGGAAATTCGCGATCTTCGCGAAAAGGTGAAGTATGCGCCAACTGAAGTTCGCTACAAAGTGTACATCATTGACGAAGTACACATGTTGACGACAGAAGCTTTTAACGCCTTGTTGAAGACGTTAGAAGAGCCGCCGGCGCATGTGATGTTCATCTTGGCGACAACGGAGCCGCATCGACTTCCGGCCACGATTATTTCGCGTTGCCAGCGATTTGACTTTCGTCGAGTTTCACTTGCTGAGCAAGTACAGCGCTTGGCTCAGGTGTGCGAAGAAGAGAGCATCCAGGCAGATCATGACAGTTTGACTTATATTGCGAAGCTGTCTGATGGCGGGATGCGTGATGCGATCAGCTTGCTGGATCAAGCTGCCTCCTTTACTGATGGAGCCATTACCTATCAACAGGTATTGGACATTACAGGAGGTATGCCCGAAGAGAGGTTTGCGGAGCTTGCCCGAGCAGTACAGGCGGGTGATGTAGGTTCTGTTCTTTCGGTGGTTGAGCAGTTGATGCAGGAAGGCAAGAGTGCGGATAAGTGTATGGAAAGCCTGTTGTACTTTTTCCGAGATCTGCTTATGATGAAGATGGTGCCGAGCGGGGATGCGCTAACGGACCGGTTGACTCGCGTAGAGTCTTTCCGTGAAATGGCGGAGGGATTCACAGAGAGTCGTCTATTTCATATCATTGATACGCTGAATCGATACCAGACGGATATGAAGTATGCTGTGCAGCCGCAGACTTTATTCGAAGTCGCGCTGCTTCAATTGGCAGCTTCAGGACAGCGTCCGATGAATCATTATACGGACACTGGGGATTCCGCTCAGGGAGAGGTTCGGCAGGATGGAATGGAACATTCATCCTCCCTGCAACATTTGCGTCAACAGATTACGTCCTTAGAGACGAAGGTTGAACAGCTGATGAAGTCAGGTGGAGGTCGTCAGGAACAGGTAACGCATGAGCGTACGCCTGCTGCGACTCGCCCATCTGGACACGTATCCAAGTTCTCTAAGCAGCCGCCGCAGTTCACACGGTACCTTGCGAATCATAACAGCGCCGAATTCAATCGCATTCGAGGGACTTGGGGACAAGTGCTTCAGCGAGTGAAGGAAGCCGGTGTTACCATTCATGCTTGGCTGGTTAACGGTGAGCCTGTATCATGTCTAGAGGATCGAATTCTTATTGGTTTCAAAAATTCGATTCATCGTGATACGACGGAGAAGCCGACTAACAAGCAAGTGATTGAGCAAGTGCTATCCGAGACCTTCGGCAAGACATACCAGATGGATACGATGATGCTCAAGGACTGGGAGGCTGCAGCCGCCCAGACAGAGGATAAGGAAGAGCAAGAGTTCCAACTGGAGCCAGAGGGCCAAGAAGGCCGCAATCATTCTCAAGAACCATGGATTGACGAGGCAATCCAGTTATTTGGAGAAGATCTCGTTGTCATAAAAGAGTAACTTATCTTAAATGGAGAAAAAAGGAGATTCACGGCGATGAACAATATGAACCAAATGATGAAACAAGTTAAAAAGATGCAAGAACAAATGTTGAAAGCTCAAGAAGAGTTGGCTGAAAAGAAAGCAACTGGTACATCTGGCGGCGGAGCTGTTACTGTAGAGGTTAACGGCCACAAAAAACTGCTTAGCATCTCCATCAAACCAGAAGTAGTAGATGCAGAAGATATCGAAATGCTTCAAGACCTTGTTATTACTGCAGTTAACGATGCGTTGACTAAAGCAGAAGACATGGCAAATGACGACATGTCTAAATTCACAGGCGGAATGAAAATTCCTGGCTTGTTCTAATGTAGAGAAACACGAATGTGAGGCATATACCGATTCTGGTATATGCCGTTTCTACCATTTAGGGGACATTTTTTGATGTGAGACGACGTTGAGTTCGTTGATTAAGCTATCGTAAAGGAGAGCCCGCATTGTATTATCCAGAACCGATCGCCAAGTTGATCGAGGCATTTACACATTTGCCCGGTATTGGGCCGAAGACAGCGGCTCGTCTTGCGTTCCATGTACTCCGCATGCAGGAAGATGACGTTATTGATTTTGCAAAGGCGCTCGTTAATGTGAAGCGGAACCTGCACTACTGCTCTGTGTGCTGCAATATTACAGATATTGATCCTTGCCGTATCTGCTCGGATAAGACACGTGACGCCTCAGTAATGTGTGTTGTTCAGGAAACGAAGGATTTGGTTGCGATGGAGCGAACGAAAGAGTTCATGGGGTATTACCATGTGCTACAGGGCGCGATATCACCAATGGAGGGAGTAGGCCCAGAGGATATACGTCTTGCTGAGCTGCTTAAGCGTTTGAGTGATGAGCGGGTCAAAGAATTGATTTTGGCTACGAATCCAAATATTGAAGGGGAAGCAACAGCGATGTATATTTCGCGGCTTGTGAAGCCGTTTGGCATTCGTGTAACGAGAATTGCTCATGGACTTCCTGTGGGTGGTGACCTCGAATACGCCGATGAGGTGACCTTGTCTAAGGCGTTAGAAGGCCGGAGGGATGTTCTGTAATGGTGGATCTCCATCGTGAGCAGGCCTGAAATGTTGTTTCTTCATGATTTGATATAGAAGCTCTCGAATATCGAGGGCTTTTTTTTGTTATCTATAAGAGGAATGATTGATATTCCTGTTCATTAGAGTGCTATCTCGCATGGTCGAAGCAGCTCATAAAGAGGTTCTAGTCTCGTCCCGACGTTCATATTCATGACTAAAGTGAATGTGGGGAGGGGAACTCATGTGGAAACGTATGAAGAACTGGTTCATGCGAAATAGGGACAAGCGTGAGTATGGGTTAATGTTGTCTGAGCAGCAGCTTCTTATGAGGGATATCCGTAATGCGGTTGCGGAGTGGAGAATGGCTTGTGTGCGATTTGAGCATGCACTAGGTACAGATGAGGTGGATTATGCGATCTCGACGCTTGAGGCAGCTGAGAAGCGGATTGCCATGCTGATGAAGAGAGCCAAGCGCGTAGGGATGCATGCATTGCGGTTAGGGGAGGTATTATAGTGATGAAAATGCTGTTGGTTGGTCTGCTCCTTGTGTCCATTGCTGGATTGTTCATTGTGCTATTTCGTCAGCGGCTGGCATGGCGTGGTATCATAACCTTTCTTCTTCATGGAGTTAGCGCATTTGCGCTGTTGTACATCGTGAATTCGACGGGGTGGATAGCGGGAATCCATGTACCTATCAACCCTGCCACATTAACAGGAGTGGGGCTTCTGGGTATCCCGGGACTAGCGCTTGTCATTTCCCTTAAAATGGTAGGTATTTAGTGGTTGACGCACCCCTTGTCTTTATGATAAATTAATCAATGTCGCTTCGGACATGAGTTAACAAACTTAAAACAAAAAACAGTCTCGAAAAGAGATTGAAAAAAAGTTTTAAAAAAGTGTTGACAACAACTGAACGAAATGATAAGATATAAAAGTCGCCGCTGACAAAGCGGTGAGAAAAAGAAAGTAACTGAGAGATTGGTTACTGACTGAGATTGTTCTTTGAAAACTGAACAACGAGCAACGTTTGTGAATGAGGTAGCAATACCTCGTCAAAAGATATGAGCAGTTCAAACTTAACTTTAACGGAGAGTTTGATCCTGGCTCAGGACGAACGCTGGCGGCGTG
>NZ_JBEFZI010000016.1:112360-128740 GCF_040195695.1 Paenibacillus wuxiensis | reverse complement strand
AACGGTTTCTTTTTGTTTTACATATTTGAAAACAAGGGGGCGTCCCAAGTCTTTTTAGACTTTTGGGACACCCCCTTTTTGTGTATTAAGCAGTTGTGATATGTAATTGCTGCAATCCATATACATATGGGCTTTCGATAGGGAGCAATGGCTTTGAAAGATCTAATCTCATATGAGGGTACTTCTCAATTAACGCATTTACTGCCACCTTTGCTTCTAAACGGGCTAAAGGAGCTCCAAGACAGAAATTTTCTCCCTTACCGAATGTTAAATGCTGATTAGGTCTTCGATTTGGGATGAATCTGTCAGGATCATAAAAATGCAATTCATCACGATTGGCGGAACCGATCCAGACGACGATGAAGTCACCTTCCTTCAGGAAAGTCCCTCGCAATATCGTATCCTTTCGAACGACTCGATTCATGGCCTGCACGGGTGAGCGGAAACGAAGAGTTTCTTCCAGAACGGATGGTAGCAGTGATGAATTGCTCTTTACGTTATCCACTATCTCTTCGTTGTCTAGCAAGCAATAGATAGTGTTACTAATGAAATGAGATGTAGTTTCGCTGCCCGCGAATATCAGCAGAATGCAGAAGTTTAATATATCATGGGAAGTAAGATTATCGTAGGTGGATTGGGCTTGAACTAAAGCGGAAATGACGTCTTCACACGGATTACGTTTTTTTTCTTCAATAATAGCGGAAAAGTAATGGTACAGCTTACGGGTTGTTTGGTGTTTATGAAATATTTTAGTTTTCATTTCTTCAGGCGAAGAGCTTGAAGGGCTGGATGCAATGATTTGGGCCGATTCTCTGAACATAAGCTGATCCTCTGTTGGAATTCCTAACAGCTCAGCCATTACAATAGCAGGGAGAGGTGCCGATATCAAATTTACTACATCGACTGTAGAATTGTTATTATTGTCTTGTTCCAATAAATTGTCGACGATTTTTTTAATTTTCGCCTCCCATTTATTCGTAGCGGATGGATTGAAAAAATTGCTCACGATTGATCGCATCTGGGCATGCTTCTCTAAGCTAGCGGGATTTCCGTTGTTCTCGACACGGTGAAGTGAAAAATACTCTCTATTTTCTAATATCATTTTAACATCTTCGTATAAGAAAATATCCCATGACTTGCGCTCCTCGTCATATTTGACCGGGGAACGGCTTCTCATTTCCTGGTACCAGAGGAAAGGTTCAAAGCTATTATCGAGCTGCTTCGCTTTCTTTAAATAGGTCTCCCAAGCATTGTTCATTGGCATGCACTCTCCTAACTTATACTTTATTCACTTAAGGTACTACTATATACTATTTCTACATAGATTTATTACCTACCTTCTAGTTTATCGATGATTTGAAAATAAGGAATATTATTCAATTCGTGCAGCAGATTTGGGCACAGACGAAAGGGGGATAACCACAATGCTTGCAAGGTGGATAGAAATGATAGATAGCTTAAATCCATGGCTTATCGGCTTTGCAGGAAGTGTTGTCGTTGCGGGAGCTGCGCTATGGAAGCATGCCTTGACGCGATCCGGAGCAGCAGCCGCTGTGGCCATGGGGACCATCTATTATGGGAGCGGCGACCTGGTTTGGTTTGGATTGCTGCTCGCCTTTTTCATCACATCGACATTCTGGTCAAAATGGAAAAAACGAAAGAAATCTCATCTGGATCATATTTACGAGAAAACGGGAGAACGCGATGCTGGCCAGGTATTCGCAAATGGCGGGATTGGCATGCTGCTATGTATGGCGAATGCGGTATGGCCAAGTTCTGTATGGCTGTGGCTGTTCATCGGGGTAATGGCCACAGTGAATGCTGACACATGGGCAACAGAAATCGGCAGTTTAAGCAAGCGTTTGCCCCGCTCGCTGCTGAACGGCAAGCAGGTTGCTGCTGGTACATCAGGGGCAATATCGCTGCTTGGTACGTTTGCTTCTGTTGCGGGGGCACTTACGATAGGCCTAGCGGCAGCTGGTTTGATGGTGCTGCAGGATTTGTCGGGAACTCTTCCGGCAGTTGACGGAATGGACTGGATCACGCTTCTTATCGTGATCGCTGCTGCGGCAATTGGCGGAACAGTTGGAGCATTGTTCGATTCCCTGCTGGGGGCCTCTGTACAAGCTGGTTATCAATGCAAAGTTTGTGGAATATCCACAGAGCGATTATCACACTGCGAAGCAGCGACGAATCATATACGTGGTCTTGTTTGGTTAAATAATGATCGTGTGAACTTGCTGGCTTCATGTACCGGCGCGATTGTTTCACTTCTTGTCGCTTTGCTTCTGTAGTCCAAAAGAGATCTACAATTGTCATGCAATTGAAATCGACAACATTCCTGTCTCATGTTATAGTCGAAGCAGAATGTAAGTAACCATGGCAGCAGCGTACAAGGAGGTGAACCGAGTGAGTTATGGACAGAGTGACAAGCTGCAGTTGATTATGGATGCGGCTTATGAACTCTTCGGTTCGAATGGTTTTTATGAAACGAAAATGTCGGATATAGCTGACAAGGCAGGTATTGCCAAAGGAACGCTATATTTATATTTCGAGAGCAAAGAGCAGCTGTTTACCGTAATGATGATGCAAGGCTTTGAGCAATTTCTGCAAGAGTTGGATCAGGGGCTGCTTGAGCGGGACTCCTTGGAGGGAAGTCTAGGTTTCGTTGCCGAGCATCATTTGGAATATTATTATAATCGCAGAGAGTATACGAAGCTGTTCTTCAAGGCGCCAAATAAGGATCCGGAAATGATGGAGGCGCTGTGCAACTTCATGAAGAGTTATGTACAGCGAATCGCAAGCTCGATGGAGGATTTTAATTTGCCAGATCCTCTCCTTCATGCCAAATCATTTATCGGTATGCTCGATATGCTCAAGATGGATATATTATTTAATCCGACTTTCTCTAACCAGGATTTGCGGCAGCGGATTCAGTTCGCATCTGAGTTGTTTGTGAATGGCTGTAAGCAGGGCATACCGCTCTAGCAGCTTCATACCTGATCGCGTGCAAGGGGGGAACCGTAGGTTCTCCTCTTTCGATGATGGGAGCGGAGATAGGCGGATAAATCTGCACTCTATACTGTTGACAGCTATTTGCAATCTGGATGTGTCTACGGTTTAGGATAAAAGGTTATAAGGGGATGAAGTAAGCTTAGTTCGCTTGCAGCTTCACCTTCGTTATAGATGGCTGATGCTTGATTGGAGGAACGGAATTCATGCATGTAATGACGATTGAACAGCTAGGTAAAAGTTATGGGGACAAAACCTTATTTAAAGACGTATCATTCGGAATCGAAGAAGGGGATCGATTCGGAATTGTTGGGGTGAATGGGACGGGGAAATCTACATTCCTTCGTACGATTATGGGATTAGAGCCCGTTGAGGAAGGCAAGATCATGGTTGGCAGCCGCGTTCGGGTTCAATTTGTGCCGCAGGAGCCGGAATTTGATCCTAATGCAACTGTATTGGATCAGGTGATGGGTGGGGATGCCCCAGAAATGGTCGCGATCCGGACGTATACCGCGTGCTTGGAAGCGGCATCTTCCCAACCGAATGATGAGCAAGTACAGCATCGCTTGGTACGCGCGAGTGACGACATGGATCGCCTCCAGGCTTGGCAGCTTGAGAGCGATGCGAAGACGATCCTGTCCCGTCTGGGGATTCAGCGCTTCGATGCCCGAATGGGCGATCTCTCAGGTGGCCAGCGTAAGCGTGTGGCGCTTGCGTCAGCACTTATTCATCCTTCGGATCTTCTGCTGCTGGACGAACCTACGAACCATATTGATAATGAGACCGTAGCGTGGTTGGAAGCATTGCTTCAGAAGCGAAGCGGTGCATTGCTTATGATTACGCATGATCGCTATTTCCTCGATCGCGTCGCGAATCGCATGATTGAATTAGATCAAGGACGCGCGTATTTCTATGAAGCGAACTATACGCGTTTCCTAGAGTTGAAGGCAGATCGTGAGGCGCGTGAAGCAGCCTCGGAGGATAAGCGTCAGAATTTGCTCCGTAATGAGCTGGCATGGATTCGGCGCGGGGCACAGGCTCGGTCGACGAAGCAGAAGGCGCGAATTCAGCGCTTTGAGGAATTACAGGCCGATAACCCTGCTGCGAAGAACGGTCAAGTGGAGATATCTGCGATGTCTGCACGGCTAGGGAAGAAGATCGTGGAGATTGAGTCTCTGGGGTGTTCGATTGATGGACGGGAGCTGTTCAAGGATCTCAGCTACATCGCAGTTCCAGGGGATCGCATTGGTATCATAGGGCCAAATGGAAGCGGCAAGTCGACATTGCTTCGTGTCATTGCAGGCAAGCGCGAACCGCAGCAAGGGACAATTGTGCTCGGTCCTACGGTTCGGATTGGATTCTTCACACAAGAACATGAAGAGATGGATGAATCCCTTCGTGTCATCGAATATATACGTGAGGGAGCAGAGACCGTGCAAACCGCCGAGGGGTATACCGTAACGGCTGCACAAATGCTCGAACGGTTTATGTTCAGCCCTACAATGCAATGGACATTGATTGGCAAGCTATCCGGTGGTGAGAAGCGACGCCTTCAACTGCTTCGTATCTTGATGGAAGCGCCGAATGTGCTGCTCCTTGACGAGCCTACGAATGACTTGGATGTACAGACACTTGCTGTGCTGGAACAGTATTTGGATGACTTCCCTGGCGTTGTTATTACGGTATCTCATGATCGTTACTTCTTAGATCGAGTGGCAGAACGTATTTGGTCGTTTGAGAACGGTCGTGTCTCCCAGCATGTTGGCAATTACTCCGAATATATGGAATGGAGAGCTAAGCATGCACATGCGGCGAATACAGAAGGCGGCACGCCAACAGTGAAGACAGCAACTGCTGCAGATCCTGCGGGCCGATCAGAGCGCAAGCCTAAGCTCAAGATGTCATACAAGGAAGAGCGGGAGTATGAACAGATTGAGGAACGAATCATGGAAGCGGAAAGCAATATTGAACGTATCCAGCAAGATATGGAACAAGCGTTCAATGATTCAGTACGCTTGCAGGAGCTGATGAAGGAAGATGCGGAGGCTCAGAAGCTCTTGGAGCATTTGATGGAGAGATGGACTTATTTAAGCGAGCTAGCGGAGCAAATCGAGGCTGAGAAGTCGAAATAATGCTGCTGGTTCGAGTGAATATGAATACACCATAGTTCATCGATGATTATAGCGATCGAAACAACTACGATGGAATATCAGCGGAGTGAGGGGAAGCGTTCGTATGAGGGGGAAGTATGAACCAGCACCACATGATATAGTGATATATCCTAGCAAGCGCAAGTTAGTCGTCATGTTCCTATGTTCCATAGTGTTTATTGCGATTGGAATGGTCATGCTTATGCAAGATCAAGGTGGAGTCGTGCTTCTAGGGGGAGTATGTGTCTTATTTTTCGGTATGTGCGGTGTATATTGCGCATACCGCATGTTAGTCCCTAAGCCAGCTGTCATCCTGACAGCGGATGCCTTCTATGATCAAGCCTCGCTTGGGGCAGCAGGGAGAGTATTGTGGTCAGAGGTAGAAGAAATTAAAGTGTACGATATGATGGGCCAATCCTTCCTGGGAGTGAAGATGGCCAATCCGGAAGAATTCCTTGCTCGGTGTCCAGGCTGGAAACGTTCGCTCATGTCAGCGAACCGAGCATTCGTTGATACGCAGATCAACATCCCAAAGGTTGGCATTCGAGGCTCGCTGGAGCAAGTGGCTCAAGAGATGCTCGTACGCTGGGATCGTGCCAAGTCGCAACATACTTAGGCGAATAAGAGAAGAGCAGGTAACCTCAGTGGGTAGTCCCCATGTGAGGTTCCTGCTCTTTTTTTCGTACGGCAAACCGTTCAACAATTCTGCCGATCAATCTCAATTCATACTGTTATTCATCTTTGCCAATCTTGACGATGGCTCTCCCAGATGATTGGCCCTGGAGCAACTGGTTGAGATAGCCAGGGACATCAGTCAGCTGCAATTCATGAATCCAGTTCGGGGTATGGGTGAATGACTTCCACTCCGCCGCGATTCGTGACCAGAGGCGGACACGATCTGTACTCGGTACGAATACAGAATCGATGCCATATAAGGCGGTCCCTCTCAGAATAAATGGGAAGACAGAAGCCGGCAAAGTTCCACCAGCCGTCATTCCTGTTGCGGCCACAGCCCCGCCGTAATGGAGGGACGCTAGGACAGAGGCAAGAATCGCGCCGCCACAGACGTCGATCGCTCCTGCCCAGCGCTGCTTATCGAGAGCCCGAGGCCGCTCTGGAAGAAGTTCCTCACGTGCAACAATCTGCTCGGCACCAAGAGAACGAAGTAACTCTTCATACTGGGCTTTACCTGTAGAAGCGGCAACCTCATATCCGAGCTGTGCCAGCATAGAGACTGCGATGGAGCCGACTCCGCCTGTCGCACCAGTAACAAGGATAGGGCCTTTATCAGTTGTAATACCATGGCGTTCTATCCGTTCGACAGCGAGAGCAGCAGTGAGACCCGCTGTGCCGAATATCATCGCCTCCCTTAGGCTGAGCGAATCGGGGAGTGGAACGATCCAATCGCCTGGTACGCGCACAATCTCACTGAGACCGCCCGTATGGGTTACGCCTAGCCCATATCCCGTTACCAGTACACGCTGTCCTGCCGAATATCGTTCATCCTCTGATTCAATGATCACCCCAGATACATCAATTCCGGGGATGAAGGGGTATGATTTTACGATATTTCCTGTTGGCGAGCAGGCAAGCGCGTCTTTGTAGTTCAATCCAGAATACGCGGTACGAATCGTTACTTCTCCCGCTGACAATTGCTCGGGGGTACATTGTTTAACACTTACATCCAGCGTCCCATCCGTTTGCGTGTTAATCCATAACGCTGCAAATTGCTGTTTCATCTTACCTTCGAACCTCCCTTTCATTCCATGCTGCTTATGTGTAATTAGGTAGAAGACAGGCTGATATCACTCGCTTCAGAGTTGGCATTTAGACAGCATTCATTATAAGGGATCAGGTTCTTATTCCTCTGTGATGTATGCAGCAATCAAGCGTGCTGTATTGATTACTGCCCGCTGATGAGTGCGTTCCATCGCATGTGAGGCATGAACGCCTGGCCCAATTAAGGCAGCACGGATGTTGTTGCCACCGCGAAGCGCAGCTGAAGCATCGGAACCATAGTGAGGGTAAATATCAACTGCATGCTCGATTCCCTCTCGTTCTGCCAGAGCAATAAGAGTGCCCGTCATCATATAGTCGTAAGGCCCGGATGAATCTTTCGCACAGATGGACACGTCCGTCTCCTTGCAAGACAGATCATCGCCCATAGCTCCCATATCAACAGCAAGCATCTCCGTTATTTCCTGGGGAATGTAGGATGCGCCATGTCCGATTTCTTCGTAATTCGTAATGAAAATGACAATATCGTGCTTTGGCTGCCATGCGTGGCGCTTCATGCTCTCCAGCAATCCGAATAAGGCAGCTACACTAGCTTTGTCATCCAGATGGCGCGACTTAATAAATCCATTTGGCAAGTGTACAGGACGTGCGTCAAATGAAACGTAATCACCTGTGCGAATGCCAAGTTCCTCGGTATCCTTCTTGGTATGTACAAGCTCATCGATGCGCACAATCATGTTCTTCTCTTCACGTGCGTATTCGCGTGCGTCGCTGTATACATGCACGGAAGGGTGGTTCGTCATAATTGTACCTGTGTATGTACGACCGTCACGAGTATGTATGTGGCAATATTCATTCTCCATGGAACTAGACATATATCCGCCTAGGGAAGTTAAGCGAAGTGTGCCATCAGCATGGATGGATCGTACCATAGCACCCAGCGTGTCGACATGGGCAGACAATCCGATGACTTTGTTCGAATCGTGCTTCTCTCCTGCAACCTTAATGACGCCACAGCCTTTTTGAGTCTGCTCGAATGCGTATCCGAGTTGTTCCGCTTCACGGCCAATGCGGGCCATAATATGGTGGGTATAGCCTGTTGGACTCGGTGTATTAAGCAATTCGAGCAGGAAGGAAGTTACGTAATTTTCGTTAATTATCGCTTGGAAGGGTTGTGATGAAATAGTTGAATGATTGGGTGCAGTCATGACTGTATTCCTCCTTGATATGATAAATGGGTACGATTTAATCGCTAAACGCTAAATACCAGTGTTAATGTTAATGCAAATACTAGTTCTGAGACTAGTACTAATGCAAGTACTAATACAAGTACTAATGCAAGTACTGGTGCTAGTGATCAATCTTGCTCGAATTGACTGTGCTTGATGTGAGTCCCGTTAAATCCTCATTTGTCATGCTGTCGCCATGAGGATGCAATTCTTCCAGGTTGTTTGTCGATTCATGATTCTCGAACAAGCTAGTGTCAGCGTCGCCTGTATATTGAGCAAGCTGATGCTCCAATTGCTTAATCTTCTTCTGGGAGCGGAACTGCAGGTAGATGCTGTATGAACCGACAATTACAGCTCCAAGCAGGGTGCAGCCCAAAATGAGAAGAATGAGCGGTACATCGAACGTGCCGAACAAGAGATTCACTTGTACTGGATTCACGTTAATGACTGCAAATATCGCCGTAATGAGCGCAAATATAAGTCCTGCTAGCAGGGACCATTGAATACGCATTGCAGGTAGCCTCCTTACCATTATGTTTATGTATCTATTCTCAGTATAATGTTCGACTTCATTCGCCACAAGTTGAATGGTTGCTCCAATCAAATATTTTCATTATGGAATAAGGATTCATAATACAGACATGTCATGATATGATCATGGGGAGGAATGATCTGGAAGTAAATGGAGGGACATTCATGAATACGAGGAAGGCAGACGTTGTCATTATTGGTGGAGGGCTTGGGGGAACACTGGCAGCTTGGACACTGGCGAATCGGGGTCTAGAAGTGATCATGACAGAAGAGACGGACTGGATTGGAGGCCAGCTTACCAGTCAAGCAGTTCCACCAGATGAACACCCATGGATTGAACAAACAGGATGTACTGCTGCTTATCGAGCATTCCGCAATCAGATTCGGAGTTATTATGCTGCACTTGTGAAGCCGGAGCTGCTGAAGGATCGAGATGCATACGACAATACTTTCAATCCGGGGAATGGATGGGTAAGCCGGCTGTGTCACGAGCCGAATGTTGCGCATGATCTGCTGCAAGCGTGGCTTTGCCCTCACGTTGAGGAAGGGCGTTTGCACATTTTGTATCATACGGTTCCGCTTGAAGCGCACACGCAAGGCGATGCCGTACAAGACATCACAGTGCTCAATCGAATTACAGGAGAGAAGACAGTACTCACTGGACAATATTACGTAGATGCAACAGAATGTGGTGACGTGCTGCCGCTCGCAGGTGTTGAATATATCGTTGGTGCTGAATCACAGCAGATGACAGGGGAGCCTCATGCGCTAACAGAAGCAGACCCAACTGATTTGCAAGCGTTTACAGTAGTGATGTCACTGGAGAAGCTGGATGCCAACGCCGCTGAACGCAATGAGCCGATTGCCAAGCCGGCAAATTATGATTGGTGGAGAAGCTTTCACCATGAAGGATCGCCTTATCCTTTGTTAAGTTGGTGGGATACAAAGCCGAATGCGACTCATGAAATGCGCAAGTTCATTTGCTTGCCCGACGGTATAGACCCGCTGCCTCTGTGGACGTATCGCCGTACTGTGGACGCATCGCAGTTTCGGGACGGCCATTATGAGGGAGATCTGTCCTTAATTAATTGGCCGCAAAATGATTATTCCCTTGCATCTCCTGTTGAGATGAGTTATGAAGAGCGGGATGCGATTGTTGAGGAGGCTAAGCAGTTAAGCTTGTCTCTGTTATATTGGCTTCAGACAGAAGCGCCACGTGAAGATGGTGGAGTAGGGTACCCCGAATTCCGCTTGTATCGTCCATCTGTCGGCACTGATGATGGCCTTGCTAAGTCGGCTTACATTCGTGAATCGAGAAGAATTCATGCCTTATATACGATAACGGAACATGATGTGAGCAAGGAGCTTCGCAAGGGGCAGGGACTAGGTATTCGACGATATGAGGATAGTGTAGGAGTAGGGCATTATTCTATGGATTTGCATACAACAACCAAGACTGGACGAAGCTGCTATATTCCGACCTTGCCTTATGAAATTCCACTTGGATCTCTCATTCCGAAGCGGGTCACGAATGTTCTGCCTGCTTGCAAAAATATCGGTACGACTCAGCTCACTAACGGGTGCTATCGCTTGCATCCAACCGAATGGAATATTGGAGAATCCGTCGGTCACTTGATCGCTTATTCGATTGAGCAAGGGGTCATTCCGCGCAAGGTCTATGAGGATAAGCAGCATCTCAGCGCTTATCAAGCGGAGCTGGATGGGGCAGGCGTACAGCGAAGCTGGCCGTTCGATGGAACCGAAATCGCATAGCGCAGCTATATCAACTTCTTCGTTTCTTACCTATTAGCACGCGTCGTGTCCCTGGGAATTACTCGATTTGATACAAGATTGAATGTGACAGGATAGCTGACAAAAAAAGAGACGCCCAGACAGCAGTTAGTTAGGCTGTCTAGCGTCTCTTTTACATTTATTTTGCAGCGAGCTGTTCCATCTCTTTGATAAGGGATTCAAGCAAGCTCATGCCTTCTTCGATTGGCTTCGGAGTGGACATATCTACGCCAGCCTTCTTCAGTATGTTGATCGAGAAGTCGCTGCCGCCGCTCTTCAGGAAGCCTGTGTAACGATCGACTGCCGGTTGACCTTCTTCGAGAATTTGCTTCGCGAAGCTTTGTGCAGCCGAGAAGCCTGTCGCGTATTTGAACACGTAGAAGCTTGTATAGAAGTGAGGAATACGTGCCCATTCCATCTCGATATCTTTGTCGATGACCATGTCATCTCCGTAGTACTTCTTATTCAAGTCATAGTACACGTCACAGAGGAGCTGCGGTGTCAGTGCTTCACCTTTCTCAGCGTGATCATGGATAATCATCTCGAATTCAGCGAACATCGTCTGACGGAATACAGTTGTACGGAATTGATCGATGTAGTACGCAAGCAGATACATCTTTTCTTTCTTATCCGTTGTCTTCTTCAGCATATAATCCATGAGCAGCGCTTCATTTAACGTGGAAGCAACCTCTGCCAAGAAGATGGTGTACTGTGCGTCACGATATGGCAGGTTGTTGTCCGAATGGTACGAATGCAGTGCGTGACCCATTTCATGTGTCAATGTGAACATGCTGTTCAAATTGTCTTTATGGTTCAACAGCACGTAAGGGTGCGTGCCGTATGCGCCCCAGCTGTATGCGCCAGTACGCTTGCCTTCATTTTCATAAACGTCAATCCATCCGTTGTCGAAACCATCTTGAAGCACATTCAGATACGATTCACCAAGCGGCTTCAAGCTTTCCTTAACAGTTGCCTTCGCTTCTTCGAATGTAATATTCATGTCGAACTCATCGACAACCGGAGCGAATAGGTCGTACATATGTAGTTCCTTCACACCCAGAAGCTGCTTGCGAAGCTTCATGTAGCGGTGCATAAGCGGCAAGTGCTTGTGGATCGTGTCAATCAGATTCGTATATACTTCCTTCGGAATGTTGTCGCCGTACAGATACATTTCCAATGTGGAAGGGTATTTGCGTGCGCGAGAATAGAACAGGTTCTTCTGTACGTTCGCATTGAGTGTAGAAGCAACTGTATTGCGAAGCTTGCGATATGTACCGTATACGCCTTCGAAAGCAGCCTTGCGAACTTCGCTGTTGCGGCTTTCAAGGAATTGAATGTAGCGGCCATGTGTCAGCTCTACATCCTTGCCGTTCTCGTCCTTAATCGTTGGGAACTTCATGTCGGCATTGTTCAGCATGCTGTAAATGGTCTCAGGCGCCTTGGACATGCTTCCAACTTGCGCGAGCAGCGCTTCTTCTTGCTTGGACAGAATATGTGCCTTTTGGCGCTGCATTTCAGTCAACGTGAAGCGGTAAGCAGCCAGCTTCGGTTCTTGAATGAAGGCATTCAATTGCTCATCAGACAAGGACAGAACTTCAGGCGTAATGAAAGAGAGAGCCTCCCCAACTGTTACGCTTAATTGCTTGGCCTTCTCGGACAATGCCTGATATCCAGGTTCCGCTGTGTCTTCATGATGGCGCATGCTCGCATATACGTACAGGCGCTCTGTATGTAGGGAAATATCGTCTTCCAGCTCAAAGCAATTCTTCAGTGCTTCCGCATCATTCAACTTGCCTTGATATTGCTTCATTTTATCCAACAGCTGGTTAACCAGCGAGAATTCTTTGTCCCATTCTGCTTGTGATCCGAATAAGTCCTCCAATTTCCAGCGGACATCCTGTGGGACTTCTGAACGTTTCCATACTTGTTCCATATGTACCCTCCTCATATATTGATATTGCGATAATGGCTTCGCTGTCGCTTGCTTATAACTAGCGGCTGTTGAAGCAGACAGTAGGCTGGTCACCATGATGGCAGAGGTGACCAGCCCGATAACCAATTGGCGTGTCGTGGCCATATATCCCCCTCCGGTAGCGTTGCCGTGCGGCAATGGTGCTGTGTGCACTCACCGATTAATCTGTAGGGTAGTATGACCAGAGAACGCCAAACTATTTGTTGCGGGCGGCTGTGCTTGTTCGTTGAAGAAGCTAACTGCCGAGCGCAAAGAAAGAATAGACAATTAGGAAGAAGGCGAATGTAATCAAGCATAATGCAGTAATTGCCAACGGCCTGCGCAGCTTCTCTGGCAGCGTGTCTCTCTTCCAGACTAGGATCACTCCAAGTGAAAATGCAAGCAAAACAAAAATAAGGTTCGTTGATGAATTCATAAGCATCCTGCCTTTATACTTGCTTGAATTTGTCCATGATCTCTTTCCATTCTTCTTCCTTGCCTACGTAATCTTCTTTAGGAAAGCGTTGTTCAGCCCAATGCATCAAGGCCGGACGGCTCAAGAAGTTATGGCATTCTTCTCCCCATTGTTCGGATATTTCACGCAATACGATATAACGGCCCTGTACTTCAACCGTAAGCATATTCCAGTTATCCTTTTTATAAATAACATGTTTCTTCATCATAATTTGGTTCCCTCGTTTCTTGGTGCAGGGCACTGTCACTCTAAGTTGTAAGCGGTATTGCCAAGCAGTTCGTCTTACCGATCATGATACCTTAGCCATTAAATGAAATCAAATCTGATTTCACTGGAAAACCGCAATATTGATCACATTATTTGCAATTTTTTTAGAAATCTTTTTTTGTGGGAAAAGTTGCGTTTGACTTTTTGCTTAAGTATAATATTACTATTCGCCTGTCAGGGCGAAGAAGTGAGGAGGTTTTGACTTTGAAAGGTACTGTAAAATGGTTTAACGCAGAAAAAGGCTACGGATTTATCCAAGTGGAAAACGGCGAAGACGTATTCGTTCATTTCTCCGCAATCCAAGGCGACGGTTTCAAAACACTTGACGAAGGCCAAGAAGTAGAGTTCGATATTACTGAAGGCAATCGCGGTGCGCAAGCAGCTAATGTCATTAAATTATAATGAATTGTCCCGTTAAGGGCTGTCATTTATAAATAGTGCACTAGCAACGCCAAGCAGCCATGTTCATGTTGAGCATGGCTGCTTTTTTATGTTCTCATTTGATCGCAGTAGCCTGAACCCATTATTTAGTTATTCTGTACCCTGTTTGTTCATTAGGCTTGTTCTTAAAGATATGCTCGATCCGAGAGTCGTGGATTTGATTAAGATAGAATACCGCTGTTCACGAGCCGCGCAAGTTGCCTCGGAGACAGTGTCTCACAGTTGAATGGGATCACTTGCAGGCTGAATGACATGTCCTTGCACTTCAATTCATGCTCAGGGAGCGCTCTCGGGCCGCAGCTGTTGCTGCCAAGACCATTCTGTGCTTTGTCCAGATGAAGAACAATATCGCTTCGAGGCACTAGATCAGCATGATGGGCGGCATTCTCCAAGTCCATGACCGAGTAGCGATGGGCGCTAAAGTCAAAGGTGTCCACTCCAGAACTGCTTGTAAAGAATAGTCCCGTGCCTTGAGCGTTCACAAAAGATACCCATCTTGTATCTGTACGATTGCCATTCTCCTGCGGCTTCTCGTATGCCACCATAAGATCATCGACCTTCGCTTCGTACCAGCCAATTGCAGCTGCTTCCTTGCTGTCGACATAGCTTTCGCCTGGACCGCGTCCATACCAGCTGCAGGAATTCAAGCCGGCAGGGATGCCAAGCTCGTAGCCAAAACGAGGGAGAACCTCTGGATGGCATCCTTCAGGCCGTACGTCAATGTGCAGCTGTATGATCCCATTTCCTTGTATGGTCATGATCTGCTCACAGGCCAATCCCCACATGAAGGCAGGTACTCCTAACCGGAAGCAGGTCGTTACGGTAATCATCCCCTCTGCTGCGCGTGATGAATCGATAGTCACCTGTTTTATCCGTTTGTTCAATTGATGTAGTCCAGCATTCCGCCAATCCGTCACTAGATAGCGATCATTATCGATAACGGCACGCCATAATTGAAGGCGGGGACTGCCAGTTAGCAAATCTGTGTTATGGAAACGCCAAGAGAGAAGGCTTCCGTCTGACCGATTGATCTCCATAGTAAAGCTGCTGCCTGTAAGGATGAGGCTAGCTCCTTGGTCATGGATCGAAATGGGCTTCAGCGACATCATGCCTGCAGGGGCAGTATTAATACCGAAGCCGGATGTCAGGCTGCTCTTAGACGATGATATGGTAGAGGAGGGTGCTGTCTCCTGTATGCAATCGGTATGCTGTAGCTGAAGAACCTGCGAAGGCTCAAGCTCAAATTGAGCCCATGCCACTTCATGACCCACAGGAAGCCAGGGGATTGTGCCATAAGTGCCGCTACCCGAACGGAAGGAGAACCGAAGCCACATATGCTGAAATGCCGGTTCAGATATCGTATGGCCGAACGCGGCTCGAATCGCTGTCCGCGCATCCCACCGCCATGCAGCGCGCTCACGTGGAGGTACTTCGGGCACCTCGAATGTCCCTTCGGCAATAAGTTCACCATCGGCAATGATGGAATAGTGACCGCGCAAGCATGATAATGGAAGGAAGTCGTACCGGTTCTCGATGATATATTCTCCTGGTTCACTGCTGGCATAGACTTTGACAGGCTCGATCGCTTTTTTGTATTCATGCAGAGCGGGCCACGGCTTACGGTCTCCGTCGATGAGTCCATTCAAGCAGAAGTTTCCGTCATGAATAAGCTCGCCGAAGTCACCGCCATACGCCATTTCTTGGCGGCCATCCTCTCGCTCACGCCGAATGCCTTGATCGACCCAATCCCAGACGAACGCACCTTGCAGCTTCGGGTAGCGATAGAACATTTCCACGTAGTCCTTAAGCGCTCCCGGTCCGTTGCCCATTGCATGCGCGAATTCACATAAAATATACGGACGATCGTCATCAGAGTGAACAACCTTCTCAATGGCTTCGAGTGTTGGGTACATTGTTGAGCGGATGCGGAGTTCAAGCATGTTGCTCCAATCGCCTTCGTAATGAACGGGGCGAGTCGGATCATATTGCTGTGCCCACTCAGCCATGGCTGCATGATTGGGCCCACAGCCGGATTCATTGCCAAGCGACCACATGATGACGCTCGGCGCATTTTTGTCACGGATTACCATCCGCTGCATTCGCTCCACATAGGCCTGTTTCCAAGTCTCATCCTCACTGAGCAGTGACCAACACCCGGCAGCTTGAAATCCATGTGTTTCCAAGTCCGCTTCGTCGATTACGTATAGCCCTGCCTCATCACATAAGGCGTAGAAGCGCGGATCATTCGGGTAGTGTGAGGTCCGCACAGCATTCAAGTTGAACTGCTTCATTAAGCGCACATCTTCGACCATTGTGGCATAGGGAACCGCACGTCCATGATCCGGATGGAATTCATGCCGATTGACGCCCTTGAACATGATAGCCTTCCCGTTTACGAGAAGATTCGTACCGGTAAGCTTCACTTCTCTGAATCCGATTCGCTGCGAGATTACTTGAATGACCTCTTGGTTCTTGTCTCGAAGCTCCAGCACGAGATGATACAAATAAGGGTTCTCCGCTGACCATAGTGTAGGGGCTTCTACGGTAGTGCTTACCCGGATGATTGGCTCTGATTGCTGGCATCGATCACATACCAGAATTGTGTTCGCCGGCGAAATTGGCTGGCGGGCTGCATTCAATAATGTCCATGCAAATGTATGTGACTGCGCAGCCTCCTCGCTGATACAGAGCTCGACATCAACGTCCAGTTGAGCACGCTCACCATTGTCGAGCAGTTGTGTGCGAACCGTAAAGTCCCACATATGCTCCGTCGGGAAGGCCAGCAAATACACATCG
>NZ_JBEFZI010000016.1:0-112316 GCF_040195695.1 Paenibacillus wuxiensis | reverse complement strand
GGAGCCGTCGCACCATTGGTATACCTGAACGGTAATTTGATTCATACCTTGCTGAAGCGCGGGACGGATGTCGAATTCAGCAGGAATGCGGCTTCCTTGACTGTAGCCAATATAGTGCCCGTTCACCCATACTCGAAATGCACTGTCCACACCTTCGAATCGAAGGACGACCCGCTGCTCCATCCAGCTTGGCTCAATCCAAAAAGTCCTGCGATACGTTCCAGTAGGATTATCATGGGGAACAAAGGGAGGTTCAACTGGGAACGGATAGAGGATATTCGTATATTCTGGTTTTCCGTAGCCGTGCATTTGCCAATTCGAAGGTACCGGAATCTCGTCCCAATCGGAATCATCGTACTGGGGCATCCAGCACGCTGCCGGTGCTTGCTCGGGACTCGCTGCGTAGCTGAATTTCCAGGTGCCGCTCAGCTGCTGGAAATAGGCCGATGCACCGCGCTCGTACGTCAATGCTTCGGAGGCGCTTGAACAAGGAATGAAGTAGGCACGGTCATGGAGGCGTTGTTGATGCAATACAGTAGGTGACTGTAATAATTCATTCAGTGTTAATGAATCTTGTTCATTGTGCGGATCTACCAGGTTCATTCGTTCTACTGACATTCTCATCTTCCCTTCAAATGCTATAGACTCAATATCACGATATGAATGTAAAAGGCTGTTGATTGTATATATGATAAAATGAAAAAATACGCTCAATCAATCTAACGATTTTATTTGAAATAACAATATATGAAACTCGAAACAGGTGAAGTCAATGCAGCATTTTCATTTTCCAATGATCAGCGAGCGTGAGCGGTCGTTGCCACTCGTTGTAACCACGGTAGGAAGCTGGGTAAGCCAACAGGAAATTGTACGACTGAGCGGATATCCTGATTACCAGTGGCTGCAATGCACGTCCGGCCGCGGCGAGTTCTGGTGGAAGGGGATGAGCGAGCCTATCGTTGTAGAGACTGGGCAGGGTGTTATCTTATATCCCAATATACCGCATGAATATAGGCCAATTGAGGAGCCATGGGGAATCTACTGGTTTGGATTTCAAGGAAGCTTATCGCAGGAGCTGCTGACTGCGGCTCAATTGTATCAATCGACAAGGATTACGCCATTGAACCCTGAGCTCACGCTAGAGCCAATCAAGAGGGCGATTGCTCTATTAAACCGATCCTCGTTCAATGAGGGACACGGCACAATGTTGTCAGGACTTGCCTATGAACTGATTATGGCGTGGACTCAATCTGGATGGGAGACTCTTGTTAGAGAAGGGCGGCACTTGGATAATGATCCGTTAACGCCGTTGTTGGAGTGGATTCAAGAACATGTTCATCAGGAGCTTACACTTCAGCAGATGGCCGACCAGATAGGTGTTACTCCGCAGTATGTATGCAAGCTGTTTCGAAGAACACTTGATATGCGGCCGCTTCAATATGTGATACGTCTGCGGATTCGTAAGTCGAAGCAGCTTCTACTCGCTTACCCGAGGCTGTCTGTCCAGCAGGTGGGACAGGAGGTTGGCTTCATGCACACAAGTTATTTCATTCATCGATTTAAGCAGCATGAGGGAATGACGCCTGTCCAGTTCCGTCTCCTTCATGCGGGGAAACTGATGGGTGATCATCGTGTATTTGAAGCTACAGAAGTGAATGGAACATAGATCAGGCAATACTACCAGATCTTATAGTAGGAATAATACGAATCTCCTAAAAGAGAAGCCCCTTGCTCCACCACAGTAATTGTGGGGAGTTAAGGGGCTTCATGTGCTATTGATAAGTGAACATGCTCTGTTATTCAATGATGCGCAGTATCTCTTCGACAGGCTTGCGTGGGAGCTTGGCCGGTGTTTCCAGCGGATAGCCGAGTGCAAGCACCATGTTGACCTGGCGATCCTCTGGAATGTCAAGCAGAGACTTGATTGCATCAGCAGCCAGTAGGACAGGGCCAGTCATTGGACAGGTAGCCAAGCCCTGCGCATGAGCGGCTAGCATCAGATTTTGAATGGCCAAGCAGCTGCTCTTAATGCCCTCTTCATCCCATACCGCAGTTGGCACCAATTGAATCGGATCGAAGATGCGCTCACGGAATTTCGAAGTGTAAGGCGTCGCTAAACATACAATGAGTGCTGGTGCGTCTGAGAAGGCTGTTGCATAGGGCCCGAAGGACTTGAGCAGCATTCTCGCTTCCTTGTTTAATCCTTGCTCTTCCGCTATTTGAGCCTTGGCATGCAGTGCATCCCATGTAAGCTGCTCAATTTGCTTGATCATCGAACGATTCACAACGGCGATGAACTCCCATGTTTGGGAGTTTGTGTCGCTTGGCGCGTAACGCGCACAATCTACAAGCTCTTTAATGTCGTCGACAGACACTGGACGTTCATCGTAGCGACGAACGCTGCGGCGCCCATGAATGACTTCCTTTATTGTCTCATACGTTGTTGTCATATTGGTGACCCTCCACCGAACGAATAGTATGATTGCTTTAAGACCTTGTATTAAGACCTACTACTATTATACGGTACAGTTGAAAAAATGCAATTAGCTGTGTCTGCTGGACTTTTGGATTGTCGCTGTTTCACTATGACGGGCAATGATAGCCATCATTATAAAGCCAAGGCAGGCTATAAATGAGAACCCTGCTGCAACCTCATATAGCACATCCTTGCCGAAGGATTGCATTAAGATTCCACCGAAAGTTCCGCTTATGAGCCCTGCGATGCTGGACCAGACGATCGTATACAGTGCAAGCCCTGTTGAACGATATTCGTCTGGAATGACACGGCTTATATAGCGAACGGCAACGAAATAAAAGATCCCGAATGACACGCTGTGCAGCAACTGCGTAGATACAATCCATGTTGGATCTTGCAGCACTGCAATAAGCAGAAGCCGAATGGTATAGGTTAACCCGGAGAATGCTAATAGTGGAAGTTCCTTGAATTTCTCCCCATAGGCATTCAATAAGAAAAAGATCGGGATTTCACTAAGCGCTGAGAGCATCCAAGCCCATCCAACCAAAGATTCATCTGCCCCAATCTGGGACAATGACAATCCGAGGAAGGCTTCATTCAGACGATGCCCGATGGCAAGCAGCAGCACGAACAAGAAGAACAATAGTACTTCTCGCTGCCGCAGGACAACCCACAGTCCGGACAGTTCCATCTTCTTCATCGTGGCGCGCTTATCCGTAAGGGGGAAGGCAAACCCCAGCGACAGCAAGCCAAGCAGAACAATGACCCATATGCTGTACGAAGCGCCTACCGAGCGTAATATGAATCCGAATAAGAGTGCAGATACCGCGAAACCGATCGAGCCAAAAACACGAATGCCGATAAAGCTCTTGCCCTGAGCCTGTGCAGTCATAATCGCGAAGCTGTCGTTCAATGGATATATCGGAAAGTAAAAGAAATAAAAGCAAACGAGAAGCAGAGCAACCAACCCGTACGAGGATACTTGAGCAAGTGCCACAGATAATACGATTTGTGCGACCAACAACGTGATGAGCACTTTTTTCAACGTACCGAGTTTATCGCTGGTTACGCCCCAGAATAGGTTGGAAATGATAGAGATGAGCGGTCCAATGGAATAGAGAAGCCCAATCTGGACACTTGTAAACTGCAATGATTTGTAGTAGAGCGGCAAATACGATACAACGACCGAAGAGGTCATAAAGATCATAAATGTAAAGGCGCGCAGCCAATGCGCTTCTGTGTTCCGGGGTGCCGGATACGCCATGCGTGTTCCCTCCATGAAGTAGATGAATGTGTATAAATCGGAGTTGTCAATTGAGCAAGTAAAAATGGAATACTCCCTAGTATAGCATGCTTCCTGTGGATTGGGGCGGTTTCGTCATTTACATCCTCGCAAGCGGCATGGTACATTAACAGCATTAATGATGCATCCTATTTACCGGAGGTGCGGCAGCATGGTGAATGATTGGTTCGAATTCGACGAACGGCTTGGTATTGAAGTGCCCATAGTTGAGGATTCTTGGGATGGAATGAGCTGGGACGAACAAGTGCTCATTATGGACAAGTGGGAACACACTCGCGGCAGAATTCCCGACCGTATTAAAGAGCTGGAACGTACGATTGTTTTGAAGCAGAATGCGCTGAATGAGGAGGAGCAATTTGAGGCTTCCTGCCGGCTGAATAGCGAGATCGCAGAGCTTGCTTCGCAAATTATCGATTTGAATTTGTGGTACCGGGTTCATCAGGACGTAGATGCCAAAAATCACCACTAGTGAATATCGCATGCAATCGTTTGTGCAATTAGTCACTTCGTAATATAATAGGTGTGGTTAAAATGGGTACTCAATAAGTGTGAGTAACATCATCTCGTAGAAGTTGACCTACACAGAGGACGGAGGATTTTCTTGAATCAGGTGAGGCAACGCCGTACGCGAGCTCCGAAAGAGCCGCTCGGACTCATGTACCGCGTATATAAGTATATATTGCCGGGGGTTCGTCAATCGTTGGCAAGCTGGCAGACGCGGGCTGAACGAATTCCGAACGAGGAGCTGCGCAAGCAGGCGCTCGCGAGCATCGCTAGCAAGCAATTTCATTGTGAGGGCGGTGCGGTATACGCTGCGGCTAGGTTAGATGTACGCCATATATTGATCCCGCTCATTGTTGCTTTTCAGACGATCAGTGACTATTTGGACAACCTGTGCGACCGAAGCACCTCGATGGATGCGGAGGATTTCCGCTTGCTCCATCAGGCTATGCTGGATGCGGTCCAACCGGACGAACCGCTCAAAGACTATTATGCGCTCCGTGATGATCAAGAGGACGGGGGCTATTTGCGTGATCTAGTACAGACGTGCAGAGATAGTATTGCTTCACTGCCGGCGTATGGAATCGCACAGCCGCATATTGTTCGTCTCGTCGGACTGTATACAGACCTTCAGGTGTACAAGCATATTCACCCGGATTCCCGGGAGCAGGCGCTGCTGGATTGGTGGAGTCTGCATGAATCGGCTTATACGGAGCTGGGCTGGAATGAATTCGCTGCGGCGACCGGCTCCACACTAGGTGTGTTCCAGTTATTTTTGGCTGCGGCGGACGAGAGTCTGACGCAAGCAGATGCAGACCGCATTCTAGAGGCATATTTTCCATATGTATGTGGACTGCATATTATGTTAGATTATTTAATTGACCAAGAAGAAGATCGCGCAGGCGGAGACTTGAATTTCTGCAATTATTACGACGATCAGAGCTTGGTCGTGAACCGGATTGGCCACTTTGCAGACCTTGCAACGGTGCGAGTTAGCTCACTGCCGGATGGACGATTTCATCGTATGATTATAGAAGGGCTGCTAGCTCTATATTTATCAGATCCGAAAGTAAGGGAACAGGCCGCGGTTCAACAAGTATCCAAGCGTCTCATGAAGAATAGTCCGCTTATGCGATTATTTTTCTGGTTGAACAGCCTCTGGATACGTAAACATATGTATTGAGGATTATGAGGGAGGAAACGAATCATGTCTGCTGTAAAAAAGATTGCCGTATTGACAAGCGGCGGAGACTCACAAGGTATGAACGCTGCAATCCGATCAGTAGTGCGTGCAGCTATATTTAATGGAATTGAGGTTTATGGAGTTCAGCGCGGCTATCAAGGGTTATTGAACGAAGATATTCGCCCAATGGATATTCGCAGTGTAGGTGACATCATTCAACGTGGCGGAACGATTCTGCAATCCGCTCGCTGCCAAGAGTTCAGAACTCCAGAAGGCCAGCAAAAGGGTGCAGACATTTTGCGCAAGCACGGCATCGATGGCTTGATTGTTATCGGTGGCGACGGTTCCTATCAAGGTGCGAACAAGTTGAGCAAGCTTGGCATCAAGACAATGGGTCTGCCAGGAACAATTGATAATGATATTTCCTTTACAGATTATACAATTGGCTTCGACACAGCTGTCAGCATCGTAGTTGACGCAGTAAACAAGCTTCGCGATACGATGAGCTCCCACGAGCGTTCTTCCGTCGTAGAAGTGATGGGTCGCCATTGTGGAGATATAGCGCTGTATGCAGGTCTTGCTAGTGGTGCGGAATCGATTCTTGTACCTGAGGTTGACCATAACATCGATGAAGTTGCAGGTCGTATGCGTGAGAACTTCGAATGCGGCAAGCGCCACAGCATCGTTATCGTCGCGGAAGGTGTTGGACGCGGTGAAGATGTCGCGAACGCCATCATTGAACGCTGCCCAACTGTTGAGCCGCGCGTTACGGTTCTCGGTCATATTCAGCGCGGTGGTTCTCCAACAGCGTTCGACCGTATCTTGGCAAGCCGTCTAGGCGACTTCGCAGTTCGCCAGCTGATAGAAGGCGAATCCGGCAAGGCTTGCGGTATGATTAAGGGGGAGCTGGTCGCAACCGACATCGATCTTGTTGTGAACACGAAGAAGGAATTCAATATGGAGCTGTACGAATTGGCTTCGCGTCTGTGTCAATAAGACGCTGCTGGTTCACGCAGCTTTGGATAAGCCCGGCAAAGCCGCATCATGCGGTTGGCCGGGTTTTTTTGTATATTTGCAAGATGTGCGGAGGAGGGATAAATGATTTCAATTGATGTGACATCTTGACGCATGATTCCGGTTTTATGTATGATGTGCGATAGGGAAGGGGATGGAAAAATGTACATATATCGGTTGGAAGCGTCCTCGACGCAAGGAACGTTCGTATGTGTGCTGACAGCAGATACAGAAGAACAAGCATTTCTGCAAGCAGAAGCACATTTCGAGCGGGAGATCCCGGGTGTTACTTGGGAGGGCTTGACTTTGCTAGAGAAGAAACGCTGCGTGAATGGCAGCGGATATATCATCCCCGTTCGAGATTAATAGACGTAATAGACGCTTGTCAGCCGAATGATGATGGAAGGGGAGTGCGATCATGCGCATCGTATGTATTTCTGGCAGCAATCGTAAAGAAGCAACAAGCACGAAGCTTGTTCGTTATCTAGCAGCAAGTATTCAGGAGAAAGGCCATGAGGCGCAAGTCATTGATCTCAATGAACTGCAGCTTCCTCTCTACTGCCCAGACGATGCAGAACAGCATACGAATGTGAAGCTGTTAAGAGAGTCGGTTCTCGCAGCTGATGCCATTGTGTTGGCTACACCTGAGTATCACGGGAGTATATCCGGTGTACTGAAGAACGCGCTCGATTATTTGAGCTTTGACTATTTCAACAATAAGGTCGTTTTGTCGGTCAGCTCTGCTGGTGGTGCGGTTGGTATCAGTTCATTGACGCATTTACAGACAATCGTTCGCAATGTGCACGGAATTAACTGTCCAGAATGGATTTCCATCGGCGGCGATGCAAGACAATTCACAGCAGAAGGGCAGCCTGTTCAGGAGCAAGTGATTCAACGAGTTCAGAAGACGTTGAACTATTTCTTGAATCTGTCTGCGAGCACTCGTGAGCTAGCATAAGCAATTGATGTAGTTTGAAGCACCTCAGGCATGCACAAGAATACGCTTGTGCAGGGAGGCACGTGAGGGTGTCAAAGGTATACCCCCCACGGCTTCCCGATAAGGTGTTCGTATTTGTGTGAACGCTACAATAACTCCAGCATACCCCCCCCCTCGGTTACCGATTATCTTTGCTTCTACTCCATATGTTTACAATCTAGTCTTTCATCTCAATGAGCTAATAAGCCTTTTATTTTCACATTTGTGTCAAGTTTGATTGGTCTATTACGTAGTAATAGATATACATCAGTTGGATGGCAACAAGAGGGACAAGCCCTAACAATCAGAGAAGCGGGGGATGCCTTTGATGTGATGCGAGAAACATTGGTCAAGACTTGCGCGTCAATAACATGTCAGCGTGGCAACAAATACGAATGATGAGAAGGAGACGCGTATATGAGAGTAAAGACAAGTTTCTTTTCCGTTAGCGCCATACTTTTAGTTGTAGTGTTTGTATTGATTGGTTGTTCAGGTTCACCTTCAAAGGGTGAGGGTTGGGTTAGCACTAATTTCTCGCAGCAAGAAACAGATAATTTACAAAAACAGGTGGATGAAGGCCATAAGCCTGGACTAACAGACTGGCAGCAAGTATCAAGAGAGTATCTCAATACACAAGAAGGCCTCGTTGTTAATGAAGACATTGATGTGAAGCTTATTGTAGATGAGAAAGCCAAGAAAGTTGTCCAATACACACTCAAAGACGGGAGAAGCATTCAGCTAGAGCTCATCCAACCGAGTAAAGAAGGTCCTTCTGGCATATTTGTCGTAAGCCGGTATCGTTTTGCGAGTAATGAATAAGCACGGATTACATGCCATGAAATATGGAGGCGAAGCTTATGTTAAAAAGGAATATGACCATCATGTTGCTTTTTACTCTCATTTTGTCTCTCTTTGCTTCGACGGGATCTGCTTATGGAAATGCAATTGATGAACAATCGAACCCACTGCTGGACAGCAAGGAAGTATTGAATTATTTATTTTGGACCAAGGACGACAAGCTGAAGGCGGATGTAGCCTCACTTCAGTCGGCTCTGGGATTGTCCGATCAGCAAATGACACAACTAAAGGATATGGGGCTCAAAGAACGTAATTCAGCCAGAGCACTGCAGCTGCAGGCGCAGTCGCTAACGGTGGACAGCTATAACGCGAAGGCAGACACCTTATTTCAAGTACGGAATGCTGCCTTACAGAGTCTGCTCCAAGATAAGCACATTGCCTTCGAAGAATGGGTGACGAAGTGGTGGGCAGACGAGAAAGAATATAGAAATACATGGTTGAAGACAAAATACGGTGCAAATGCTGACGTACCGCGAATCTCTGGAATTTTTGCAACTCAATATGATCCAGATATAAGCGGCTCCTATGAGGTCGCACTGCCTGATAAATATATTAAATTTGCGAATAAAGGCTGGATTAGTAATATCCCAGTCCAATTGCGAGGGACGTATGGCAATCCGAAGTATGTAGTCAATGTTTATAATCCAAATACGGTTAAGTTTGCCCTTGGTGTAGAAGTGAAGGATGTTGGCCCTTGGAATGTCGATGATAATTACTGGGATACTGCCAACGGAAGCAATCCTAGGCGATTCGGCTCTGGATTAGCATTGGGTACTCCTGCTTCAACAGCTGCCTATTATAACAATTGGAACAATGGCAAGGATGCACAGGGTCGCAAGGTGCTCAATCCTGCCGGGATCGATTTGTCGCCAGGCGTTGCTGCAACGTTAGGTCTTGCCACAAACGAAAATGCTTGGGTCGACGTAAGATATGAATATTTGCCATAAGAAACGAGAGGAAGAGTCATGATTACAAGTAACAGATAACATATACGTTGGGGAGCCATTATTCTGCCTGCAGGATTATGGCTCTTTTTGTTGTGGAGAGTGATATCGAATGTTCGTAATAAGGGAGTGAATCAACTTAACATCAGTGTGGAAACAACTTGTTTACTTAGCGATTAGAGGGTAATAGATAGAATGTTGTCATACATGGATTAAACCTAATTTTGTTATATATTATACCAAAAAAAATTTCAAGAAAAGAGTTGACTTTAGTATAAAATGGAATTATTCTGAACTTGCAAGTGGGAAACAAACCAAATTATGGAGGTGAATCAAATGGCATTTTCAGTTGAAAAAGAAGGCGAAGAAGGCGGATCCAAGACAATCAACATTTTCTGTTAAGCACTCATCCCAAACGATTACAAAATAGGCTCCAGCCTATTTTGTAATCGTTTACATTTATTTGAACCGAGGATATACTACTGAATCGCTTGCACTAATGAGCAGGACAGTTATCCATATAGCAATAACAACAACAATGCTGAGCGAGAACATATTTCTCAATTTGGTAGGTATTTTAAATAGCTGCGGAGGGATTCAATTGGTATTAAGAGGAGATATAACGATCCAGGACAGCAGCACGCTCAAGGCATCTCGTTTCAATGTTCGTGTCGCAGACGGTGAATATTTGCGTCTATATAATTCATATACCGGGAAAATAAGTAAGTTCACTGGTGGAGAGGCAGAGATTGTTGATGAGCTGTTGAAAGTCAGGGAGCTTGAGGCAGTAGAGTCACAAGATGAGATCCGCAGTGGATTAATTCAATATTTACAAAACAAAGGTTTTTTAGTTAAGAATCGAGTGAATGAATTTCAGCTGGCAACTGCGCAAAAGTACAATATGTTAGCTGAGAACCGTATGCTTCAGTTAATAATACTGCCAAATGAAGATTGCAACTTCCGTTGTACTTACTGTTATGAAGACTTTCTGAAGTCCGAAATGAAGGAATCAGTGCAGCAAGGAATATTGAACTTTTTGGAGAGAAACGTAAAAAATTATAGCCGGCTGCTCATTAGCTGGTTTGGCGGGGAGCCGCTCAAATCATTCGATGTCATAAAGCGTATGTCTGCTCCAATTAAGGAGATTTGCGCCAAATACAACGTGCAATATCACGCCAATATCACAACGAATGGCTATTTGCTTAATAGTGAGACTTTCGAGGAACTGCTAGAGATGAATGTGAGAAGCTTTCAAATCACATTGGATGGGACTGCGGAAACGCATGACAGTTATCGAGTTGGCCGATTCGGAGAGAAGACATTTGATACGATCTTCTCGAATTTATTGAAGATGAAGCAAAGCGATAAACCATTCAATGTTGTACTGCGTTCCAATATCAATCAAGAAGTGTCGACTGTGATGGATAACTATATTTCGTTAGTCAGCAGTGCATTTGTTGACGATCCCCGTTTCATGCTGCATTTCGTGCCGATACAGAATTTGAAAGGGGAACAGACAGCTGACATCCATTTATGCGATACGAAAATGCTGTTTCCGTTCTATGAGAAAGCGAAAGAAAAAGGATTTAATTTCGATTTCTACAAGCAATACTTGCGCCCAGGAGGTTCTGAATGCTATGCCTCCAGTCCATCCTCATGTGTAATCGGGTCTGACGGGATGATCTACAAATGCACAGTTGCATTCAATAATCCAATGAATCATGTAGGCGATATTCTTGAAAATGGGGATATGGTCATTGATCAAGAGAAATGGAGCTTGTGGGTTACAGGCGGAGTCAATGAGGATACATCTTGTACCAAATGCTTCTTTAGACCATCATGCCAGGGGAATGCATGCCCGCTCGAACGAATTGAGACTGGCGCAACACCATGTCCTCCAGTCAAGAAGAGTATTAAGAAGTACATTACATTAGTAAATGAGGATTATGCTTATGAGCCAAGCGTATAACAAAATCTTAATAGGGGTTACAGGTACAATTGGCGCCTTGAACGTACATAACTATATTTTCGCGCTTAAAGGCCGCTTTCAGTGTCAATTGGATATTGTGGTTACCGATAATGCCAAGCAGTTCGTGTCTACGCTTGCACTAGCCAATTTGTGCGATCATGTCTATGATGATCTATTTACGACAAATCTCAAAGCTCCGCATGTCAACGCTGTTCAGGATGCCGACATCTTCCTCATACTTCCCGCATCTGCGGACTTCTTGGCCAAGATGGCGCACGGGATGGCAGACGATCTGTTAAGCTGCTGCGTATTGAACTATACGAACCCGATATACATCGCCCCGAATATGAATAACACCATGTGGAATCAGCCGAGCGTGCAGCGGAACGTGGAAATCCTCAAGACGGATGGACATCTGTTCGTTAATGTACAGGCAGAGGGATATAAAGCTTCAAGCGGAACCTATACCGGTTCAGATGCCGCTCTTCCGCAACCGGAAGAGTTGATTCAGTTGATCTTGCATGAAGAATCCAGAATGAATGAGCCTGCCTATGAATACAACAACTAATCTCCGTAGCAACAGGAACTACATGCTGCTGCTGACCGCCGCAATTCTAGTTAGTCCTGGGTATTATATTTACATTGTTGCTGTCGAATGGCTGACAGTGACCTTATTTGACTCGCGCAGTTATTTGGGTTTGATCCTTTTCTCCTCTTCCGGTGCGAGACTGCTGTTCATGATATACGGCGGAGTAATCGCAGATCGCGTCAATCGAAAGATCATTATCCTCTCATCACAATGGATGAAGGTGCTCTCGATCGGGGTACTGCTGACGATGTACTGGCTGGATATGATCACCCCGTTATTCCTTATCATCGTCTCCTTCTTGTTCGGTGTGCTGGATGCATTTGCTGGCCCGGCCTATGACTCTGTTATTACGTCAATCATTGATAAAAAGGCTTACCAGAGAGGCAACGCGCTGCTTCGTATGGCTAATCAGTACAGTTTAATCATAGGTCCCTTAATCAGCAGCACGTTTATTATTACAATAGGCTTTTCCGGTGTCTTTCTATTCAGTCTTATTTCTATCATTATTTCAACTACTCTTATATCCTTTATTCGGATTCAATCGCATGATTCCAGCACACCAAGAAAATCAAAGTGGAGGGAATTGACTTCCTCCTTCGAATATATTCGCGCACATCGCGCATTGCCCACGTTAATGGCAATTGGATTCATCATGAATTTTTTTGTGACTGGTCCAATGGGGGTAATGCTTCCGATTTTGGCTAAGGATATTTTCAAGGGTAATGCAGTTGTGTTAGCCATATTAGAGGTCTCACTAGGAGTTGGATTTATATTGGGATCCGTTATTGTATCTCTGCGAAAGTCTTTCGCAAGACCGGGAACTGTTATTTTATGCTCGTTGTTTCTGATCGTTATTGCTTATACTTCTCTCGGATATGTGCATCATTTAGTCGTGTCTATGCTTGTATTGTTCACGATTGGAGTGTTGATTCAGGTTATGAATATCCCATTGTTCACTTACATTCATTCAAGTACTCCCCATCATATGATAGGGAAAGTAATGAGTATCTTCATATCGATTGTAACCGGATTAACACCGCTTTCTTACGCATTCGTTGCCTATTTGCTGCATGCTGGGATAGGTATCCAGCTTGTTGTACGTATTTTTGGGATATTTTTGTTAGTCATTGTATTTGGTGCCATGACGCGGCCAGCATTGCGCCAATTAAGCTATACAGATTCAGAGACAAGCGAGCAGGAACATGTGCAACAGCAGACCTTGTCCAATTAGTCAACAAGAGAGATGAAAGATTAGACCCGTCCTTGCTAGACGGGTTATTACTGTGTGATTACATGGAAATGAACGTTTTAAAGCTTGAATAGCGTTTGATTAATCCCCGTTCTGTTATGGAACGGGGTTGTTATGCTGCGAGTACCGCCAGTATACAGGAGCACAACAGCAGCGGAATCGAGAACAGATATAATATTTTGCTCGACCATTGGTTTGTTCGAATCAAGTCAGCATATTCATGCAAGGCCATTCTTTTTTTGGACTGCCCAGCCTGCGATGCCTCGCCAGAACCGTAATGAACCGCCTGTTCTTGTTCCTTCTCCTTACGATGGAGGTGATAACTCAATGATTTAAAAAAGCCGATGTTCCGCACGTAAGCAAGCAAGGCGATCAATAGGTAGATAAGACCGATAATGAAGAAGGAATTAGACAGATTTATAAGCAGGGAATTATGACCGTTTAAGATGGAATAACCAACGGCAAATAAGAGGGTTACAACAAGCAGCAGTCGTTTCATGGAGGAACTCCTTTCTCTTTAGACTCGCTCGTATCTAGATGTATTGGAGGATTCAGATGTGACGAGTGAGAAGATATTTTGATCTGATGACTAGGAAATATTCGCCATAATCCATCATTAATCCTCCTATTTCTCCATTTATTCCAGTATTCTAAGGAATATTCTGTGATTTAACTGTTGACTATGGGTATTTAGTTTGATAGATTTATAAAAAAACTGTACCATAATTTACCTCACAAGTATGCATTAGATCGTTGTCGATTCGTGGTATATACGCATATATAGCAACCGACAAGTGATGATCTTCCTCAATGAATCGGCTCTCAGTCTAGTATCAAACCTACAACAATGTGAAAGCATCCATCCAATCCAAAGGCACATTATTTCACAAGGTGTCAATTTTGTTGGCATAATCGACCCAACATTCTATTTCCTTTGTTACCCACATATTTTACATAATGAATTGAAAAAATGAGAAAATCAGGAGGGGATTGTATGAAGCTGCCAAAAAAACCGTTCTTGGTTGTTTTGGCTATCATGATGATGCTAACGTTCGCGGGTTGCTCGGGCGGGAGCGGGAATGCCGGACAAGAGAATCAGGGAAGTAAAGAGAATGAAGGTAAGGTTGCGACAGAGTCGAAAGGCACTGCAAGCGATAAGCCGAAAGTCTTGCGGATTGCAACTTTGGGTGCGGATACGTTCAACCAGCATACATCCGAAAATGCCACTAACTCGGATATGATGGAGTATATTTACGGAAATTTATTGGAGCTTATCTATGACGAAGCAATTGACAATATTAAATTTGTTGGCAATCATGCGGTTGATCTGCCAACGACAACGGATCATAAAGTATGGACGTTCAAGTTAAAAGAAGGAATGAAGTGGACAGACGGCACGCCGATTACTGCGAAAACTTATGAATACTCCTATAAAATGCTGCTCGATCCGAAGCTAGCCAATAGGAATGCTTTCGTATTGTTTAACAATATACCTGTTGTAAGCGCTAACAAGTACTTTAAGGGCGAGGCAAAATGGGAAGATGTTGGAATTAAGGCCAAAGACGATACGACGCTGGAAATCACATTGGAATCCGAAATGCCGGACATCGATATCTTAACCCTCTTTGCGGGCGGTGGATCGACATCCCCCGTTCACGAGAAATTGTACGAGGGCGGCATGAAGCCTGATCACAGCGGGACGACATATGGAACGACGCTGGAGCAGGTTCCTTCATCCGGGACGTATCGCTTGACGGAGTGGGTTCGCGACCAGCATCATACGTTTGAAAAGAACCCAGATTCGCCATTGGCGACTGTCTACAAGCCAGACCGCATCGAAACACGCGTTGTATCGGAAGTCTCGACCCGCGTTCAATTGTGGGAAAAAGGCGAAATCGATTCGGTTACGATTAGCGGCGACCAATTCGACAAATACGGCGAGGATCCGCGAGTCGTCTATACAGAAGCTGAAGGAGTATGGGGCTTCTTTGTGAACTCTACATCGGACAGCAACCCAATTTTGAAAAATAACGATTTCCGCAAAGCGCTGTACTATGGAATCGATCGCGATAAAATTACTAAGGGCATATTTAAAACGTATAAATCGGCACCATATTATGTCTCCTCGATATGTATGGTTGGGGACTATACAGAGGGCAAGCGCTATCGCGACAGCGAGGAAGCGAAGTTAGCCGTACCTCCAGGGTCGGGCTATGAGCCGGATAAAGCGAAGGAATTTTTCGAAAAGGCGTATAAAGCGAACGGGAACAAAAAAATCACGGTCGAAATCACATACTTCGATTCTCAGGAAACGATGAAGCGCACAGCCGAAGTTACGCAAGAAATATACGAGAACCTGTTCGGCAAGGATAAGCTCACCATTAAGCTCAGAGCGATGCCGCCGATGTCTGCTTACGATGCTTACAAAGAAGGTAAGTTTGATTTAGGCATTGGCTCCATGACCCAAAATGCGTTCAATCCGTGGAGCAGCATGAAGGTATGGAGGAAGGACTTCCCGAATCGCTCTAATCGCTTTGACAGCGACGCATTCGAAGCATTGCAGGAGCGGACTTCGATAGGGGATTTGCTGTTGAAACCGGAGGAGCGATTGAAGGCATTAGGGGAGATGGAGAAGATGCTGGCCGATTACGTGCCACAAATTCCGATCTTCCAAAACAATAATGCGGTGATCTATCAAGATCGAATTCATTTGGCTACAAAAGGAAAATACTTCCCAGGAGTCAAGTTTGCCATCCTGCAAGCTGACATTGTGGACTAATACCAGAACTAAGGAGACCTTGTGGTAGCACAAGGTCTCCTACCTTGCGGAAAAGGAGTCCCAGGCTTATGTTACGATACATATCGCAAAGACTGATTGCCATGGCTATTACTTTATTTCTTATCATTAGCCTGCTGTTTTTCCTAATTCATTCCATGCCCGGCAGCATCGTAGACGATCCCATGCTGCCTAAGGACGTACGAGAACGGATCGAAGCCAAATATCATTTGGACAAGCCGCTCATTGTCCAATATGGATATTTCATAGGGGATTTCCTTACATTTGAATTCGGGGATTCGCTTAAAGTGCAGCCGAAGGTTCCGGTGTTCAATATTATTAAGGATAAGCTTCCAATCACGATCCAGTTAAATGTCATGGCTCTAATATTTACGATCCCGATCGGTATTATATGCGGAATTATAGCGGCATTAAAAAAGAATACGATGACTGATCATGGGATCAACATGATGGTCGTGCTGTTCATTTCGGTGCCCTCCTTCGTATTTGCGGCATTATTGCAATATATGGTGGCTTACAAGTGGGAGCTGCTGCCGATCTTGCTATCAACGGATCAAGGAATGACTTGGGATAAAATAAAATCAATGATCATGCCGGTGCTGGCGTTATCATTTGGTGAGATCGCGATCATTACCCGGTATTTGCGGGCCGAATTGTGCGAAACGATTAATTCGGATTATATGCTGTTGGCAAGAATGAAGGGCCTAACGCATATGCAGGCCACCGTGCGCCACGCGATTCGCAATTCGTTCATTCCGCTTACCAATATACTTGTTCCGATGATTTTCTCCATATTGTCGGGAGCGATCGTAATCGAGAACATTTTTGGCGTGCCGGGTCTCGGCTCCTTGTCCGTAAACTCAATCAATTCATTGGATCATCCGCTTACGATTGCCGTCATGTTCTTCTATTCCTTAATCGGTTTAATCAGCATCCTGGTTGTAGATTTATCATACGGAATTATTGACCCGCGAATTCGAATGGGAGGGAAGAAGTGATGAAGACGAGCAAGAATACAGAGCCCAACATCGAACGGAACCCATTCGAATTCGTTCAACGGGACAAGCCTATCGCGGACGAGAAATTCGAAGGCAAGGCGATTGGATTTCTACAAGATGCGCTATTGCGATTCCGCAGGAATAAAGCTTCTACCATCGCGGCGATCGTGATTGGCATTATCATTCTGCTTGCGATCATTGCTCCGATGATCAGTTCATACACTTACCGGGAACAGAATCTTGAATGGAACTTGCTTCCTCCCCGCGTCCCGGTGCTGGAGAAGCTGGGGATTTGGGATGGAACGAAAGTGATGGACGTGAAGAAAGCGAGTGTGGAAGAAAAATATAAAGGCTCGATCGTGAAAGTGCTTAAAGAGTATGAAGTCGACTACCGCGGCAACAAAATTCCAATGGTGCAAGCGAAAGTTGATATTTATCAGTTAAAAGAGGCGAAAGATAAATATTTTTGGATGGGCACTGATGCATTGGGGCGCGATCAATGGACGCGATTATGGAAGGGTACCCGCATTTCGTTGATTATCGGCTTTATGGCCGTGACCATCAATATGCTGATCGGTCTTACATATGGTTCGATTTCCGGGTATTATGGCGGTGCGGTCGATATGATTATGCAGCGGATTATTGAGATTTTGAGTGGAATACCTGGCTTAGTCGTCGTAATTTTATTTGTCATGCTTATGGGTGCAGGTATAACTCCGTTAATATTAGCGATGGTGATTACGGGCTGGATTGGCATGAGCCGCATGATTCGGGCGCAGTTTTATAAATATAAAGGTCAGGAATATGTATTGGCATCTCGCACGATGGGTGCGCGAGATCGTCTATTGATTTTCCGGCACATTATGCCTAACGCAATCGGTCCGATCATTACGCAAGCGACGCTCGCGATTCCAGGGGCTATTTTTACAGAGGCATTTCTCTCCTATTTGGGACTCGGTATCGCTGCTCCCGAACCTTCCATTGGCGGCTTGCTGTCAGAAGGTCAGAAGGTGCTGCTCGATCATCCTCACTTGACGCTATTTCCTGCAATTATCATTTCGATCTTAATGTTGTCGTTTAATATGTTCGGCAACGGCTTGCGGGATGCATTCGATCCAACTTTGAGAGGCCAAGAATAATAGCGAATAGCGGGGGGAGCTAGGATGACGACACAGAACGATATGATTCTTCAAGTAAATGATCTGCATATCTCGTTCAAAACGTTCGCGGGGAAGGTGCAGGCCGTACGCGGGGTTGACTTTGCATTGCGGAAAGGCGAGACACTGGCTATCGTCGGTGAGTCCGGCTCCGGGAAATCAGTGACGAACAAAGCGATTGTCGGGATATTATCGAAAAATGCGGTGATCGAACATGGCAGCATTTTATACAGGGGACAAGATCTGACGAAGTATACAGAGAAGCAATATACAGAAATCCGCGGCTCTAAAATTGCCATGATTTTTCAGGATCCGCTCTCTTCTCTCAATCCGGTAATGAAGATCGGCAAACAGATTATGGAGGCGCTCCGTGCACAGCAGCTAAGCAAAGCGGAGGCCAAAGCCAAAGCGCTGGAGTTGATGGAAGCAGTAGGCATTCCAAATGCGGAGAAGCGATTCCATCAATACCCGTTTCAGTTCTCTGGCGGAATGCGGCAGCGTATCGTCATTGCGATAGCCCTGGCATGCGACCCAGAAATACTGATATGCGACGAGCCTACAACGGCGCTCGATGTCACAATTCAGGCGCAAATACTCGATCTGATCAAGAAAATTCAGCAGGAACGGCAATTGTCCGTTGTTTTCATCACGCACGATCTTGGTGTGGTGGCTAACGTGGCGGATCGCGTTGGCGTGATGTATGCTGGCAAAGTTGTGGAGCATGGAACGGTAGATGAGATTTTTTATAATCCAAAGCATCCGTATACATGGAGCCTGCTCGTATCTATGCCTGATCTGGACACGGGTGCATCTGACGAATTGCTTGTTATACCGGGGACGCCACCCAACATGCTCTATCCGCCGAAAGGAGACGCCTTTGCTCCACGCAACCGATATGCGATGCATATTGACTTCGAGGAAGAGCCGCCAATGTACAGAGTAAGCGACACGCATTATGCCGCGACCTGGCTTCTTCATCCGAATGCGCCGAAGGTGGAGCTTCCGGATGTATTGAAGAGACGGATAGAGCAGCAAACGGGAAGGCTGGTGCGATAAGATGACGAATGTAATCACTCGCGAACCTGTGCTGGAAGTTAAACATTTGAAGCAATACTTCAGCAGCGGTTTTGGTAGGAAAAAGACGGTGGTCAAAGCCGTCGACGATATTAGCTTTACGGTTTATCGTGGTGAAACGTTTGGGCTTGTAGGCGAATCCGGCTGCGGCAAGACGACAACGGGCAGAACGATTATTCGACTGTATGAGCCAACAGACGGAGAAATATATTTTAATGGAACGCTCATTTCAGGAGCTTTGACTAAGGAAATTAAAAAAGAAGTAACGCGCGGCATGCAGATGATTTTTCAGGATCCGATTGCTTCATTAAATCCTCGGATGACCGTGAAGGAAATCATCGCTGAGGGGTTGAAAATCAATAAGCTGTGCAGCAGTGAGCAGGAAAGAGTAGATATGGTCTATGACATTCTGGAGACGGTAGGATTGACCCGGGAACACGCGAGTCGTTATCCGCATGAATTCTCAGGAGGGCAGAGACAGCGGATTGGAATTGCGAGAGCGTTAATTACGAGTCCCGATCTTGTTATTGCGGATGAACCGATATCTGCGCTCGATGTATCGATTCAGGCGCAGGTATTGAATTTGCTCAATCGGCTTCGGAAGAAGCTTGGGCTTACCATTTTGTTTATTGCTCATGACTTGTCTGTCGTTAAATACTTCTCAGATCGGATTGGCGTCATGTATAATGGAAAGATTGTGGAATTAGCCAAGGCGGATGATCTATATCGGCAACCAATTCACTCGTATACGAAATCCCTGCTCTCAGCCATTCCTCACCCAGATCCGCACTACGAGAGGAATCGCCAACGCATATATTATAGTCCGAGTATTCATAACTATGATGTGGAGAGTCCAAGCTTAGTTGAAATAAAGCCGGAGCATTATGTGTTCGCTTCTCCATCTGAAGTCGAGAAGTATAAGCAAGAGATGACTCTATAATCAATAAACGATGCGCATTCTCACATAGTATGTCCACATCCAGCGTAGAGCATCCGAGTCATTCCGATGTAATTATAAATTTTATTCGTATAAGAAAGCCCGTCCAAGTAAATGGACGGGCTTTCTTATATCGCTGACAACGATTCATATGTACGTCTGGCAACCGAGCGGCTTACCTATTTTTCGGCCTTCGGAAATTCCCGATGACACCAGCAGTCTCCACAATATTTACAAAAGCCTTAGGGTCATTTTCACGAATAACACGTTTTAACTCGGTCAATTCATAACGTGTAGTAACGGTCATCAACATGTCTTTCTCAATATCGGTAAATGCACCTGTGGTTTTTATAACGGTAACTCCATGCGGCAAGACCAGCAGCTTGTTAATAAGTGCTTCCTTGTTCCTCGTAATAATGAACACCGTTACCTTGTAGTGGTTAATATAGATGGTGCCGATTACTTTGCCGGTCGTAAAAATGGAGACCATGGAGTAAAGCGCCAGTTCCCACTCATTCGATAAATATCCATGGGTTACAATAACAGCCGCGTTCATTCCAACCAGAATGTTCGAGATTGAGAAATCGCGATATCTGGTTACAATTGAACCGATAATGTCAAATCCACCTGATGAGCCGCCTACTCGTAGGGATATCCCGCTTCCGATACCTACTAGTGTGCCCCCAAATACAGCAGATAAAAGCGGTTCGTTGGCAACAGCTTTAACTGGGAAGACGGATATGAAGTAAGTTGTCGCGACGACACTTAGTAAACTATATCCAATAAAGCGTTTGCCAAGCACGAACCAGCCCCATATGATTAGCGGTAAATTATAGGCGAAATATAAAATGCTCGGATTCCAATGAGTCAAGTAATTCGTTACGAGCGATAATCCAGATACGCCGCCACTAAGCAGATGGTGGGGCATTAAGAACAAATTAAATGATGCAGCGATGAGCGCTGCCCCGGCAATTAACATGATGAAATCAAAAATTCGTTTCAAGCAATGTCACCTCAAAACGTAGTATTAGTTAGTTCGGATCTGGTATTCTTCAATATTTTTGTGTTATAATATTCTGGATATTCTTGAGTAGGCTTTAGTTACCAACGATGTACATGAATTTGACGCGGAGTTCACGCTACACAATAAGAGTGTCCCTCCGCATTGTATATGAGAAGACGGTTGACTGAAAGTGCCATTCGTCACCATTGTCGCGCTACTTAAGAATACAGATAAGGCTGTGGATTGTCCACAATGAAGGAGTATGAATATTTTGAAGACATTTGCAGAATTTGGCTTGGAGCCGAAAGTGCTTCAGGCGATTACGGAATTAGGGTTCGAAGAATCGACTCCAATCCAAGAGAAAGCGATACCTGTAGCGATGACCGGACGAGACCTTATCGGACAAGCGCAGACGGGTACGGGGAAGACGGCGGCTTTCGGTATCCCGTTGATCTCGAAGATTGACCCAACAGAAGAACGTGTAAAAGCATTGGTTATGACACCAACGCGTGAATTGGCGATCCAAGTTGCTGAGGAAATCGGCAAATTGACTCGTTTCAAAGGCGTTCGTTCCTTGCCGATTTATGGCGGACAAGATATTGGACGACAAATCCGTGCTTTGAAAAAACACCCACAAATTATTATCGGTACACCAGGTCGTTTGCTTGACCACATCAACCGCAAGACGATTCGTCTTGATGATGTTGCAACAGTTGTATTGGATGAAGCAGATGAAATGCTGGATATGGGCTTCATGGAAGATATCACTTCCATCTTGAGCCTAGTACCTGAACAACGCCAGACAATGCTTTTCTCCGCTACGATGCCACCGAACATCCAAAAGCTTGCTAATCAATTCCTTCGCGAGCCAGAACATGTATCGGTTATGCCTAAGCATGTAAGTGCTCCACTCATTGAACAAGCATACATTGAAGTCCCTGAACGTGTGAAGTTCGATGCATTGAGCCGCTTGCTCGATATGGAATCTCCAGAGCTTGCGATCGTATTCGGCCGTACGAAGCGTCGTGTAGACGAATTGTCTGAAGCATTGCAGAAGCGTGGTTATTCTGCAGATGGTTTGCATGGCGATTTGTCCCAAAACCAACGTGATACGGTTATGCGCAAGTTCCGTGACGGCAGCATTGATGTTCTCGTTGCGACTGACGTAGCTGCACGTGGTTTGGACGTTTCTGGTGTAACACATGTAATTAACTTCGACTTGCCGCAAGATCCGGAATCTTATGTACACCGTATCGGCCGTACGGGTCGTGCTGGTAAAGAAGGTAGCGCATGGTCTTTCGTAACGCCTCGTGAAATTGACCATTTGCACTTCATAGAGCGTGTAACTCGTCATCGTATTCCACGCAAGCCGATTCCTAGCCTTGCAGAAGCAATCGAAGGGAAGCAACGTATCATTGCAGATCGTATTCTTGATGTTCTCAAGGATGGCGAGCTAAATGAATACAAAGGAATCTCCATTGAATTGTTGGAGCAATACGACTCCGTACAATTGTTGTCTGCTGCATTCAAGATGCTGACAGGGGATAAGAAGGATGTTTCTATCAACTTGACTCCTGAAGATCCAATCCGTGCGAAGCGTCGCAAACCAGACCTTCGTTCTAGCGGACGCAAGATGTCTGCACCTTACAACCGCAATGGTCGTTCCGGTGGCGGACGAGACTATCGTGGAGGACGCGATGGTGGTCGTGATGGTGGACGTGATGGCAACCGTGGCGGGTACAACCGCGACGGACGTGGCGAGCGTTATGGCCGCAGCGATTCCCGCGACCGCAACAACAATGGTGGTGGTGGCGATCGCCGCCCAAGACGTTTTAACAACGACGAGAACCGTAATAAGCGCGACGAATAGGACACGAGGCACATTCGAATGATGAATGTCTTCCGTTGATCAAAAGAGACCGCCCCAGTTGGAGCGGTCTTTTTTGCATGTCAAGGATGATTAGCGTGAATCTGAATTGCTGCAACAGTTCATTATATAAAAGAGCGACTTATAATAACCAACAAAATAAACAAGACCAGAATCACCCCTGTGGAAGTAAAACCAAAACCACAGCCACAGCTTCCACAGCTACCTCCAAAACCTAATTGCCCCATACGGGAACCTCCTTTAACACTGCGATGTTTGGTGTTTTCACTTAATATCCTATGCGGAATCCCTTTTCTCGCTGTAGACACGAACCTAATTGGATGCAAAATAGGCACTGGCACTAAGGTAGCAATTTGTATTATAGTAGTAGAGACAGGATGATGAGGGGGAATGACCTTTGGAATTTCGAGGGATTATGGGCGGCTTTTACCGCATTTCAGAATGGATCATGCGTTTTTCGGTCACGAACATATTGTGGCTTATCTGTTCGTCACCTTTTTTTATTTTTTTATTCATGAAGCTGATGGTTGATCAGCAGAACTTTATCAATGAATCCATTACGATGAATTGGGCGATGGGACTTGTGGCACCGTTTACATTGTTCCCAGCGACAGCTGCGATGTTCTCCGTTGCGCGGAAGTGGATCATGGGGGACACGGACGTAAAGCTCCTGCGTACCTTCTTCAAATCATACAAAGATAATTATAAGCAGGCGATGGTAGGCGGTATCTTCTACACGCTGCTGTTCGTTATTATGTATATCGACTATTACGTGTATATGACTGAGTTGAAGTCTATGCAGTTTATCGGGTATGCAATGCTAGGTTTGCTGATATTGCTGTTCGTTTCACTGTTTAACTTCTTCTCGATGGTTGCACATTTACAAGCAAAAACAACACATATTATGAAGAACAGTGTGCTGTTAACGATTTTCACTCCTGTTAGCAGTATCGTAACGATTGTATTGAGCTGCATCATTTTATACTTTAGCTTGACGAAATGGCCAGTTCTATTGTTCTTCTTCACAGGTTCACTTATTGCATACTTATCTTACTTCAACTTCAATAACGCCTTCACGAAGATTCAGGACAAGTACCAGCGCATGGTGGCTGCTCAGGAAGGTGAAGGTGAAGAAGCGGCCGATACAGAGAACGGCAAGACATCAGAGGCTGCGCAATTGGATGGAGAACAAGCGGGGAACACGACTAACAAGCAGTAAGAGAACTAGAACTTGCATTGCATTGAAGAAATGTGATATGATGTTGATCCTAACGGATGAACTAGAATGTTTGGGTAGCTTTTTAAGAGTTTATCCGCTACTGAATGGTAAGAAATACGCAAGGCGCAAGGTTTACAATACGTGAACAACACAGTATAATAAACAATACATCCTGCGATGTACGTGTAGGCTTACGTTGTTTTGAACCAATGTTTGTTTCTAGGGAGTTCAACATCTAAGTATCGCTGGCAAGCCCTCTCCGAAGGGAAGTCAAACGTACTTATGCGAGCACCCACCTGCGAGAGCGGGTTCAGAAGCATAGGAGCTGAACGGCATAGGCGGGTTTTCTTTCTAACGAATCACCTTCTTTCGTGAATGACTTCATGGGAGGAGGTGTTTTCTTTTTCTATGTAAATCCTCTTTCGTATCCTTACGAACAATGTTACACTATAGATAAGTGAGCATCGGCTGTCTAGAAAAAGGAGGAACACACTCTTGTCACTCAAACGTGTACTGGTCGGTATCGTTCGCAGTTTTGAATCGAGCGGCGATCGTGCAAAGGACCCTAAATTGAAAACGCATTATTATCAAATGTCCCGAGAGAAAGCTTGGGGTGAAGTTACATCCACGCTAAAGAAAATTCAAGGGTACAAAGTGTTGCATGAGGTGTCTTCTGTAGGCGAGATTACGCTAGAGAAGAGAACAATGACGGGGCGGACGATGGATATAACCGTATCTGTCATTAACGTAGGACCAAACAAGACCGCAATAGATATCTATTCCGCGTCTCGCGGTGGACTTGGTGATTTTGGAGCGAACTATCGTGTTATTCTTGATTTGTATGCCATATTGGACAAGAAGTTGGCATCTTACAAAATGAATAGCTAATGAGCGGAAGTGAAGGTAGTAGCGGGCGCTGTAGGGCGATATATGAATACTCGTTGATAGGATCATGAAGCGAGAGAGGAGCCTTCACTCTTCTCTCGCTTTTACTCTAGTTGATTTGTGTCGCGGTGTTACAGAAGCGCTTGGACAGCAGCCAATGCTTGCTCATAACTAGGGTGCTCTGTCATCTCGCTAACATATTCAACATAACGGATCGTATTATCGGCATCCACTACGAAGATGGAGCGCATATCGAGGTGTAATTCCTTAATCAGCACACCGTAAGATTTGCCGAAGTTGTTGTCCTTGTAGTCAGACAGCATGACGACATTGTCCACACCGGCTGCTCCGCACCAGCGAGCTTGTGCCATTGGGAGGTCAACACTCACGGTAATAATTGCGGCTTTGTCGCCAAGCTTGGAAGCTTCCTCGTTAAAGCGGCGCGTCTGCGCATCGCAAACACCTGTATCGATGGATGGGATTACACTGATTAATTTTACTTTACCAGCGAATTGTTCAAGCCCAACTACATCAACAAGCGATTTATTCAATTGGAATTCAGGCGCTTTATCGCCTACTTTAAGTTCAGGGCCGATCAATGTGATAGGATTTCCTTTTAATGTTGCCACACCTGTACGTTCTGCGGACATGGTTGGTAGCCTCCTTCTTACATATCATGCACATAATTGGTAAACCTATTGTCCATTATACGGTTTGCACATAAGGTTGTCCAATGTCGCTTCGTGATGAATTCGCTACACGATTGAGAATGATTCCGAGTAGCCGATTACATGGTTGGGGCAAGTACGCCTATGAATGTGAACTGGCAGGTGAAAGTGAGGAGAAACTCGATGATTTTTATTCGGTACGAGAATTGGCGCACCTATGTCAAAAGCTACCCGATTACAACGCTGCTGATCATCGCCAATATCGTGATGTTTATCGTGCTGATGGCTAGTGGTGGTACAAATGGTGAAAATCTATTTCGACATGGGGCAATCTGGAAGGTAGAGCCGTTCAATAAGGAGACATGGCGCATTGCCGCTGCCATGTTCCTGCATGGTGGGTTTGAGCATTTGCTGTTTAATATGTTCGCCTTATTTGTCTTTGCACCGCCGCTCGAACAGATGATGGGATCGTTCAAGTATGCCGTCCTGTATGTCATAAGTGGATTGCTAGGGAATGCGACTGCACTGTGGCTATCGGAATGGGGGACACTTGCGGTTGGAGCATCAGGTGCAATATACGGCATTTACGGGGCCTATTTGTTTATTGCCCTGTTCCGGCGTCAGACACTTGATGAGGCATCCCGTCGAACATTGCTTATAATATTAGGGATTGGTATTGTTCAATCCTTTGTCATTCAAGGCATCAGCTGGAGTGCCCATCTGGGTGGCTTAGCCGCTGGATTTGTCGTGTATGGTGTATTAAGGCTTATCCGGTGAGCAGAGCTTGCATATCATACAGCTCTTGTCCAGAGGGTAGTGATGCACTCCTCTTGAATTGCAGGTAGAAAATGATATTGATGAAATAGCATAATTGACAGAACGGAGCGAGAAGTCGTGGAACTTAGGCAATTGCACTACTTTGTGAAAGTGGCGCAAAAAGAGCATGTCACGCAAGCTGCTGAAGAACTGCATGTGGCGCAATCCGCCGTCAGCCGGCAAATCCATCAACTAGAGGAAGAGCTAGGTGTTAAGTTGTTCCTTCAGAAGGGACGGAACCTTCAGTTAACACCTGTTGGTCAATTGTTCTGCAAGCGGGCGGAGGAAATCTTGAAGGATCTTGAGCGATCGATTCAAGAAGTGCAAGAGTTTATGGATCCAGAGTTGGGGGAAGTTCGGATTGGGTTCCCGCATAGTCTAGGTGTGCATCTCATTCCTAGCATCGTAGCAGAATTCCGCAAGCGTCATCCGAATGTAAAGTTTCGTTTCAAGCAAGGCATGTATCCGTCACTAATCCGGGATATCGTATCCGGCGAAGTGGATCTCGCGTTCATTTCTCCTTTCCCGAAGGAGTGTGAGCATGTAACCGGAGAGATTGTGTTGACCGAGGAATTGTTTGCAATCTTGCCGCCAAATCACCCGTTGTCGAATGAACAAGAAATCACATTGACGCAGCTGAAAGAAGATACTTTTGTTCTGTTTAGTCCAGGGTATTCCCTACGTCCCATTGTATGGGATGCTTGCATCGAAGCGGGCTTTACGCCGCGTATTGGCTTCGAAGGTGAGGAGACTGAAACCATAAGGGGACTTGTCGCTGCTGGTATGGGAGTGAGTTTATTGCCGGACATGGCGCTTCAACATACTTCTGAGCTTCAGCCTGCCAGAGTTCGGGTTGTAAAGCCGGAAGTAACGAGAACAATAGGCATCATACGCCGATCAGGGGAGAAATTGCCTCTTGTCGCACATACATTCCATGCCTTTTTACTTCAATATTTTGCTCAGCACGACTTACAGCAACTAGCTAAAACAGCGGCGGCTTCATCTTCTGCTAGCTCATCATAAATAGGCTTGTCATGATACAGAAGAGCCCCATTCCATGCGTATCCGCATAGGAATGGGGCTCTTCGATTCTTGGATCAATGGCTCACGTTCGAGATTAGTCGTTGCGATTTGTAAAGATCATAATGTACTTCAATAGTTCCAGTACAGAAATGGCAGCTGCTGCAACGTAGGTTAATGCCGCTGCGTTAAGAACCTTCGCTACGCCACGCTCTTCTTCGTTCGTTACGAATCCTTCAGCAATCATTAGATCGCGTGCACGTCTGCTTGCATCGAACTCAACTGGCAAGGTAACAAGCTGGAACAATACCGCAGCAGAGAAGAAAATAATCCCTAACAGAATCAAATTGCTCCATTGGAAGAGGAAGCCTGCGATCAACATGAAAGGCGCAATACCAGATGAGAAATTAACTAATGGGAACATGCGATGGCGCAGAACAAGCATCGGATAGGACTGCTGGTGCTGAATCGCATGGCCGATTTCATGGCATGCTACTGAGATTGCAGAGATTGAGTTCTCATAATATACGGGTTCGGACAAACGTACAACACGGTTAATCGGGTCGTAATGGTCAGTAAGCGCACCTTGAATCGGCTCGATTGGAACATCATGCAGGCCATTCGCGTCCAGCATGCGGCGCGCTGCCTCGTAACCGGTTAGACCACTCATTGCTCTTACTTGAGCAAAGCGTTGAAAGGTTCCTTTAACGCGGAACTGCGCCCAAATTGAGAGCCCAAAAGCGATTAGAATCAAGAAATCCATCGGGTGAAAAAATAGCATGTACAAACCTCCTAAACATCAAGAGTACGGTCAAGCAGCAATCTAACTTACATCATAAAGTGATTGTTGCCCTTATCGATCAATGTGAGCAGTACCTCTACACAAGCCGCGCTTTGAGCTGCGAGACGATTGAACAATGACTGCGCTTGTGTTGGTTTGAGCTTATCCAGCATTGGGCTGAGCTCTTTTGCTTCACGTTCGAGCTTTTGCAAATGGATTTGCAATTCGGTAAGTCGTTCTTCCAATTCACGTTCTGCAGTCACGCTGTTCAATTGCGAGAAGTAAAGCTTGATTTCATCGAGACTATACTTTTCTTGTTTTAATTGATTAATACGTTCGATTCGTTCAATCGTTTCATGACTGTACAGACGATAGTTTGTATTTGTGCGCTTCACCGGTTCAATCAGGCCTATCGTCGTGTAATAGTCAATCGTTCGTTGACTTACATTCGCGGCGCGTGCCAGCTCTCCGATTCGTATTAACTTGTTAGTAGCCCCCATCGTCATCACCTCACTTATTCATTCTATGATACAAGATTGCAAACCATACAGTCAAACGTTATGGTTCTGAAATTCCTGTTTGAACATGGCATTTATATGACAATTTACATTCTTTCCTGGAGCAGAGTTCAACTTAGCGAGAAATGGCAGAAAGGAGCGGCCATAGAATGGTGTCCGCTCCGAGACTTCGCTTATCTTATTTAGGGGATGATGGGAATGATCATTGAACCTTCGCATCCGGCTTAATAAAGAGACAGACGAGTACAAGGGCAATGATGGATAGAGCTGTCACCGAAATAAAAATGATCTGATGTGACTTGCTCATCATCCAAGTGAACAGGGGAGGACCCAGGGCTACGCCGAAAAATCGCAGGCTGCTGTATAGCGATGTAATCATGCCGCGCTCAGCCTTCTCCACGCTGCCCGTAATCATCGTATTGAGACAAGGCAGCAGCATGCCAGTACCTATACTACTTATTGTAATTAACGCAATAAACCAATAGACCTGCTTATGGAACATAATGGTGAGTCCCAATGACAGAGACATAAGAACAAGCCCGATGATCATCATTCGCCGGATAAGTATGCCGTTCTTCTTGATTACGCTGCCTGTGATAAATGCAGTCGTTACGATGCCAAGCAAAGGGATTGCCAGTACAAGACCCTTCACAACGCCTTGGATGGAATACGGCTTTTCCTCTAATATATCGGATAGATAAATCAAAATGCCAAACAAAATGAATAAAGCGAGCGACCCTGCAAAAAATGCGGGGATGAGCCACCGTCCCATTTTCTTAAATATGGAGCCGACATTATGCAAATAAGTTTTGAGCGGGGTTGGCTCCTTTTGGCGTTTGGGCTCTTTAATGAGCCAGATAATGGCCACAAGCGAGAGCGCGCAAAAACATGGGAATGCAAAAAAAGGAGCGGTCCATGTCCAGAGAGCAAGCGCAGCGCCAAGAATCGGACTAATAACTTTGCCAGCTCCGTTCGATGCTTCAATTAAGCCCATGGCTTTGCTCTCTTCGGCATCCTTATATAAATCCCCTACGAGAGCCATGGCGATAGGTGCAGTTCCTGCTGCACCCAAGCCTTGAACTGCTCGTGAACTAATGAGCAGTGGATAGGAATTCCACAACGCGCCAAGGCCGGTGAACACCCCGGCAATCCCATAGATGAGAAGACCAGGTATGATAATCTTCTTGCGGCCATAGCGATCGGATAAGTATCCAGCGACCGGGATAATAATGGCGGCAGACAGTGAGAACAAGGTGATGATGAAGCTTGTCTGCAGGGAAGTTAATCCGAGATTGCGCTTCACCTCGGGCAGAATGGGCACGAGCATGGAATTGCCCAATACCATAACAAGCGGGACAGTTGCTAACGCTGCATATTCAATCCATAATGGCCTTGATTGTTGGGATGCCATATATCATCTTTCCTTCGCGAGTAGTCATATTTCAATTCGTCGTTACTGTGCCCGCATAATTAGGTTGGCATACGTAAGTTTGCTCAGAAAGCTATTGTGGGGAATCGTATTTTTGCTGGAAAAAGGGTACAATATGAACACGGAACAAGACGCGAACAAGGAGAATCAAGAATGAAAAAAAGTCTAATATTGCTTGTAGTGAGTGTTGCGCTCATTGGAATCGCGATATGGAACAATTACGATAAGTCAGACACTACCGCTTCCATGAATGACACACCGACTAAGATTGGCGGACAAGTAGGGCAGTTAGCACCGTCCATATCACTGGATGTGCTTGGCGGTCAGAATCCGATTACAGTTGGTGGCAAGCAGGATAAGCCGATTTTTGTAAACTTCTGGGCTTCATGGTGCGATCCATGCAAGGCAGAGGCACCTGATTTAGTGAAGCTGCATGATAAATACAAGGATAAGCTGTTGATGGTATCGATCAATGTGACCGCTCATGATACGGAGGAAGGAGCCAAAGAATTCGTGTCTGCCTTTGGGTTGACGAATCCAGTGCTCTTGGATACCGCGGGGAAAGCTTTCAAGGCGTATAACGGAATTGGATTTCCTACCAATGTATTGCTGGATAAGAATGGGGTAATCCGGCAGCGTTACGATGGCATAAGACCTCCAGCTGAATTAGAAAAAGCGATTCAACAAGTCATAGAGGAATAAAAAAACGAAAAACGAAAAATGAAAACAGCCGTAACCTCTTCGTTAAAGGGGTTATGGCTGTTTTCGTATTCCGGATATATCGCATTTTATTAGTGATTGACGAGTCCGACTTGTTCTTTGCGTTCAGCCGATGTAGCGACTTTCTCTTGACCGATGAGTGCATAACGAATACTGTCAATAAGTGCTTCCCAGCTCGCTTCGATGACGTTGCTAGAGACGCCAACCGTACTCCATGTATTGCGCGAGTCTGTTGATTCGATAAGCACGCGTACCTTGGCAGCCGTCGTATTATTCTCATCGAGCACCCTAACCTTGTAATCGGTGAGGTGCATGTCGGCGATGGAAGGGTAGTGACGGCTCAGTGCTTTGCGCAATGCGCTGTCGAGAGCGTTCACAGGACCGTTGCCTTCTGCAGCCATATAGATCGACTCGTCATCAATTTGCAGCTTCACAATCGCTTCCGATACAACGGAGCGTAATGAAGATTTTTCAACTAGTATTTTGAAAGATTCGAATGTAAATGGATCTTCGGCTTGACCTGTAGCCTGGCGCAACAACAGCTCCAACGAAGCGTCAGCACCTTCGAATTGATATCCCTGATGCTCAAGCTCCTTGATTTTCTCCATAATGGCCCTCGTTTCAGGCTTCGTAGGGTCAAGCTCATAGCCCAATTGTTGTGCTTTGGATAGTACATTGCTCTGACCTGCTAGTTCTGAGACGAGAATTCGCTGCTTGTTGCCAACCAGCTCAGGCACGATATGCTCGTAGGTACGGGCATCCTTCATAATCGCGGACACGTGGATTCCACCCTTGTGGGCGAAGGCTGCATTGCCGACATAAGGCTGATTCACAGGCATCGTGACGTTGGCAATTTCGCTGATATAGCGTGCAGCAGGCGTCAACGATTGTAGTTGCTCTGCGTTAACACAAGAATAGCCCATCTTCAATTGAAGTGTTGGGATGATCGAGCACAAATTAGCATTGCCGCATCTCTCGCCATATCCGTTAATGGTGCCCTGCACTTGGGTAACACCCGCCTCTACCGCAGCAAGTGTGTTCGCTACAGCAAGCTCACAATCATTATGAGTATGAATGCCGAGTTTCACTTGGACGTGATTGTGTACGTCACGAATAATACTGCCGATCTCGCCAGGAAGCGTTCCGCCATTCGTATCGCACATAACGACCCAATCAACTCCGGCTTCTTGCGCCTTACGTAGTACAGCAAGCGCATATTCTGTATTGTTCTTGTATCCGTCGAAGAAGTGCTCAGCATCCAACATGACTTCAAGCCCTGCTCGCTTCAGATAGGCGATGGAATCATAGATCATAGCTAGGTTCTCATCCAGCGTAGTTTGAAGCGCAGTGTGTACGTGGAAGTCCCATGACTTCCCGACAAGCGTTGCGGCAGGAACCTTCGCTTCGATTATCCGATTAAGGTTCGAATCCTGTTCGGCCATTGAGTCTTTGCGGCGAGTGCTGCCGAATGCTGTTAACTTCGCATTCCATGAATATGCCGCTACTCGTTTGAAAAATTCTATATCCTTGCCATTGCTGCCTGGAATGCCGCCTTCAATGTATGTGACGCCAAGCGCATCAAGTTTGCGCGCGATCTTGATCTTATCGTCTGCAGACAAGCTAATCCCTTCGCCTTGGGTGCCGTCGCGAAGTGTAGTGTCAAAAATAGAAATGACTTTCGACATTCTCGGAACCTCCTTCAGTTTTGCAAGGATGAATATGGAAATAACTATTTCCCTATTATAGCACTGCTTTTTTGCTTGTATAGACGTATTTTCATAAATGAATCACTGTTTTTTTTCAACGGGAGTCTTGAATGAGGCTTGCAACCGATCAGAGATATCGGTAAGCTTAGGAATTAGGAAGAACAATTGTTCGAATAGATGAATTGAACGATTAACAACGCTGTATATATTTTACAATTAAATTATGGATGAGAAGTTTCATTAATATGTTAGGAAGGAGGACAGTGTATGAACGAGAACGAAACCTCGCGTGATAACATACAACAATATTATCCGACCAAGGGTCGCGTCATTCTGCATCTCGATATGAATGCCTTCTATTGCTCTGTACATGCCGCAGAGGAGCCGGAGAAGTATCTGGGGAAGCCAACAGCGGTTGCAGGAAGTATGGAATTGCGCAAGGGGATCATTGTTACTTGTTCTTATGCAGCCCGTAAGCTTGGTATTCGAACAGGAATGCATGTGAAGCAGGCGATGCGGCTATGTCCTCACTTGATTGTCATTCGTCCAGATTTTTATTTATATCGGAAGTACTCGAGAGCCTTCATAGACATTGCACGTAGCTATACCCCACTGGTGGAAGTGGTATCGATTGATGAGTGTTATATGGATATTACTGGATCCAAAATATTCGGAACACCGCTCGATATCGCGAACGAACTTCAGACGCGAATCCGTGAAGAATTAAGTTTGCCGTGCTCTATAGGTGTCGCGCCTAATAAGCTGCTGGCGAAGATGGCCTCTGATATGAAGAAGCCAAACGGCATAACGATCCTTCGAATCCGAGATGTACCTCAGCAATTGTGGCACAGGCCATGCGGGGAGTTGTTCGGCATTGGGCGGAAGACTGCAGATAAGCTGTCACGGGCAGGAATACGAACCATCGGAGAGCTTGCCCATGCTGATGAGGGGAGACTTGTTTCTTTATTTGGCATACAGGGACATTGGATGAAGCAGGCGGCACATGGTTTGGACGACGGGCAGGTGAAGGCGGAACGCGAACAGAGCAAATCGATCGGTCATACGACCACTTTGCCTAGGGATGTGGAATCGAAGGAAGAAGTAAGAAGGGTTCTGCTGAACTTGGCTGATCAAGTTGCTCGTCGGATCAGGAAGCAGAAGTTGATGGCGCAAACGGTGCAGCTTACGATTCGTAATCCGGAAATGAAGACGATTACGAGGTCTAGCACGCTTCAAGGGCCGACAGATGATGCGGACATCTTGCTGGATGAAGCATGGAAGCTCTATGAACGACATTGGACTTCAGGCAGCCCTATTCGACTGCTGGGGATTACGGGTCAAAATCTAGTACCGAAGCAAGAGGCAGCCGTTCAGTTGGATCTGTTCGACTTCGAGCGACAGCCGAAGCGGGAGCAATTGATAGAGACGATGGATCGGATTCGAGATAAATATGGAGAGAATGCGATTGTTACGTTAGGAATGATAGGGGATGATCCATCCTCATTGCTTCGCAACCATCGTGTACGAGGGACTTCACTCCAGACGGATACGCTGCATGAATCAGGCGACGAATAATAATTTCCAAATCATTTAAAAAAGTTGGAAATCGTTTGAATTCCAAGCTTGTTTGTATTATATTGATAACGGAGGAACCAAGAAGATCTGTAACATTACAGGAGGGAACTAACCAATGGCAAAATATACTTGGGTTGATAAAGACACATGCATCGCTTGTGGCGCATGTGGAGCTACTGCACCTGACATTTACGACTACGACGATGAAGGTATCGCAGAAGTTATTTATGAAGGTGATAACAACCAAGGGGTAACCGCTATCCCTGACGATCTGTTCGACGATCTGCAAGATGCTGCAGATGGCTGCCCAACAGATTCTATTAAGATTGCGGACGCACCATTTAACTAACCTACTGCAAGCAGTATACTCACATAGAGAGAGAATACCTACACGATCCCCGCGCCTCCCGCGGGGATTTTATTATATCTGCTCACCCCATCTAATTACTGCGTCAAAGCAAAAATTCGCAAAATTCGACAAAATTCAACTTGAAATTGCCCATATCATCGTATACGCTCATACAATATGATAGATTAAATATAGCAGAGTATATCAAACTGTAATTCTCAATATATGGGTTCATGCCTTCAAATGAAGCAGGTGATATCGAAATGAAAAAATTTGCCGTCCCGTCATTGGTTGTTATGATACTGACGATGGTTACGGTATATGGGTATAGTAATGGGACAGGCGGCGTGTTTCATATGGCAGAGCAGGCATTTCGTGATGCCTTGCGTACGAAGAGTATTGAAGAACGCCAACCAGATGATCGAATTAAGATGATTACGATTGATGAGCCTTCCTTGGCACAGATGGGCTCTTTCCCATGGCCACGATCCCATTATGCTGAATTAAGCGCGAAGCTGATGAAGGCTGGAGCTAGGGCGGTCATCATCGATATACTTATGCTAGATCCTTCCCAGAATGAGAGGGACGACCGAACCTTATCTGAGCAATTGAATACATACCCAACCATTTATTTACCCGTGCAAGTATCCCTTCTTCCCTTACAGGAACATGCGGATTCCCTTCGGGCGGAAAGTGTGGAACGGCCCCCATCCTCCATTCAAATTGGTGAAAGTCAGCTTGGACATGTGAATGTACTGCCTGATGGAGATGGTGTTATCCGCAAAATCTGTCTTGGCATTCCGGATGAGCGGGGAAGTATGATTCCCTCGATTGATATTTTAGCGGCGAATCAGCTGCTGCCGGAAAATGAACAGATTTCATGGGATGAGACAAGTGGAACATGGTATAGAGGAGCAAAGCGAATTCCAACTGATGATCGTGGGCAAGCTGCTTTTGATTATTTCTCCTCTATATATGGAAGCAGTGAGGAGGACGTGGACGGATATGACCGTCAGTCATTCGCTGATGTATGGAATGGCACGGTTGATCCTTCTTATTATAAGGATTCTGTCGTGCTGATAGGTCCATATGCTGCGTCTTTGAGCGACCGGCATATGACACCGCTTAGTCGATCCATGACATTGTATGGTGTTGAGATTCACGCGAATATGGTTCAATCCCTGGTAGAAGGCCGCTTCTATAAGGAAGCGCCAATCGCATGGAACGTTCTTGCCTTGTTCATTGGCATTGGTGCCGTAGTCTGGAGTGCATCGCGAATTCGGGGAATTCGAGGGGCAGCTGCTGCTATAGGCATCGTCTTGCTATTTACGCTCATATGGATTGGGATTTACGAGAGCGGCTCTGTCTTCATTCCTTACTTTACCGAATTGTGCGGAATGGGGGTTTCTTATATTCTCATTGTCGCTTACCGTGGTCGGGAGGAACGGAGAGCAAGACAGCATGTTGAAGATCTATTCGGCAGATATGTATCACCCTCCGTGGTAACGAAGCTGTTGGAATCACATGAGCCTGTTAAGGCAGGTGGGGTACGCACGGATATTACAGTGATGTTCATTGATGTTAGAGGATTTACCCCATTGTCAGAACGATTGGCACCAGAGTCAACGCTTCAGCTCTTGAATCAATATTTGCATCTGTGCGCTGACACGATATTTAAGCACAATGGGACATTAGATAAATTTATGGGTGATGGCGTTATGGCGATCTTCGGAGCTCCATATCACCTTGATAATCATGCGGATCATGCAGTGCGTGCCGCATTAGAGCTTCAGCGCTGTGCTGAGGAATTGCGTTCACGGCTAGCGGAAGGTATTGAGCTTAGTGATCGATTTGGGATCGGCATTGGCATTCAGAGTGGGGAAGCGATTGTGGGCAATGTTGGTTCAGAGAAGCTACGCTTGGACTACACGGCGATTGGAGATAGCGTCAATGTGGCTTCACGCTTAGAATCAAGGGCTTTACCAGGGCAAATCGTGGTTGGGGAAGGTACGTATGTGCGAATATGCAATCGCTTCGACCTGGCAAAGATTGGATCCCTCCAATTAAAGGGGAAGTCCGAAGAAGTAATGGCATATGAAGTGTTATCAGAACGAGAATGAGTCAGAACGAAGGGGACCCGTCAGTATGTTCATGCTGACGTTGTCTGACACCTGAATTATATGTGATGTAAGGAGAGCATGGAGGAATGCAAATGAAACGCTTGTTGCAAAGCAGCCTCGCCTGTATGGTTGTATTTTTCACTCTATTTGGAACTGGAGCATGGGGAACCGTGTACGGTGCAGAGGCTCCTGCCAAAGCTGTACGAGTAGGTGTTGTGAAGGAATGGAAGGGCAGTGTATACGTAACGAAGGCAGGAGGGGACAAGGCGATCCAAGTGTTCAAGAAGATGAGCATTAATCAAGGTGATCGTCTTCTCACGGGAGATAAATCACGCATTGTTATTCAATTGGCCGGTGGGGATAAAGATGATGAGCTGACCATCGGGGCGAGTGCAGATGTTAGTTTTACAGAACTAAAAAAGGACGACGGTGTAAAAACACGCATCGGTGTATGGGCTGGCTCTGTATTTGCCAAGGTAAAATCGATTGCGGGAACCGATGATCGGTTCGTCCTTGAGACGCCGACGACTGTTATGGCGGTGCGCGGAACACAATTTGGGGTTAAAGTGCATCCGTTCAATGGACTGACCCAGTTGTATGTTACAGCCGGTACGGTACGTACCGAGTACCCAATCAAGATAAGCAGTGATGCTGGTTCTCTTGACAATCGGCAAGGGACGAAGCTGGATTCAACATTCGGCAGAAGCAAGGTCGTAACGATAGGCCATCATGATGTATTTCCGGCACAGACTGCGGCGTTCTCGGAATCTGAGCAGGGCACTGGAATGAAATATGGATACGCGGATGCGATAACATTGCTGGATCAATGGGACATGGCCATTGTTCAGGCGATGATTGCGGGTGCGTCAGATGCAGAAGATGAGAATAAAGCGATGAGGACTCATTGGTTAGCGGAAAAGTGTGAAGCAGTACAAAAGCAGTTGCGCTCTTGTGATGCACTTCGATCGTATGGCTTGCTGCAGGGCAAATACGGTGGGATTCTGCCGATTGGATCCATTCAGATGATCGGTGATATTTTGAACAGCGGCAAGAGTGAATCGATTCTGTTTGAGACTCGAGCAGCCCATAATGTGAGTGATTTTATTGCATATGTGGTCCGTACTGCGGTTGAACATGGCAAGCTGACCGAACAGGAGGCAAATCGGACTGGGCTGCCATGGAAAACAGCCAAGCTCATGTTGACAAAGGAGGAAGGTCTGCAGCAGTCTCTTATACGTAAGCATGTTGAAGAACAGGTTAAGCTGGGAGTGCTCCAAGACAATGTGTCTCTCCCTAAGGAAGGAAGCAATCATTCGCTTGAAGAGCAGCGGATGGCTGCGGAGTTTGAAGAGCTGGCCAAAATAGAAAAGAACTACGAGGACTCTCTTGGTTCGGAGCATGCAAAACAGCAATTTAAAGAAAATCTGAAAAATGCCCGCTTGGAAGTATGCCAGAATGCGTACGAAAACCGAGTTTGTCAGGAAGCGGACAAAAATAAAGGCGATACCCAGGGTGGAAAAATGAATCCTAATCCGAATACGCCAGATCCAAGTAAGCCGGACCCAACCAAACCAGATCCGAAGCCAGATCCAAAACCGGATCCAAAACCGGATCCAAAACCAGATCCAAAACCAGATCCGAAACCACAGGAGCATGTTCTCGAACTGGCTGCCAATGTAGATCAAGTCAAGCCAAATGAGGATTTCGTTGTGTCGGCAGTACTGAAGCGACTAACATCACCGATTCCTGCGGCAACACTGCAATTTACAATCAAGGTAGCTGGAGCTGAGATAGACAAAGCTCAATTGCTGAGTCAACCGGATACATATCGTGATGGCGGGGGCAAATTTCGAATTGCACACCTCCCTGGAGATTATCAGTCGAGCAATAGTGTGGATTCGGTAGTGACGGCAGGCAACCTGATTACGTACCGTATTATGATGACTAAAACTGGACATGTGACGCTAAGCAGTGACGACACGCTCATTAAGCTGCCTTATAAAAAGGATGGCAGCAAAGACCCAGTTACATTGGAACTATCCAATGTTCGTTTCTATGATGAGAAAGGTGCGCTGCTGCAAGTCAATAAAATGGAGAAACCACTTGAGATTAAGGTTACTCCGTAAAGATTGAAGGAGATAGTGGAGATGAAAGTAGGACTAGTAACGGGGAAATTCCGCCTTGCCGTCACCTTTATGCTGATAGCGAGTACTGCATCGGTGGCATCATCTGCCGAGGTTTATGCAGCAGCCTCATCGTTGAACAAGAATTCTGATCAGACGCAAGCATTTGAACGCTTTACTTCCCCAGCGATCGAGATGGGCGCATGGAAGACTGCATCACATTGGTACGAAACGGTTTACTTATCAGGCAGCGCGCTGGCCAAAAAACAAGAAGAGAGCCTGCAATTCCCTTCTGGAATTGTATCCGAAGGGAAATCGGTTGTTGTTGCAGACACACGCAATCAGGTCATCCGACGACTGGACGTAAATGGGCGGATATTGGCGACAATAGGCATGAGGAATACGAAGGGATGGAAAGACGGGAACGATGTTCAAGCTCAATTCGATCAGCCGATTGGAATGGCAACGGATAAGAAGGGGAATCTGTACGTAGCTGATGCAGGCAATCATATTATTCGTAAAATTGATCGGAATGGGAATGTATCAACTGTAGCCGGCGATGGCGTTCCTGGATGGAAGGATGGCGAAGCGGGGCAGGCGCGCTTCTATTCGCCGCGTGCAATTGCAGTAGCGGATGACGGGTCTATCTATGTGGCTGATGCATTAAATCATGTCATTCGACGGATTGATGCCAATGGTACGGTCACGACATTGACGGCCCGTTCTTCTCGAATCGTCGAATATTCCCCTGGAGCTGTAACTGGAGCTGGAGATTATAAGGATGGCAAGCTCGCTGAGGCAAAGTTCAATGAACCAAGTGGGATTGCAATGATGCGTGATGGCAAGTTAGCCGTTGCGGATACTGGAAATCAGCGTATTCGTGTGATTGATTTGAAGCAGGGGGATGTATCCACCATTGCTGGGAGCAGCTCAACTGCAGCTTATACAGCACCGAACGTCCAGCAAGTGTTGTATGCATCTGGTGGATATCGCGACGGCGCTGCTACAGGATCGTTATTCAACAATCCTTCAGGAATTGCAATTACGGAGGAAAATGGGATTGTAGTCGCTGATAGATGGAACCATGTTGTCCGATATATATATAAGGGAGAGGTCGTTACACTAAGCGGACAAGCTGGCAAGAGCGGCGACGTAGACGGGATTACCTCGTACGCCAAGCTACACGAGCCTACAGCAGTTGCTGTACTTGCGAACGGGTCAATCGCTGTGACGGATGCGTTTAACAATGCAATTCGTCTCATTCGCCGTTATGAACTCCCAGAGGGAATTATGGGATCTTCGGGGCAGCCGCGGGCATCCCAGGTACAGCTTGTCTATAATCGCTTGCGTCTGGACTCGGATACAGCGCCGATGATTAAAGATGATAGAACCTACTTGCCACTGAGGGTTCTATCTGAAACCTTGGGGTATAAGACGGTATGGCGTGCAGACAAGCGTGTGATTCTTCAGCTTGGAGATAGCAGTTTCGATCTGCGTCCGGGGAGCAGTCAAGTCAATGTGACAGACAATGGCACATCATCCGTCTCGAAGCTGCCAGCAGCTCCATTTATCCAAAATGGCAGGATTCTAGTGCCTGTCCGATTCGTAGCTGAACAATTCGGCTTCGATGTACAGTGGGTTGCACAAGCTCGAGCAGTTGTAGTTAGAGACCGAATCTTCCTGCGCTATGCGGCAACAGGCTCGTATTTGCCGCCACAGCGAATTACAGCTAAGTAAGTTGCTGAAGGGAGGAATGTGATTGACGTCTTCATCAGATGGAAATCATCCACTCGGATCGAAGAAAGACCAAGCTTACATGAAGGAATATATTGAGGCGCATCCAGATAATCGGATGGCCTGGTACTTGCTCGGGAAACAGTATGAGCGAAATGGCGAACAAGGCAAGGCGAAATACTGCTTTAAGCAAGCGGGGGATATTTATCATGCATTCGAGAATGTACCACGTCCTTCTGAACAAATAGAGGAACTGCTGGCGCAAACGCAAATGCAGCAGACCGTGTTGTCCTCGCCGCGGAAGGTGAGGAACCGGGTGGGGGCAGCAATTTTGGTATTCCTTCTACTCGGCTCGATAGCGGGAGAGGTGAATGCGCCTTCCCGATTGCACCCAGCCATTACTGATGAGGGAATAGAAGCAGCGGGTGATGATACGTCTTCTTCGAGAGCCGGGAATCATCACCTAGTTGGTACCCCTGCTCTCTCTACTCAGATAGGCATTCTTGTTCCTGAACATGACAATGCAGCCTTCGGTCAAGCCCTGAGGCATACAGAGCATTTCGCCTCTGGGACTGGTCATGTTCACTATTTGCTGAATATTCGTGTTCAGCAGAATTGGTGGATGTGGGAGCCGCCCTTGCGTGCCGACAATCGGTTGACAGCCGATTCGGATGGCAGACGGATCGTGATTACTCCGCTGCAGGGCAAGCAGTGCAAATGTGAGGCAGATCGCTCCCAGGCACAATCCTTTGTTCAGCAATGGATGCCTAGGAGTGTAGAACGGCTAGTGGCGAAGTCAGCACTGACGGCGGCCTTGCATACGAAGGATCAACCGCCGAAGCAATTGGCTGCTCTAGCAGGCAAATACCCGAACAATATCGTGTCCGGTATTACGCCGCAGATTGCAAGTGCATATGAAGAAGTATCTGCTTCATTTATAGCTCGGATGAAGAACGCCAAGCAGGCAGCCCCGAAAAAGGCTAAGCAGCAGGCGCTGAATCAGATATGGAGCGATGAGTTAGATCCGTTCAGAGAGCCACTGCGTATTCTGGTAGATAAGAAGCGACATCGGCTTGCGGTTGTAAGCGGCAATATAATGGTTAGAAACTATAAAGTTGGCCTCGGCGGCAAACGAACCCCGTTAGGGACCTTCCGGATTTCTGAAAAGGTAGTCGATCCAAACGGGTCATCTACTGGAGATTTTGGCAGCAGGGGAATGACCTTATCGGATACCTTATATGCGATCCATGGCACGAACGAGCCGGAGAGCATTGGGAGAGATAAGTCGCTTGGCTGTGTACGGATGGGGAAGGAAGATGTTGAAGAATTATTCGATATGGTGCCGATGGGGACAGAGGTCGTAATCGGCTCTGATATATTGCCCGATGAACTGCTTGTACCGGACAAGGAGGGCCGCTACCGGCTCAAATTGAGCCCAAATCAGGACAATCCGAACAAGAAATATCGCTGGCTGTAATCGAACATCCTTGCGCACCTGTGAAGAAAAAGAAGAGCCGGAATTCACAAGTATAACTTGGAATCCGGCTCTTTCCCATAAATTACTATGATTACATGCTCATCCATTCGCAATAAGCAGCGTTGAGACAATTATGACAAATAGCAAGATAACCCCGCCGATCCAATAGATCGCCTTCTTGTTTACTTCTTCAGTATGCTTGGCTGGCATAGATGGGGATTTGCGTTTCACTGCCATAGGTCATCACCTTTCTTACGATTCTAGCTTCTATATGCCTATTGTAATCGTTTTCGTAAGGTTTGACCAGTCAAGGTTGGTTGACATATGTACTTTTCTTTTGCGCGAGAAACCTTTAAACTAGGACATGGAGCCTTTTTATGCCCGCCAAGAATTCTCCAACGCATTGTCTTGTGATTGAGAGAATAAGACTTGCGTGGTACGGTAACTATACGATGTTGTCAGTAACCATGGCTTACATGTATGGCACAATGAACGGAGTGGAACCTTTGTTATATCGCAACATAGCTAAACCGGTATTTTTCAAATTAGATCCTGAAAAGGCTCATCACCTGGTTATAGGTGGCATGGCGAAAGCGACGAAGGTGCCAGGTGCACTTGCCATGATGCGTGGGATGTATGGTGTGAAGGCAGATCCAGCCCTGACGACCTCTTTGTTCGGTCTCACATTCCACAGTCCAATTGGACTAGCAGCAGGACTTGATAAAAATGCGGAGGCCGTCCGCGGATTCTCATCCATTGGCTTCGGATTTATGGAAGTGGGCACTGTCACGCCGAAGGGACAGCCTGGCAATGAGAAACCACGTATGTTCCGGCTTCCTCCCGATGAAGCGTTAATCAATCGAATGGGCTTCAATAATGAAGGAACAGAAGCAATGCGCGAGCGATTGGCTGCGATTAAGGATCGACCAATTCCGGTATGGGTCAATATCGGTAAAAATAAAGCAACACCAAATGATAAGGCGCATGAAGACTACTTGAAGTGCATACAAACGATGTATAATGTTGCGGATTTGTTCGTCGTCAATATCAGCTCGCCGAACACGCCTGACTTGCGGAATCTGCAGCATGGCGATGAGCTGAAGGCACTGCTCAGTCTGGTCGTTGATGAGATGAATCGTCAGAATGCTGCACATGGTCAGAACAAATCCATTCTCGTCAAAATTGCACCGGACGTATCTGATAGTGAATTGGAGAGCATGACCGAGACGATTGTGCATAGTGGAGTGTCAGGAATAATTGCCACCAATACTACCTTGTCACGGATGGGGGCAACCCATGTCCATCGATTGGAGAACGGGGGATTGAGCGGTAAGCCGTTGACGGAACGCTCGACAGAGGTCGTATCGCAAATCTATCGAATGACCAAGGGGGCCATCCCAATCGTAGGGTCGGGTGGCGTATTCACTGCCGAAGATGCGTACCGGAAAATACGTGCCGGAGCCAGTCTGGTGGAAATATATACGGGTCTCATTTACAAGGGGCCAGGAATTAACCGTGAGCTAGCTTCGGGCTTGAAGCGACTGATGAAGCAGGACGGATTCAAGCATATCTCAGAAGCTATCGGGGCTGATCATCGATAAGAATGGTCGTATAGTGAAACGGCATAGGTTCACTGAACGAATGGTTGGAATGGACAGGAGGCGTACAAATGGACGGAAGAGATTGGGGAAATTTTTTGCTGCCTTATGCACAGGCCGTCGAAGAGCTGAAGGTCAAGTTCAAAACGTTACGAACTGAATTGAAGAAGCGAGAAGAATATTCACCTATCGAGTTCGTAACGGGTCGGGTGAAGAGAATTTCTAGCATCCTTGAGAAAGCGAAGCGCCTCGAGGTGCCTCTTAATCAATTGGAGCAGGGAATTGAAGATATCGCTGGGATTCGAATTATGTGCCAGTTCGTCGATGATATTCATCGCGTGGCTCAATTGATTCGGAATCGACAAGACATGAAGGTCGTATATGAAAAGGACTACATTACCAATTATAAGGAAAGCGGCTATCGCAGCTTCCATATGATTATCGAATATCCGGTTCAAACGGCGCTCGGCCAGAAAATGATTTTGGGTGAGATTCAAATCCGTACATTGGCCATGAATTTCTGGGCAACGATTGAACATTCATTGAATTATAAATATAAGGACAGCTTGCCTGAGGAGGTCCGTCTGCGTCTGAAGACAGCGGCTGAGGCGGCGTTTGTACTAGACAACGAAATGTCCAGCATCCGTCAGGAAATTCTCGTAGCGCAGCAGAGCTTCGAGGACAAGTCGAAGATTGTACAGAAATGCTTGTCCTTTATCCAAGAGTTGTATTATTCCCACCGTATTTCTGAGGCGATTCAATTCCAGAACCGCTTCAATGAAGTATGGGAGAAGGATGATATTACAGAGTTGAAGCAATTAGAGGAAGAGATTACGAACGCACTGGAGAGAGCGAAGAAGAACGGAAATATTCAGCTATGAATATCGAGTCGGGTCTCCCTTATGACAGGCTGTATATTCAGTTCATCAAGCTGTTCAATGAAGAACGGGATTACTATCAATGCCATGATGTCATGGAAGAGTTATGGCTTGAAGAGGGGCGCAAGCCGCTTCTTCAAGGGCTGCTTCAGGTAGCAGTGGGGCTGCATCATTTCCAGAACGGCAATCGTCCTGGAGCGATTAAGCTGCTGACCGCAGCGCTTCAGAAGCTGGATGCCTATCCAGATATCATAATGGGGATCGATTTGGAGCAGCTTCGTAACGATTCTGAAGAGACCTTGGACAAATTGTGCAATTGCGATGCGAGTTTGCCTCCATTTCAAGATCTTACGATTCGAATCGTGGATAAGGAGCTCGGTGCGCTCATTGAGTGCTGCGAGCTGCCTTCCTTACATGAATAAGACAAGTTGAATATCGTGACATATTGATGTTAGAAGAAGAGAAGAACACCATTTTGGGGCAAGGCCTGAAATGGTGTTCTTCTCTACATAAACAAATCCCGTTACGAATTAACCAATAACAATGATGCCTTGAGAATTCGTAGGGCCAATCAGCAGAGTATCTTCCGGCAAAAACGTTCTGGTGAATGTCAATGTCAATAAGAAGGTACCACCCACTGGAATACATTGGTGGGTGTTAAAGAACGTTGTTAAATCCAAATCAAGTGATATTACAGGCGGAGTCAGAACCAATTGTTTAGCTTCGAATGTTGTTTGAATCTTTAATGATGCAAGCATAGGCGGAATTCCAAGGCTATTTTTAGTTTGAATGTGGAGGTCGCATAAACTTTGACTAATGCCATTTTGAAGCACGAGTTGAAATGTGTTTCTGCCTAAAAGCAATTCATCCAAATCGTTGAATATCAGCGTTCTGTTAAACAAGATCGTCATCTCTTCACCCCCCATCTTGCCGGTCTGCAAAATTAATATATGAGAAACCGCATGTGCTGGCTTGTATGGATACACCGTATGCGAGAGTTTCATGTAAAATTGGTTCTACAGCTTACAGGAGAGCATGCGCTCGTGTAATGACGCGTGCCGATGTTATTTTACTGGAGGACTGGAATAACAATAACGATAGAAGTCGATTTCCGACTGTAGAGACTTTTGTTTTCCGTTCTGCTAACCTGTATAATATGTGGAAATAAGCTTTATATTTTGGTTCATAAAGGAGACAAATAATGGATTTGCCCCCGAGTATCAGCTTTATTCTAGTAGCAATACTGATTATCCTTACCGGCTTTTTTGTAGCCACAGAGTTTGCAATTATTAAAATCCGATCCAGCCGTGTAGATCAACTGGTTCTGGAAGGACGCAAGAATGCACTTGCGGTCAAGCAAGTGACGAGCAATCTGGATGGATATCTGTCCGCCTGTCAGCTGGGAATTACGATTACGGCGCTTGGACTTGGTTGGCTCGGTGAACCTTCGATTGAGAAGGTGCTTCATCCGGTATTTGAGTGGTTGTCTGTTCCACAGCAAGCTGCTTCGATCCTTTCCTTTTTGATTGCATTCATCGTCATTACATTTCTACATGTTGTGGTTGGTGAGCTTGCACCGAAGACGCTTGCGATCCAGAAGTCGGAGAAGATCAGCTTGTTGTTCGCTAGACCGATCATTTGGTTCCACAAAGTGATGTACCCGTTCATTTGGTTGTTGAACAGTTCTGCGAATGGATTTATCCGCATGTTCGGTCTGAAGCCTGCGAAGGAGCAAGAAGAGGCCCACTCTGAAGAAGAGCTGCAGATTATTCTGAATGAAAGCTATGAAAGCGGTAAAATCAATAAAACGGAATTCGGTTATGTGAGCCGCATATTTGCATTTGACGAATTGCTGGCCAAGGAAATTATGGTTCCGCGAACGGACATGATTTGCTTGCAGGAGGAACTGCCTGTAGAGGAGAGCATTCCAGTCATGAAGCGGGAACAGTATACCCGATACCCGATTATTCGTGGAAGCAAGGATTTCATTGTGGGCATGATCAACACGAAGCAGTTGTTCCTGCAATATGATGAAGCGGCTAATAAGAAGCTATCTGACATCATGCTGCCCGTTCTCACCGTTTCGGAGTCTACTCCGATCAATCAGCTCCTTAAGCGAATGCAGAAAGAAAGCACGCATATGGCGATCCTAATTGATGAATATGGTGGAACATCCGGTATGATCACGATTGAAGATATATTGGAAGAAATCGTTGGCGATATCCGTGATGAATTTGACAAGGAAGAACGCCCTGAAATTGAACAATTGGATGAGCATACCTATATATTTGATGGGAAAGTGCTGCTTACGGATGTAAATAGCTTGCTCTCCACTGAGCTTGAGCACGAGGATATCGATACTATCGGAGGATGGCTGTACGATCGGATGCCGGATTGCAAGAAGGGCTCTAAGCTCGAATGGAACGGTATTCAATTCACTGTGCTGGAGAGAGAGAAGCATCGAATCCGCAAAGTCCAGATCGCATCAGGACAATGGAATCAGTTATTTGAACAAGAAGATGTGCAAGCGGAGCAATCTTCACTGTAATAGAGAAGAAGCACCCTTCGGAACCTTTCTTTGCGGTTCTGCAGGGTGCTTCCTTTATTTTATCGAACTCATATTGAATGATCTCATTGTGAATTACAAACTTGTAGGTTTAGTGGCATCGATTATTGCAGCACGACCGTATCGCCTTCCTTCAATCCTTCCAATACCTCTGTTTTCTCACTTGTTTCGAGACCAACTTTTATCTCTTTTCGTTCGATTTGGCCATTGCCTTTATCGATATTAACAAAGACGCTCTCTTTTTCCCGCATAACGGCAACAGTTGGCACAACGATCGCATTTTCTTTCCGTTGTGTCTCAATTTGTCCAGTAAGGCTGAGACCGGCGATCAGGTTCTCATTGGCATCGAGTCCGATGATGACTTCAAATTGAGCGGGCTGATTGTTATTGCGTTGTTCCTCGGATACCGCCTTTGCGAATTTGGACACTTTCAGCACTTTACCTTTGATCTTGACGTTCTTCATGGCGTTCATTTTTACTTCAACGGCCATGTCAGGCTTAATGCGGAATACATCCTGTTCGCCAACTAGCGTAACGAGCTGCAATTTCTTCAGTTCTACGATTTTGCCGACACGTTCATTCTCTTTCAGTGCTTGTGGAATTTTGTTCGGATCATCGTATAGGAAAATCCCTGGCGAAGGTGCAATATAATTGGCTACATCTACCTTCTTCTGCTTCTGAGCGATTTCCTTTCGTTGAATATCAATGGTTACATTGTTCAGCTCTTGCTGAAGCTTCGCCGTTTCTTTCTCGACGAATTTCTTCTTCACTTCGGCTTCCGTGGAAGGGAGCGCTTGATCTTCTTCGCTTAGCGCGGATTGATATTGTGCGAGCTGCGTTTCAAGCTTCTGTTTTTGAATTACAGCTTCAGCTTGTGCAATTTCATTCAGCAGTACACTTGGATCGAGACGGAAGATAGTTTCGCCCTTCTTCACCTGCTGCCCATCCTTTACAGCCCATTGCTTCACTTCTGCACCGAATGGCGCATACACGATCGTTTCCTTTTCATATGTGGATTTACCCTTTACTTCAATATGATTCACAAGTGTTTCCTTCGTAACCGGGAAGGTGATCGCACCCGCATTGTCCATCGGAAGCTCTGGCTGTGGTGGGTTAGCGAAACGATACAATCCAAAGCTGATGCCGCCTAAAATAAGTATGATAATTGACCATTTCAATATCGGTTTTATTTTCGATTTCATTTGGTAAATGTCCTCCTCTATGTGGAACAGCTCTACAGACAACGCAAAAATGATGGCTGTTAGTCGCGCTTAATGGCGGTAAGAGCATCGGTACGAGAGGCGCTGACGGCTGGATAAATGCCCGACAGAATGCCTGTTACGATTGCAAATGTAATTCCGATCGGAATATTAGAGTAGGAGATGAAGATAATCGCATCCCCCGTACTCTCGGACATTGTACTTGCTGTAACCCCGTTAATGCCCCATACGATCCAGTAGGACAGCATAACGCCAATCAATCCACCAACCAATCCGAGCAGAGCCGCCTCAATGATGAACATGTTGCGAATCTGTCTTAGATTCGCACCGAGCACCTTCATAATGCCGATTTGGCGGCGGCGTTGATACGTGGACATTGTCATTGCCACCACAATCGAGATGGAGGCGATGAACAGAACGAAAATGCCGATTCCAAGTGCAATCGTCTTGACGATTGCGAAGTTCTCCTGCAGTCGATCCTTTTGATGGAGGTTTGTTTGCGTGTTTAACGTTAACTTTTTAATTTGCTTCTCAACTTGTTCTACATTCGCTTGGTCGTCTACTTTTACGATGACATTGTTGTATGTACCTTGTTCTGCACTGCCGTCATTCATGTGCAGCTCCTGCATCAGCATTTTGCCAGTTTCAAGAGATACGTACAGCTTCTTATCGTAAGCTACCTGATTCTCACTTACACCGTTTGGCTTCTTCAATACAGCAGACACGCGAAGCGGGGAGCTCATATAGGTCTTGCTATCCCCGTTCATCAGCATCGTCTTGAGCCGAAGTTGACGTTGATACATCGCTGTAGGAATACGGTTTAGGTTGTTATACTGCTCCATCAAGGAGTCGTCGTACGGATTGTTCGACAATTGCTCCATCAGGTTATCCATCGTCTCTTGGTCAATAAGTCCGAGAGTGGCTCCATAGCTCAATACGACGGTACCATCAAGGTCTGAAGGGGATCCCTGCATAAACTTATTGTCAAATTCAGTTAACGAATTGAGCTCTGTCGCAAATACCTCAATTCCAGTCCGACGATCATCCATCGTATACATTTCCAAATAGCCGAATTGCTGGAATGGCGCAACTGCCTTGACATGAGGGATGTTGCGAATGACCTCAATTTTCTGGGCTGTAATCTTTCCGCGCTCAATACTCTCGTCATCCGCACCTTTTGCCTGCTGTCCGCTGTTTTTTCCTTGATTTCCACCTTGGCTGACCCCGGTATTTGGTGTTACCGTAATCTCGTCCATTTTCAAGTACGTGTTCAACTGTTTCTCTGCAAACGTCTGTGCAGATTCTCCGACACTCATCGCAATAATAATAGCGGCACAGCCAATTGATATTCCCGCTGCACATAATCCGGTTACGACCTTCCGTCTCTTCAATTGATCCCATGAAAGATGGAGGTAGTCTCGTACTCTCACGACTGCTCACCTCCAACGGGCTGAAGGATTTTTTCCCCCGGAACAGCCTCTTCTGCTATTATCGAATTCAAGCGTGTGCGCGATCCATCTTCGATCAATACGCCGTCCTTCAACGTAATAATCCGCTTCGTTTGTTCAGCCACTTCCATTTCGTGGGTAACGATGATGAAGGTGGTGTCAACGGTTTCGTTCAAGTTTTTCAGGATTGCAATGATTTCTTCTTCTGTACGTGTATCCAAATTACCGGTAGGCTCGTCCGCAAAAATAACCGATGGCTCGGTAATAAGAGAGCGTGCAATACTGACACGCTGCTGCTGTCCACCAGACAATTGGGAAGGGAACAGCTCAGCCTTGTCAGGAATACCGACTTGTTCAAGCAGGCGCAGCGATTTTTGTTTCCGCTCCGATGGACGAATTCCTTGAAAAATAAGCGGGAGCTCTACATTTTCACGTACAGTTAAATTGGCTATTAGCTCATACGCTTGAAAAATGAATCCGATGTGCTTGCGTCGAAATTCAGCGAGTGAGTTCTCGTTAAGTTTCACAATGTCCTGATCTGCAATATAGATGCTTCCTTCAGTTGGCTTCATTAAGCCTGCCATTAAGTTAAGCAATGTTGACTTACCAGAACCTGAGCTGCCGAGCAATGCAACCATCTCGCCGCGCTTCACTTCGAAATTGATGGAATGCAGTACTTGGGTGGTTTCGGGGCCGTTCTTAAATGAGTGTGATAGGCCTTCGACACGTAACATTCGGCTCCTCCTTTCTATCTACTTCTTCGATTAAATATGTATCGAGCCAGCGCATAACAGTGTTCCATACGATGATTATAAGGGAAAGTTTCTCTCTTGACTGCATTGTGACAATAATGTAAGGGGGAGGGAGAATGCTGTCACCTAAATCGATGAGATGTCGATTCGTTGTGATATGCGCAGCTGGCATGGTATGCTGTAAGAGCACGGCTCAGAATAGCTTGTGCACAATGCAATACGAGAAGATAGGAACGAAGAATGAACACAAGCACACCGTGCAGCATGGAGGTGAGCATGCGGTGGCAAAAAAGATAAGGCTGGACAAACTATTAGGGCATATGGGCTGCGGCAGTCGCTCAGAGATTAAAAAATGGGCGAAGATTGGCCTTATTCAAGTCAATGGACGGGTAATTAAGGACAGCGGCTTGCAGGTGGATCCCGATGCAGATGAAGTGCTGCTGGATGGCGAACAGATTCGCTATCGTGAATTTGTATATATTATGTTGAATAAGCCGCAAGGCGTAATATCTGCTACGGAAGATATACGGGAACGGACGGTGATTGATCTGCTCCCTGAAGAACTGCGGCACTTCGAGCCTTTCCCAGTAGGCCGGCTGGACAAAGATACAGAGGGCTTGCTGCTGCTTACAAATGACGGCAAGCTGGCGCATGAGCTGCTGTCTCCGAAGAAGCACGTCCCGAAGACCTATGTGGCTACCGTTAGAGGACGGGTTGACAGCAAGGATGGAGAAGCATTTCAACAAGGAGTAGAGCTGGATGATGGATATGTGACGAAGCCAGCTCATCTTGTCATACGTGGCCATGAGGAGCAATCCGATGGAACCGTACACTCCTTCATCGAACTGACGATTACAGAAGGAAAGTTTCATCAGGTGAAACGAATGTTCGAGTCAGTCGGCAAGCAAGTCGTTTATTTGAAGCGAATTCGAATGGGCGAACTGGAATTGGATTCGGCTCTTAAGCTCGGTCAGTGGAGAGAGTGTACGGAAGAAGAGCTTACCTTGCTCCAACGACAGCAGCAATAGCAACAATATCAGCAATACTAACCATAGCAACAACTGGATAGGACTGCTTTACACTTACGAATATCATACTGTTCATACGATACAGAAGATAGAGATGAGAGGGAGAAATCAGTGATGAATTATCGCATCGTGGCTTTAGATATGGATGGAACTCTGCTTCATGACGATCATACGCTGTCCAGCGCGAATGCGGAGGCGATTCGCAAGGCTGCGGCACAAGGTATGGAGATTGTGCTGTGTACGGGAAGAAGTCCGATCAGCACGCTGCCTTATTTAGAGCAAATCGGACTAGAGGGTGTTGTCATTACCCATAATGGTGCAGCTACCATTGCTTCAGAAGGGCACAGAGTGCTCCACCGTTTCGATATCCCGAGCGCTGGCTTGGAGCCTTATATTCAATATTGCCGTGAGAACGGAGTTCACTTCGATATCAATACAGCTTTTGATCTCTATGTGGACAAGCTGAACGAGTTGACCCCAGAGATGCTGGATCTATACCGTCAATTCTTGATTGAGCCGAAGCAGTTCCCAGGTTGGACGGGCTTGCCTGATGCTCCTGTGAAGCTGACGATGAGCGGGCATAAGGAAGAGATAGATCGAGTAGAACATGAGTTGAATCAATGGACACATGAGCACAACTTTATTCGCTCAGGAGACTACTTTATCGATATTATGCATAAGGATGCAACGAAGGGAAATGCACTCAAGCAGCTTGCTGCTATGCGCGGCGTACCTCGTGAGCAGGTATTGGCTATCGGCAACTATTATAATGATATGACGATGATTCAATTCGCTGGCTTGGGCGTGGCTATGGACAATTCTCCGCTTGAAGTGAAGGCAGCTGCACAGGAAGTTACACTGTCGAACAACGAGGATGGAGTGGCGGCAACTCTGCTTAAGTATTGTAAATAGCTGCACCCAGCCCTAGAGGAAATTGTACTGGAGCTATGCTGGAATTGGTTCCGTGCGAGTACCCATGCAATGATTCACTCATGTGAACCACTGTCCTTGCACAATCGAAGCTTCTCTCAGGAGCATTCTATTGTGCAAGATCAGTGGTTTTTTTATTTGCATGAAGCTGTTCTTGTAAGGTAGTCTACTTTATTTGCGCAATCCTTTTGGATAATGGTTCTTTAACTGGCCGCCTGATGCTTTGCCGAAGCCAATTGGCAATCCGTCTATTGCGACAAGTGTCCATCCCTTCAGATTCGCATTTTCTCCTTCAAGAAGCAGAGCTTCACCTCGCAAATAGGCTTCCACGGCCAGATCTTCCACATCATATGAGATGGATTGAGCAGCTACCTCTGAAGAACTGCAGAACATCGCGAGTGCATGGGCGGGCTCAATACGATTCTTGCGTATATGAGCGAGATGCAGACCGGCACGAGGGATGCGGAGCCCTTGGAGTGTCTCTCCACTTCGTAGTGCTTGAACAGCTGATTCATTGCCCTGCGGCAGCCAATAGAGTTCTTCCCCGAACAGCAAGGGCATTCCTTGCGGCAAGTGAATCCCAGGTAGGAACTCTTTCATCCAAGCCTCAAACTGTGTAAATGCCGTCTGCGCTTCGTTGGGGCGGGTTCCACCTCCCTTGCGGGCAGTCTTGCCGCGACGGCTAGTAGAGCTAGTGGAAGCAATTGATTCCGAGTCGCCCTCCTGTAGCTGCAACACGGCTACAAAATGTCCTTCTCCTTCAGAGTGATGAGGCCAAATTCGCTCCATGCGAATCAACTTGAACTGGTCGTAATGCTGAAGCCATTTTTCAATGATCCCTTCATTTTCCTGATGGTTGAAAGTGCAGGTGGAATAGGCAATCGTCCCGCCGGGCTTCAACATCGTTACTGCTGCCTGAATAATATCCCATTGCCGTGCCGCGCACATGGCAACATGCTCAGGCGACCACTCCTTGACAGCATCGTTATCTTTACGGAACATGCCTTCACCCGAGCATGGGGCATCGAGCATAATCCGATCGAAGGCTTGCGGGAACTTAGCGGCTAACGCATGTGGATCGGATTGGGTGACGATCGTGTTGGGGATCCCCATTCGCTCGATATTTTCGGCTAATATTTTGGCGCGCTGTGGATGAATCTCATTGGAGATGAGGACACCTTCACCTCGCATCCGTCCTGCAATGTGGGTAGATTTCCCTCCAGGCGCAGCGGCCAAATCCAAGATGAATTCGCCTGGCTGTGGATCAAGCAGGCTTACTGCAGACATTGCAGAGGGCTCTTGAATATAATAGAAGCCTGCTGCATGATATGGGTGCTTGCCAGGACGCGAGCTCTCTTCGTAATAGTATCCTTCCTCGCACCAAGGCACGGGGCGCAGCTGGAATAGCTTCTCTGAGCGCGAGCGAGCGTCAGGATGTGTCAGCCACTTCACGGGATTGGCACGCAGTCCGAAGGTTCGCGGCTCTGTATAGCTTTGCAAAAATGCATCCCCATCCTTAGGGAGCATCTGCTTCATCTGCTCAATATAAGCTTGAGGTAATGTGTAGTTTGTTTTTTCTAGGGACATGTTACAGCTCCTTTCCGAATGGGTATAAGTAATCAGCATTGTATAGTTTACCGGACTGCTGGCCTTCGATGCAACGTTGAATCTTTAGGGAATAACCGCATGAAATCTCTTATTCATCATTGTGATTTTCTAGTAGTGATTGGAGATACAGGTTACAATAATGTAAGACACTTTTGCGAAACGTCATAGTAAGCTTGTACGTATGGAGTATGTGGTAGGATTCGGGGTTGGAAAGATCAACTCATGGATACAATTTGACTAGGGGAAGCTAGAGATACGCATCTACGAGAACAACCAGGTAAGACAGGAGAAAGGAGCGGATGAATGGTGAATGATGTCGTTGTTGAACTACAAAACGTCACGAAAAAGATAAAAGGAAAAACGATTATCGATGATTTGTCATTCAGTGTGCGTCGCGGTGAAGTATATGGATTCCTTGGCCCGAACGGAGCAGGGAAGACGACGACGATCCGGATGATGGTCGGCCTGATGTCGATGACTTCTGGAAATATTGTAATAGAGGGGCATAATATTCGAACCGATCGCGCGAAGGCGATGGCTCATGTTGGCGCGATTGTCGAAAACCCAGAGCTTTACAAATTTATGACCGGACGCAAAAATTTGCAGCATTTCGTACGTATGAGCGGGAAGCCGATTACGGAGGAGCGCATTAAGGAAATTGTGAAGCTGGTAGATTTGGAAAATGCGCTGGACAAGAAAGTTAAGACGTACTCCCTAGGGATGCGCCAAAGGCTGGGTGTTGCGCAGGCTCTGCTTCATAACCCATCCATTTTGATATTGGATGAGCCTACGAATGGTCTAGATCCAGCCGGTATACGTGAACTGCGTGATTATTTGCGCCATCTCGCGAAGAAGGAAAATATCTCGATTCTCGTATCCAGTCACTTATTGTCTGAGATTGAACTCATGTGTGATCGAGTGCTCATCATTCAGAACGGTAAGTTTGTCGGGGAGCGATCGCTTGATCCGAATGAAGAGGGCGAACAATCTCAAGCAATGGCAATTCGCTTCGTGGTCGACGATGCCGCGAAAGCGATGGAAGTGCTGGCATCTACAGCTTGGAAGGCAAGTGTAGAGGAAGACAGTGCGGTTAAAGTTGAACTGATGCATGATGAGGTTCCTACAGCCGTACAGAAGTTCGTTCAAGCGGGTGTTCTCATTTATGAGGTGCGCACAGTGGCGCCTACATTAGAGGAGACGTTCTTGTCCATGACGAAAGGGGGACGTATTGAATGAGATACTTCGTATCCCTTGTGCAAAATGAATGGATGAAGGCGAACAGCAAGCGCCAAGTGCCTTATTTTTACGCGTTTATCGCGGTTATTACGTTAATTGTAGCTGCTGCAATGCGGTTCTTTATTTTCAAAAGTGATCCATATCCATATATGGCCTTTGTGAGCGACGTTAACTTCTTGTTCAGCTCCCTCATTGGCATCTTTATCATGGTCGTCGCTGCACAAATCGTTACCGACGAGTATCGAGATGGAACGATTAAGCAGTTGTTGATAAGACCGGCAAGCCGCACAACGGTGCTTGCCTCTAAGATGGTTACTGTAGTACTTATCTTGTTGTCGGTGTATGTATTCACGGTCATTTGCAGTGTTGTGATCGGAATGATCTTCTTCAGCTTCATGTCAGCAGATGTTACACTGGCGTCCATATTGAAAGATATCGTCTTCCGAATTCCAGATGTACTGTTCTATGCACTGCTTGCGATGACAGCAGCTGTGCTGACACGCAGCTTGGGTCTGGCAATTACCGTGCCGATTGTGATGAAGTCAGTCGTTGGAGCGGGGATATACTTCTTCTCTGGCAAGCCGTGGTACAAGTATTTAATTTTCCCGAATTTGAACTGGCAGCCGTATTTCAACGGTGGAGACAATCTTCCATTTAAAGAAGCGAGCTTCGGTTTCAGTGTTACGATTTTTGCCGTGTATATGATCGTGCTTCTTGGCTTGTCTCTCATCATTTTCAACAAAAGAGACGTTCAATAGCACTTAATCTGGAATAACGAACAACGCCTTCCCTTGCATGGAGATGCAGGAGAAGGCGTTGTTATTGTTAGGACATGTTGCCCGAGGCTTTCTGGATATGGAGATAATTTGTGACTAGATTTTTGCCATGAGTTTTGGAATAGTACATCGCCTGATCCGCTTCTCGTACAATATCATCTGAAGTCATATATTTGCGCAGCGTACTATGACCGATGCTAAGGGTTACCGTTGTCTCCTGTTCTACGCGATGCCGGATTGCCTCAGCGATTTGCTCGGTACGGGCATTGCGATGCGTAATCAGCGCCACTAGTTCCTCGCCTCCGAATCGGCCAGGTACGCCATAGTCCTCCACCTCTTCCCGAATAATCAGAGACACTTGCTTCAAGATTTCGTCTGCTTGATCATGACCATATGTATCGTTGACTTTCTTGAAATTGTCGATATCGCAAAAAATAAATGAAATTTTGTACTCGTTGCGGATATATTGCTGCATCACTTTCATAATATGTCTTCGATTGAATAGACCTGTCAACCCATCCGTAATGGAAGTGCGATAAGTCATATGAAGCAGTTCGACCACGCGCTCGAACAAGATGAAGAACAATAGGGAGTAATAGGCGAGTGGGAGTAGCCGTTCCAACAGGAACAGCTGATTGTTATTGTATGTAAACAGCAAGGCATTCATAGATGTAAGCAAAATCGTGGCAAAGTAAGCTGCTAAGCTGCATATATAAGTGATACGCTGTCCGATTCTGGGTGCTACCCACACATAACAAAACAGCGTTGCGAACATAAGATATAGCAGCAGTGGCCATGCGTTAGCGATGGTAGGTGTGATGTTCGTGTCAAAAGGAAGAGACAGCATCGTCGCAATTGGGATGACCAGCAGCATTGCTGAGAAGCGAACACGATATCCTCGAGTAGGCCTCTTGTAGAGCCGGTATATCGCCATGTTCACGAGAACAAAGGAAAACGCTTGCAAGGTCGCGCCACCGACAAACCAGTTATAAATATGAGGGTTCCACTCCAGCAATGGCAGACGAATCACATCAATCAGACGTTCCGCCGCCATAAGGAATAAGGAGATAACGAGCAAAATATATGCTGGTGATCGCTGACGGATATAAAGACGAATCGCCATCAGAATCATAATAAATGTAATGTAAAGGATACAGGAAGACACTGATCCCATCACATTGTTCACTTCAGAAAGGGAATTAGCCAAATGAGTCATGAATGACAGCTCCATTGGGAAGGTTCTTTACTGAAACATATGTTCTAATATATCATAAAGGTTGAATGGCGAAAAGCGCGAACAAGAAGGAGGCGCTCGCATGAATATTTTGCAAGCATTGTTTTTTCCGCCTGAACAGCCTGGAGGGGTATCCTCCATGATTCCATATATACTTGATCGATTTCAATCGCCCCACTGGGAGATGGAGATCTTTTCGCTGCCGAAGCGAATACGGGGCAAAGGGCAGGAAGAAGTCCATTTTCATACTTTCGATTGGAAGCAGTACGGGGATAGTTCGATTGTGCAGAAATATGTTCAAACGTATCGCGACTATGTCTGGTGGTCGAAGCTGCGACTTACGAATCGCTATGATCTGATACATGCACATCATCCCATTGTAGGACTTGTAATGAAGCAGTTGTACCCGGATACACCTGTAATTATGACCGTTCACTCTAGCTTTGAACAAGAGCTCATCTTAAATGGAAAGATTGAACCCAATGGACCGGAGCATCAATTTCTAACATCCTTATACCGTGAGTTGGAATCTCAAGTGGATGAGATGATGACGGTGTCCGATTCTTTCCGGACGTATCTGAAGGCTTATGTTCATGATGCGGATCGAATAGAGGTTCTGCCGAATGGATTTGATGAGAAGCGATTCAAGCCGATCGCCCATGATAATGCAGTGCCTCAACTCATCACGATGTGCCGCTTAGTTCCTGCCAAAGGACTCGATGTACTGCTGCAGGCATGTGCAGAGCTAAAGCGGCGGGGTCATGCTTATGTACTTCATATTATCGGCGATGGGCCGATTCGGGAGGATCTAGAGCAGCTTGCACAGGAGCTGTCTATATATGATGAGACGATATTTTACGGCTATATGCTTCATCCCGAGGAGTTTATGCCGTTCTTCGATATTTTCGTATTACCGTCGCGGGCAGAAGCATTCGGTTCTGTATTCGCTGAGGCGGCGCTATGCTGGCTTTCTCTTATTGGAACGAATGTTGGCGGGATAGCAGAGCAGATTGAAGACGGGGTGAATGGACTGCTTGTACCGCCTGATGATCCGACTGCGCTCTGTAATGCGCTGGAGAGAGCGATGATGGATGGATCATTCCGCTATGAACTTGCGCGGGCTGCGTGGGCAAAGGCGAAGCAAACCTATTCGCTAACACGTATCGTGAATGAATTGAAGCGCAAATATTTACATTATCAATTGAAGCGGGGGTGAGGCATTGATTCCGTTTCGTTTTCTACATGCGGCGGATTTGCATGTTGATAGCCCCTTCCGCGGACTACAAGCTCTGCCGGATAAGCTGAAGGGAGAAGTTCAGGAATCAACGTTCGCTGCCTGGGACAATCTCGTACGGTTAGCAATTCGTGCGAAGGTAGACTTTGTTGTCATAAGCGGTGATTTATACGATGGCAGAGATCGCTCGCTTAAGGCGCAGTGGAGGCTTCAGCGGGGGATGGAGCAGCTTCAGGATAAGCAGATTCCCGTGTATATCATTCATGGGAATCACGATCCACTTCATCGCGAGGTGAAGTGGGAGTGGCCAAGCAATGTGACCGTTTTCCCTACGGATAAACCACAAGCCGTTATTGTTCCGAATAAGAATGCCTCGCCGGTAGCGGTTATATGCGGCATGTCTTATGCAGACATGGCAGTTTACGAGAATTTGGCAGCGATGTATCCCAGCCGTCCTGAAAGGAATGCTGTGCAAGCGGGGAAAGGCCTTTCCACGGATGAGGAATGTACGGTGCATGCAGATAGCGTAGAGGAGAGCACACATAGGAGTCAACAGACAGTTGCAGCTAATGAACTGTTCCGCATCGGTCTGCTTCATGGAACGGTTGATGGAAGTGTAGAACACGATCCCTACGCACCATGCTCCAAGAGAGAGCTTGTGGAAAAGGGATATGATTATTGGGCGCTAGGCCATATTCATAAGAGAGAAGTGATGCACGAATCTCCTTATATTGTATATCCCGGCAATACACAAGGCAGGCATGTAAAAGAAACAGGTGCGAAAGGCTGCTACCTGGTTAATGTGAATGAGCTTGGTGATGTCAACCTGCAATTCGAAACATTGGACACGGTTCGCTGGCGTCAGGAGCAGATCGATGTTAGTGGGATAAGTTCACTTCAATCTATCATGCAGCTGCTTGATGAGAAGATGGCAGCTTGGAAAGGTGAAGAGGGGGAGCGATTAACGCTGATTCGTGTGGAACTGACCGGACGAACGCCCTTGTATGCCTCGCTGCAGCAGGAATCCTTCACCGAACAATGGAGGGAAGCATGGCAAGCACAAGAGCTTGACCATGCTTCTTATGAAGAGGTGTCAGGGATTCTGTGGCCAATCGCACTTCGCATCAGCTGTACACCTGATATTGATATTGAGCAGTGGGAGGCGACTGATACCTTCCCAGGAGACTTGATCCGAATAGCGAGTCAGGCACAACAGCATGATACAGCTAGAGAAGCGTTGATTCAGGAAGCATTGCAGACACTTCTGCAGCAGCCACGCTTGCGGAATTGGCTTGCCTCCCAATCCAGCGAGACACAGGAGGAATGGGTGCGAGAAGCGATGCTGTTAGCCGTTGAGTGGCTCCAGAGCGGGGTGAAGCGTCCATGAAAATATTACAGATTCACCTTATGGGGTATGGAGGATTCCGTGATGCGGTAATCCCGCTTGCGGAACGCGGTTCGAATATGGGGATTACGCTGCTCTATGGACCTAATGAGGCAGGGAAGAGTACGATTACCTATTTTATTCGGGACATGCTGTATGGATTGCCGAAGCGGAGAAGCAGTCATACCCGATATGTGCCGATCGAAGGGGCTATATATGGGGGACGGATGAGCGTGCTCGATCAAAGTGGTGCCGAATGGACGATTGAGCGGTGGGAGCGGGATGGTTCACTCCATACGAGTATCCGTAAGGTGTCTGCAACAGGAGTTCTGATAGATATCAGCCAATCTCAATTGGAGGATGAACTGTTAGGGGGATTGAATGCGGGACTCTTCTGCCGCTTATTTGGCATAACACTAGATGAGCTGCAGGAGCTGCAAACGCTGCAGGATGACGAGGTTGGGGCCTATTTATATGATACAGGGCTGTATGGCGGCAGAGGGATAACTGAGGCGGAGCGTTGGCTGCAGCAATCGATGGATGGACTGTTTCGGCCGAGGGGCCGCAATCAGTTGATCAACCAGACCCTTCATACGATGGACAAGCTAGAACGAGTTCAGCGAGAAGCGCATCGTCATGCAGGAAAGCTAAGTGAGTTAGAAGATCAGTTGACTCGAATAGAGCTAGAACTGAATCAGTGTGTAGAGCAGCGGATTGTACAACGGGAGGAACTGGCTAAGGCTGAACGCGCAAGCGGCGTGGCCGATACGTGGATTCGCTATATAGCCGCCAAGCAAGAGCTGGATGAACAGCCGACAGATCTGTCAATAAGGCTGCCTGAGCTTGCTGCCCAGTGGCGGGAGCTTGATCGGAAGCTTGCTGATACGGAAGCTGCTTGTAGAGGAATCGAAGAGAAGCGGCAAGCAGCAGCTGACCGTAAGAAAGGGAAGGAGCCGTTCAAACAGCTGCTAGATCTGGAGTCGGAGACACGCCGGCTTGCGCAGTTGACGGATACTGTCCAACATTGGCGAGAAGCAGCGGGAGAGGCTGAAGTGGAATGCAATGCTGCCGAAGCTGAATTATGGCGGCTCTCTCGTCAGACAGATTCATCATGGACACCGGAGATGCTGCTGGCGAGCAAAACTTCCTCCTACTTGGAGCAGGCGCAGTTGGCAGAGAGACGTGCGGATGCGTGTCGTCTCGCAATCGCGCAATCAGAAGCCGGGATGGAACATGCAGTCCGTGAGGCAGAGCTTGCGGCCAAAGAGTACGACGATGCCAAGATGCAGCTCGAACGCTGTGAGACGGCTGGAGTGAATGGCAGTGGCTTTGCCCCAAACGAGGGAAGCGCAGCAGATATCGCACGCGCAGAGCAATCATTAGCAGATGCGGTGCGGGTGTGGAATGCTTCGAGTGACGGCAAGGAGCATGTTCCTACACCGGAACGAGTACATAACGAATCCTATTCTCGAAGGAACCGCAATGCACCGCGTCCGCAGAAGTTTGCGCACTCCCGCATTATCTATGGATTTGGATTAGGTGTAGTGCTGCTGGCTGCCGGGCTCGGGTGGATGGCACAGCAATGGCTAATGGCTCTCGTCATTGCCTTGGTAGGCCTAGCAGCTACCGCTGTAATGGCATATGTATCTTCACAATCTCCACCGCATTCTTCAGACAAAGCGGATGTGATGGCGCGTAGCGAGAGTGCGCAAGATGGATTGGAACATGCAATCCGTGTGCATGCTGAGGCGCTCCGTCAATTATTGCAGCCCTATCTCTCTAGCACAGCACGCAGTATACCCGATGCTGGCATCGATGAACTAAGAAGGACTGCACAAGAGGTTGGAGCCTGGCATCGTGAACGATTACATGTACAAGAACGCTGTCGTTCTCTGTATGAGACGGTGATTGTGACTGAACGACGCTGTCGACTGCTTACAGCGGAACTGGATGCTGCGCATAAGAAAGAAGAAGGGCGTCTACGCGATTGGCATGCATGGCTCGATCAAGAGAATCTTCCAGAACGACTCACCCCTGCGGGTGTAAAGGAACATTGCAGAAGGTGGGAACAAGCCGAAGAAGTGGAGCAGCAGCGCCATCGCGCGGCTGTGAAGCATGCGCGCCTGCTTGGCCAGCTGGAATTGTTCGAGCAGGATTGCAACAGCTTGCTGCATACCGCACAGCATCTGATCACAACTCGAGCTCAACAAGCGATGAAGGCGAATGACACTGGTTCGTGGGAAGAAGGAACTGAAGCTGTATTTCAATACGGAGTCGCTGCTCATGATGAGGGCGTGGAGCTTCTGACAGGATCAATGATAGGTGGATTATTCCGTCTGCTGGAGCGGATCGAGCGTGAACAGGCTATCGAGCAGGAATATCAGCAATTGTTGCTTCACAGCAGTTCCTTAGATGATGAGTGGAAGGAGAAGCACATTCATGCCAGTCAGATGCAGGAGACGATGAATAAGCTTCTCCTGGAAGCCGGTGTGAACACTGGTTTTGAATTGCTGCATTGTGCTGATGCGTACAACTATAAGCTTGAGCTGGAGCGGCAGGTTCGGGAGCTGGAAGCTGTGCTGTATCGCGGAGGAGAACGCATGGCATTTCGACCAATGGAGGAACTGCTGATTCAGTATGATGGACGTGAGCTCGAGCAGCGATGTATTTCCATCGCACGTCAAATGGAACAGCTGGATACACGGATTCGAGAGCTGGAAGGACGCAAGGGAAGATTGGAGCAGGAGCGGGAGAGGTTGAAGCAAGAGGTGGAGGGGGCTTCCCATCACCAGGAAATTGCGCTGCAGGAATCGAAGCTGGACGAACAAGCGTCCCGTTATGCAGTTCTGGCGCTTGCCAAGACACTCATGCAGCATACTCGCAGATTGTATGAGGAGGAGAAGCAGCCTGCTGTACTGAAACGTGCTGCCCATTATATGGAGCAGATGAGTGCTGGGCGATATACTCGCGTGCTGATTCCCTTCGGCGAGAAGACGATCGCGCTGGCAAGGCCGGATGGTCAGGTAGTATGGAGTCACCATTTCAGTAGAGGAACTGCAGAGCAGGTATATCTGGCTATTCGATTTGCGCTTGCAGAAGCGCTAACGAACCGGGCATCCGTGCCATTCGTGCTGGATGATATTCTAGTCAACTTCGATCAGGAACGGCTAGGATTGGCAGCGAAGGCGCTTATTGCGCTCTCCGATTCGCATCATGTCATGATGACGACTTGCCATCCTCATGTCGTTGATTTGATAAAGTGTGAATTGCCGGAAGTGCGGTTGATTGAAATGCAACGATTGGCATATAGCTCTTAAGCATAGGCGCGGTTCCCTTCAGTAGAGGGACTGCGCCTTATTTGCACCTAGATATAAGGTTCACTGTCGTTAGCTCTCAGGCGGAGAAGTTGGATGCTTCTGACGTGCAGGCTGCAGTGGCAGCGCTGCAGGAAATGGAGCGTCGGTCGGCGGACGATGAGTATGAGTCGGACGCTGTCCAGATGAACGAATTAGCAGGTATATCCACGCAAGGCTGAACACTCCAAATATTGGATACAAGTGAGATACCAGCGGCTTGAAGCCGAATTGACTGAACAGAAAGCAAAATAGCATGATCATGATAATAAGGAGCTTCGGATGAATTCCTGTACGTTGATGCATCTGCAGGGTAATCCCATACACATCGGCAACGTAGGTTGTAAAGATCTCGGAAAAAATAAGCATGACATAAATCAATTGAATGAATACGCCAAGTCCGGATGCAATATGGCCCATGGGAATATCGAATTGCGTAATACCAGGCATGTACACAGCCAACGCAAAATGTCCGGAAAGCAGCATTAATCCAATTAGTACGCCTCCGATAATGCCCCCAAGTTGAATCACTTTTTTGTTCGGCATCGAAGCTCCAAGCGGGACGAGAACAGCTTGCGCCATTGCTAAATTAAAGGCGCCATACAAGAGCGGCGCACTCCATGCTGCATAGAAGGCCTTGTCCGTGCTCAGCGTTAGTGCTTGCGCAGCATTTGGCATTTGGATGGTATGAATGATAATGAACAAGGTAAACGTAAGCATTGTAGGTGCGACGATGGAGTTCAGCTTCAAGATGGCGCCCATTCCTCGGCTAACGAACCAATAGGAACCAACCAATGTAAGCAGCAGACCAATCTGGTAGTTCAAATGCAGATACTCCACGAACACGGATCCTGCTCCTGCCAGCATTACACTATTGACGCAAATAATAATGACCATCGTGAATAGACTGACTGCTCCGCCAATCCGATCTCCAAACAGCATGCGATTAATGTCCTCATAGGATCGAGCCTTGATGTCATGAGACAGGAGCATCAGCTTCGTGCCCAGCCAGATGAACAGCACTGTCGACAATGCGATGGTAAAGGGAGCCCACCACCCATAAGCTGTGAAAAATTGCAATATTTCTTGTCCGGTCGCAAACCCTGCCCCCACGACGGTTCCAATATACGTGAATGCAATTTGCATAACTAACACTGCTTTTCTCAACGTTAAGACGCCTCCTTGCCAGCCAGGCTTGTACGCATTACTATAAAATATGAGCAAGTAGGTTCGGACATGACTGCATGGTTATGATAAAATAGATATCGAATTACGGGAGGGGGGCTTACGGTGCAGACAGTCATGTGGGCGCTGTCCAATTATGGATACATAGCTTTATTTATGTTGCTTGCGCTAGGCATCATCGGCATCCCTGTACCGGATGAGACGCTGATGGTCTTTGTAGGCAGCTTGACTGTAAATGGCCCATTTCAATACGCACCTGCCTTCGCTGTCTGTCTTGCGGGGAGTATGACCGGGATGTTCATCAGTTATATAGTCGGTCGTCGGGTGGGGAAGCCCTTGCTGGATCGGTACGGGAAGAAGTTGAAGTTGACGCCGAAGCGAGTTGAACGAACAGAGCGCTGGTTTCAGAAATATGGAAGTTGGAGTATTGTGTTCGGCTATTTCGTGCCGGGACTTCGTCATTTGACTTGTTATTTGGCGGGGATGTCTAGAATGAAATGGACAACTTATCTTTTTGCGGCTGGATCAGGTGCATTATTGTGGGTGGCTACATTTCTAACGATTGGACATATTGTGGGAAATCATTGGCGTGATGCGGTGCGATGGCTTCACTCGAAGGGGAACCCGATTCTGTTTGGTGGTCTTGTAGTGCTTGCGGTAGGAGGCACTATCACATACTTTATTATTCGTTATCGGATGCGAACCAATAAAACGCCTTGACTCCACGTGGAATCAAGGCGTTTTATTTATTATAGAATCCATTATACGCGCTCGTTGGAAAATAGCTTAACTGCTTGGATCTTGTTTGTCGTGGGATCCAAATCAAGTCTTAACAAGCAGTTCTTTAATTCATAGCTCCACACATAATCTGTATCATGATCTGGACGTCCGAGCACCTTGGAGGCGGTAGCTTCACTGTCTCCAATTGTTAAGCCCTGGATTCCTGTCGAGGTATCCTCGCCAGATACTTCAACAAATATGACTCGCCCATCCTGCTTGCATCCGTAAGAGAAGCCTTCGTATTGATACACGTCAATTGGATCGGTATCATCCATGACATAATGCTCCTCAGGTTCTCCCCATAGCTCCTTAACTGCGGCGTTGTTCGAAGCAAGCACAATGCCTTTCAATTGAGGGTGTGCACGATCAAAAGCTTGATCCGTATATGTAGAATCACCGTTATGAGAGGATTGGCTCTTTGGTGATGCAATTTCGGTTTTCTCGTTTTGTTTCCCTACAGGCTTGCGTTCATCTGGCTTCACCTGAGAATCTTTCTGGTGCGAATAAGGTGTATCCGTTTCAATTGGGGGGATGCTGTGCTCCTGTGAGGTGCATCCTTGAAGCAGCCACGTCATCATGACTGCGGCCAGTACAATAGTTATACTGCGTTGCCGAGTAGATCGCCACATCGTAAATCCTCCTCTACCGCCTCGCGACGGGCCTAGAACATATTACCCTATATACGGAATTTGAATCAATTGCCAATTTGGACGTTATGAACTAGTTATCAACAGTAAATAATAAAAAATAAGCAAAAATAACCCTCTTATATAGTTAGACGCTTCAAAGCTCCATTTAGTTTCAGTTGATGAAAAGAATTGTCTGCTTTTCTCCATTCACCACTTTGACATATAATAAAAGATAAGATGGTGAGAGGGGGCAACGCAGATGGTGGATGAACGAACGGCTCGCTTTTTGGAAGAAAAAGTGACGGAGGCTAAAAACCATTTTGAACGGGCACTAGCATGCAAACACACGGAATTCGATGATTTGTACCCGTATATGATCGAACACCCTCAATTTTTCTGGTACAAAAGGTATGTCGCTTGGTCAGAATTGCTGACGATCGTAAAGCTGTGCGATCAGATGCAGGTGGGCTGGACAGGGAAATTTTCCGCGCAACAAGTTGCGTATATTAACAAGCGTGTCATGTCTGCCAAGGTATTGGACTATTGGTTTGAAACGAACGATACGAAGGAACATGTGGGCTATTGAGATGAAGCATGCGTATGTGCGAGGCCTGCTATGATGGCAGGCCTTGCATGTTGTACATAGCGGAGGTGTGAAGTACATGATGATGGAGGAAGCGGAGCTTGATCGCTATCGAGTGGAAGGAACATTTGTCAGAGTCATTAGGGACATACTGGAGATGAACGATGTTCGAGGATTCGTGGTTGCATGGGATGATGAGTATGTCATGATTCGCAAGCGGAATCGGCGTGTTGTGAAGCTGAGTCGCAGCTATATGATTCAACCTGCAGATGAGCCAAGAACAGTCCCTGAGACTTGATCGGATATACTGGAATACTGCATGGCAGCGGGGAGGGAAACCTGTCAGCTGCCTTGCAGCAGAAATAAGAAGATATCATTGCAAAAAATTTATAAAAGTGTTGACGATCCTATAATGACGTGATATTATATACCTTGTCGCCAGGAAAACAACTTAGCGACTCAATCGGAAGTAACTAAATATGCGGTCGTGGCGGAATTGGCAGACGCGCTAGATTCAGGTTCTAGTGGTAGCAATATCGTGGAGGTTCGAGTCCTCTCGACCGCACCATACTTTCATCAATGAATCCTCATGCTTATGAGGTTTTTTTTATATTTACATGATCTAATAACCCGTCGTCGATGATTTTCGGCAGCGGGGTGTTTTTACGTTTCACCCTTTAATAATCATCAATTTCCCATCAGATTGTATGCGTTAATCGCAATCGTTTCATTTTTGCTATGACGGTGCTTGACACAATGGTTCCAACCGTGTATAGTAATGATTACTGATTCCGAATTATTATCGGTTTCAAACGCAACATCTTATATGCGGTCATGGCGGAATTGGCAGACGCGCTAGATTCAGGTTCTAGTGGTAGCAATATCGTGGAGGTTCGAGTCCTCTTGACCGCACCATACTCTAATTAGCAGAATCCTTACGTCATTAAGGATTTTTTTATTTGTCTCTAATTCTTCGATAAGATGTTTTATCATAGCAGCTTTGAACAGGCTCGTAAATCGGATGCATGATGATTTACGGGCCTTTTTGTGTCCCCATTATAGGTGAAGTCACGATCTTGGCTATCCGAGTGAGAGTGTTAGTACAAGGTCGACAGTCATTCAATATCTAGTTAGATACAAGAGAAAAGACTCCAGACTAAAAACAGCCAGAGTCTTGATCTTATGAATCATCTTACCATTATTCAAATCAACCATGTGCGCAGAAAGTGGTAGTTATAACAGAAGCATAAAGGTTCCGCCAACAAGCAGGAGGAGACCGACAAAAGCTTTCATAGACAATTTTTCCTTAAACACAATGTAAGCGAAGATAATCGTCACGAGTATGCTTAATTTATCAATAGGGACTACGATACTTGCGGGCCCTTCTTGCAGTGCTTTGAAGTAGAGCAGCCAGGACATGCCGGTGGCCAAACCCGATAAGGTAAGGAAAATCCAACTCTTTTTGTCGATTTCTTTGATGCCGCCCTGCTTCTTAGTTGCGAATACAATCAACCACGCCATGATCAGTACAACGATTGTTCGAATGGCGGTGCCTAGATTGGAATCAACATCTTCAATGCCGACTTTGCCTAGGATTGCTGTGATTGCTGCAAAAAGAGCGGATAGTACGGCATACCAAACCCATTTCCCGCTTTTGTCAGAGGATTGTCCAGCATCTTGTTTTCTTTGTATCATCATATACGTTCCGATTCCAATCAACGCCATACTGATGATTTTTAGTAAGGTAACTGGTTCCCCCAGTAAGATAATTGCAAAAAGCATTGTCATAATCGTGCTTGATTTATCAATGGGAACGACGACATTTACATTGCCTAGCTGCAGCGCTCTGAAATAGAAGATCCAAGAAGCACCGGTCGTCAGTCCTGATAATACGAGATAGAAGAGAGACTTCGAGCTGATGTCGAACAGGTTCGTTTGTAAGTTCCCTGCAAACACGATAGCCCACGCAAAAATGATAACAATTCCGGTTCTAAGGGCGGTAGCTAGATTGGAATCCGTACGCTGAATTCCGATTTTAGCAAGAATAGAAGTTAAACCTGCAAATAGCGCCGCACCAAAAGCATAAATCATCCACATGTAGGTATCCTCCAAACTCTATGTAGAACACTATGTACCCAGGTAACATGGAGCTTATGATCATCCCCGTTTAGGGAAGATAGCATATCCTTCATTTTACTATATTTCTTCAGCTAACCTATTGATACACTCACGATTTCCCAGTCATGCGATGCTGAATCGTGATAACAAATGCCAGATGAGCTCTCTGCGGCTGGATACTCCTGTGTATTTGTTCTCCTCAAACCTCTAACTTCTCCGTTTTCCGTATATTAAATCCCAGATTTCAGGGATGGTAGTTTTATTGATTCTATCTATAATTGATAATGATTATCATTATAGTGGAAGAACAGGGAATTGGAAAGAGGTTAGGAATCCGTCATCCGCATCACTGCACAAAAAGATTTGGACGATCACCGCTGCCACGATGCTCAGCCAAGTAAGCCAACAGATGAAGCTTTTCGTTATGGACATGATAGCGTAGATAGCTTCCTGGTTCCTTTGTGTAACCAAGCAGTTCGCGCTCTGTTAATTTCATGCCGACACGGGAGAAGTTTTCATCCAAATAATCTGGATGATAGGTTCGCTCATGAGCTTGCGGAAACAGATGACAAATTCGCGAAAGTGAAGCGGCGGGGGGCTGATAATACAAATAGTGCCCCAGCACACGGGCGCCCGGCTTGAGATAAGTCAGCATCGGGAGAAGCGGGAAGATCCGATTGTGCAACGAAAAGTCGTTGAACGAAAAGCTGTCGACGATCAAATCAACGGTAACGGGAGCTAGAGGAAGCTGCCAATCACTGCTCTCGATATAAAGCGCCTGCAAATCGGTATGGTTCTGTGAAAGCTTCTCTTTAAGCCTGATCAGCAGTTCGCTCGACGTACCGCAAAAGATGTACATCGTCTCCGGTGGGAGAGATGAGATGTACCTAGGTAGAACCGTGTACACATCAGCGTTGGCTTCCACAATCAGCTGATGCTTGGCAGATTCGCTTCTAAGTCGGTCGGCCAACCATTGGTTGCCCTTTTCCGTCAGGTTGATAAAAGCAGAGGAAAGCAATTGAAAACGCTCGTGCTCATAGCCATAGGTATATGCGGAACGAGCGTTTTCTTTATCGGAGGTAAGCAGAATGCCGTCCTTGATTTCCGCCCGATAAGAGCAGGAGCAGTGTAATTGTGCGCTAAGCATATATTTTCCCTGAAGGCAGGCGTTTCGTATTTGCAGTGGAATGCGGCAGGAGGGGCAGTAAAGCAGGGGCAAAAAGGAGTAAGGCACTCCGGTCTCTGCTTCCGTCCTAGGCTCGTCCTGTAAAGTGATTAATTTATTTTCAAGCCGATGAAGAGCGTTTTCCAGTTGCTCTTTATCCTTCATTAGCCGCTGTTTCTTTTCGTTCATCATACGTAGATAATGCCAGCGGATGTCTTCTATGACGGTAAAATCAGAGATTCGCTTCCTCAAAAGCATTTGGCGAATTTCCTGAAGTGTAAAATGAAACTGCTTCATTTCACTGATAAAGGCCATATCCTCAACGCATGAAGGAGTAAATTCATATTGGGCGCTTGCTTTTTTATCCGGAAGCAGCAGCTCGATTTCAATGTAGTAGCGTACCGTATCGACGGACACGTCAAATCTCTTGGCGAATGCTCCAATCTTCATGTAAGTACCTCCCATATTTCCCTTAATATAATAATAAACTAAAATTGCGGGGGCACTCCAGATTTTTTTGGAAAATGAGATTTATTGCAGGCTTGATCTCAAGTACGCTCCATCTCTTAAGATAAGCGCATAACGAAGAAAGAGGTGAGTGCAATGAAGTTATCCGAATATGCTAGTTATGACGGTCTGGGGCTTGCTGAGTTGGTCAAGCGCGGCGAAGTTACGCCACAGGAACTGACTGCATTAGCTTGCGAAGCTATCCGGCTGCTGAATCCGCAACTAAATGTGATGGCCGTCTCGATGCAGGAGCTAGCAGAAAAAGAAAGCAAGTCTGCTTTGCCGAATGGTCCGTTTACTGGAATTCCGTTTTTGGTCAAGGATTCAACTTTGCATGCGGCAGGAGTGCCTCTAAATAGCGGGAGCCGACTGGGGGAAGGAATGATTTACCCGTACGACTCCGAGATGATGAGGCGGTTCCGACAGGCAGGTCTGGTGACACTCGGATCTACCACAGCGCCCGAATTTGGCTTCAATGTAACAACGGAAGCGGTTCTGTATGGGCCGACGAGAAACCCTTGGAATCCGGATAGGAGTCCAGGCGGCTCAAGCGGCGGCTCTGCTGCGGCGGTCGCGGCAGGTATTGTGCCTATTGCACATGCCAATGACGGTGGCGGCTCTATCCGCATTCCTGCGGCTTGCAGCGGTCTGGTCGGCTTGAAGCCGACGCGTGGACGAACACCCAACGGTCCTGACAACGGAGAAGTACTGAGCGGACTGGGTATACAATTTGCCGTGACCAAGACGGTGCGTGATACGGCTGCACTGCTGGATGCGGTTGCGGGGCCAGACCCGGGGGCTTATGCTTGGGCCGAGCGGCCGAACCGTCCCTTCTCAGCAGAACTTGATGAGGAGCCGGGGAGACTGCGGATAGCCTGGACGGGCAAGCCCTTTTCAGGCACCCCCGTTGATGCGGAATGCTTGCGTGTCTTGCATGAGACCGTCGGCTTATGTGAGGAACTCGGGCATGAATTAGTGGAGGTATTGCCAGAAGTGGATTATGAAGCATTGTTTGTAGCGACGATGCACATATGGGCGGCCAACACGTATCATGGAATTGAGCGGCTTGCGAAGGCCCTGAATAGGAAGCCCTCGGAACATAATCTGGAAGCAACGATACTGAAAGCTTACCAATACGGCGCTACCTTAACCGCCCATGATCTACTTAATGCCCTCGATATCAGTGCGCAAGCGTCTCGATCCGTCGGTCGTTTCTTTGAACAGTACGACGTGCTGCTTTCCCCAACGATTGCGTCTGTGCCTTTTCCGTTGGGCGAGCTGAATGCCAACAATCCGGATATCGATCTAAGAAGCTGGACAGAACAAGTATTCACCCGTGCTCCGTTCACTAGTCTCTTTAATACGACAGGCCAGCCTGCTGTATCACTTCCGCTCGGTTGGAGCGTGGACGGCCTGCCGATCGGGATGCAATTTGCTGGGCGATTCGCCGACGAAGCTACACTGCTGCGGCTCTCCGCCCAATTGGAAGCCGCCCGACCATGGAATCATAAGCGTCCCGTCATTCATGCAGCTAGCAGCCAATAAGCGATTCATTTTCTGATCAGACGAACAGAAACCCAGGTCGACTTAGTAAAAAGATAGTGATAGCATGTAGGTTATTTTTAGGTTCCTTATGATAGGGATGGAAAATCACAAAAAGGAGAGCATATGCGGAAATAATGCGGATGTGGATAGATTAGCAGAAGTATATGCAAATGATTCCTATGACATAGAGAATGTGTACTCTGAGAACTTAATGAAAATGGCGGGGCAAACGACTCAAACTCATCATAACTGAGGAAGAGAATCGGTAGGGCTTGCATAGTCTGGAATCGCACGAGGAGTTGCAAAACGCCCCCTCGGTATGTTGATCAGCCAAATGATCCAAGTGGGGGGCAAGGAAAGACAGCCCCAAATAAGTAAGATAAGCGTTAATGTATTAGAAAAGGCTAGGCTTGGAAAAACTAATTTTCCTAGCCTGGCCTTTCTGCTTAACATAAAATGTTAAACCCGTTCAATACAAGGCTTGTTTTTGCTATCCTAACCCGCTTCGTTGTTATGCTGCTACGGTTTAATTTTTAAGTTGTGATTGGTTTTTACGATATTTGATTGAGTTGTTGCAGTTGTTACACTTGGCGCAGTAAGCATCCTCTCGATTCTTTCCAGCCGATCTATCACCATAGCTATGGAAAAAAACAAAACTGAACCAATCGTTCCACTTATCCACCAAGCCCATGCAGGATGTAAATCGAACAAGTTGCTGAATAGTTTCAATGATTCCTCAGCACGAACACCCATAATAAGACTTCCCACTAATATACAAATTCCAATAAGCCGTAATATACTTGCCATCAAGCTTCCTCCTGTTCTTCAATATAATTTCGACATCTTCCACATGTATCCTTTTAATCGAATGCAAGACAAGCAAGGGTATTCAATAATAAGCATCCGTAACAATCGGCCACCTCAATCGATACTATGGTTTAGGAGGGGATGCGATTGCAGGATCCATTTTTTAATACAGCCACGATCCATACGATTCGCAACGGAGTCGAAGTACATGAGTTGTGGCTGCTTATTAACGCACGCTACGATGAGACCGCCAAGCGATTCAAGCGGATCAATGTCGACAATTTTAGCTTCGGTTGGCAAATGCAGGCTTGCGGCACGTATCCGGGTGAAGAAAACATCGGAGATTTAGACAATCAGGGAATGAATTTATGGAAGGCTAACGGGAAAAAGGCATACAGTGTAGGGGATCCTGCACGTGACCAAACCGGTGAAGATATCGGGGCTCTGCAACCGGATGGAAGCTGGCGTGAGTTCGGAATCATGCTGGGATGGAACAATCTGTTTATGTGTGACTCATATGGGGGAGTGACGATCGGAGGATCAGGCATTGAAATTGACGGCTCAGGCATATCCCCGCTCAGTAGGCTTTCACTGGGTAAATTCAGCGGTGGAAGCTTAGTCCCGCAGCGTCCTATTCAAGATTATGTGTTTGCCTATAACGGAATGTGCTGGAATGTTCAACATGGGCTGTGGAACAAAGATATTGGGGAACAGAGCGGCCTCTTCTATGGCTTGGCAGCACCAATCCACTACAATGATAAGGCTGATGGCTCGTTCAACCCGGATTCCAACAAGGCGAACATGGACAAAGCGGAAGTGGTCGTCATGAAATTGCCAGGAGGGAAATCTGCTCAGATCGAAAATTGGGAATATCTTGTGCAAATAACGAGCAGCGGGAACGCAAAAGTCCACGGATATGATGTCCCGCTAACTCAAGCCATAACCGTTAGTTTAAATCAAAATCAAGCAGCTGACGTATTTTATCCGAATTCAACCTGGAACAAGAGGAATGCGCATATCTTGGGTGTTAAGGGAATGAAGGCTGATGGAACGACAAAATCGGTTCAAAGCTATGATGCTTCCTACTATGATTATGGCATATATCTCAGTATGCCTGCTGGATATGCCCAAGCGGAGGTTCTATTGTCGAGAATCGGAATGTCGTCGGAATGATGTAATACAAAAGAGCCGCTTGGCTTAATGGCCAGCGGCTCGTCATTTTCTATAGATGCTATTTACATTTTAAAAACCCATTTATATTCTGAAGGATTCCATTCGATCTTTCCATCCTTGTTCAATTTTCCAAATTCCATAGCAACTGTTTTGTTGACTGCTTTCATCCCGTTGTCAAAGGCAAAAGTGAAACGCTTGCCGAATGTTTCTTCAATGCTTTGAACTGCATCAGCCAAGTTTACGACGATATCTCTTTTAATCTTGTTGTACAACCACAGTGCAACGTGTTGTTCGTTCATTTTACTTGCTCCCTTCATAATTCCTATATTCACGGCTGACAGTTTTGGGCTTCTCCGTCCTAAAGTCTGATCCCGTATCTTTATATTACTACAAGATCCTACCCAATCCTGCTATGTAAATGTGAAGATCTTTTGTCATTTAACGCTTATATGCTTGAGTGCATAGTTGCTTTACTGTGATAAAACATAAATGGAGCACACAGTTGAGTAGAATCTACTTCTTAAATAATCATATCCTTTTCCCATTATCTTATGCTAAGGTGAGCGGTTTGCGACTACGATTGAGAACTTGTATACAATTATTTAACTTGTATGTAGAGGAATTTCGATTATGATAAAGGAGTAAGAGGCGTAAATGATCTGACTTTTGAAAAATGGTATTGACATGGTGGAGTAATGAGAGTATAATCACTATTCAATAGCGCAACACACTCCCTCAACCGTCATTTCACCGTCCATTTCGCCAACCACTTGTCTGTCCAATGGTTCGTTACTCACTGTTGCTTCGTCCCTTTTTTAAGCTTGGAATTGTAATTGTAGTGAAGTTTGCTTTATTTTTATTGGCTATTTTAGTTGTGAAATGTTATGAGGATTGATCATCCTATGCTGGGATGATGTTTGAACATGTTGTGAAATGTTTAATCATGTTAAAGAAAGAGAATTTTAAGAAACCTGACTCATTGAAAATAGAGCTAGGAGGTTTTTTCTTAAGAAGTTGGAGGAATACAAATGAATACAATACTAGTAAACAATTGGTTGAATCACATGGGTGATTACCGTGCAAGCCGTGCATTGAATGAGCGTAGATTGACTTATCGCATGTCTTATGTACAAGATATGAAGATGAACATGGTGGGTGCGCGTCGTGAACAAGACAAGTTGCGTCATGCCATTACACGTGCGAAGGAACAAGAAATGATCTTCCATGCTGCATGCTCGAAACTTGATGCTGTACATCGCGATGCATTGAATACGCGTTACATGCACAATCAACGAGGCATTGAACCTGGTGTCATTTCCGAAGCGATTGATGCTCTTACTGCGGCATTGCAGTTGATGGAGAAGTACGGAGCGATTCAGTATCGTATTGTTGAAGGCTATGTGATTATGAATTTTGTACAACAGCGCACAGCGTAAGTGTATAGGATGCGATCAGGATTTTATAAACTGTCATCTCACGGACAGTTCTCGTCCGCTTTAGCATCTCATATTGCATCTCATTTTAAACGATTGGGTGAGCATATGTTTTTGGAAAGTATGGAACGTTAACAGCCTCTTAAGGATAAAAACTTAAGAGGTTTATTTATTTTCATTTACTTTAATAAATTAACTTATTAAATCATTCCCCTAAGCCCCTCGCTTTTTTTTTCTAAAGAGCCTAAAGCAGAGCCTGCCCTAATTGTAATATAAGGCTGGAATGCGCCCCCTTGCTTGAACAGATGAAGAGAGCGCTCTTCCCAATTAGAACATGGATTGATAGAACATAACTGCATCACAGATGCGTGATGCAATGAGCGTCTGAGTTCGTGGTTCGGTCAGCAGCTTGCGATCCCGATCATTGCTAATAAACCCGGCCTCAACAATCACTGCTGGCTGCTCCACCCGCTTGAGCAAATAATAAGTAGGGCCAAGCTCTGGCTGCTGATGCGATGCAAAGATTGGATTCAATGATTGTTGTATAAACCAAGCGAGCATTCGGCTTCGCCCTTCCTTCTGATGCAGCACAATCGGGCCGCGTGCAGCTTTGTTTTTGTTCCAATTGACATGAATGCTGATGAATACGGATACGGGGAGTTCTTGACTTAGCTGCCGACGCTGTGCAAGATCCTTGCGATGTCTAGAGCGGGTGGCCGACCATCGGTTATCATCGCTAAGCGCATAATCACCGGTCCGGTTGACAATGACCGGAATGCCCCTCGATTTCAGCATAAGATACAACTTCTGAGCGATAGCTAAATTAATGTCCTTCTCCAAGATATTGCCGTGAGTTGTTCCTCCATCAATTCCCCCATGTCCTGCATCAATTAAGACCAGCTTAGAGAATGGAAGACTCGGAAGGGCTCCATTTGGTTCTGTATTGGGTGGAACAGATGCTGCAAAAGGAACAGGGATTGCGTCCACGGCTAACTCCTGATATACGGCTGTCTCATTTGTGGCGGCAGCACGTCCAGCATGTCCGACCCCAATATTAGCGGTACACCCGATGACAATAGCTATAATGCCAGCGACCATTCGGCGCAATCGCGATGCACATGACGGTTGATGTAGCATGAAGCAATCCCTTCTTTCTGTCACATGGTCAACATAATCACTCCATCTTTATCGTGTACAGCGAAGCCCAACCTCATTCCTGCCAATTTGGGTTGGTGCGCCGTAGATCTGGGTATCCTAAGAATGACGGGGCGAGGCAGCCAAGAGATAACGACGAGAGGATTGAGAACCGTTATGGCTAAAGCAGGAAAAGGAGAAGACTTGATTAAATACATTACACAACGCGTTGTCACCTATATGGATACGCCGGTTGAAGCGCGTCGGGAGCGTCAAATGGAGCGGAAAAATCGTGCAAAGGAATCGTGGCAAACGAAGTGGTTCGGAATGGTGCCATTCGGAGTCAAAATGTGGGCTGGCCAATGGGGGAGTGCAAGCAAGCCTCTGCTCAAGCGGGCCAGAGAACTAAATGTGCTCCGACTATTGCGCAAACAAGTCAAAACAGCCTCAAATTCTCCATCATCAGGATCTGGGACGCCTTCTCAACCTTAGGCAAAAAAAAGGGGCACGCCTTTGAAGGTCGTGCCTCTTTGCAGGGATCAAGCTATGAACATATTTTTATGACTGTGGAATAAATGCCCCCGCCTGCAGTGCATCTGAGGAGGGGAGCCAGCGCACGGATTTCATGTCAGGAGAAGCGACAATTACATACACATTGTCTCCTGTATTTGCCAAATCGCTTGAATTGCTCTGACCATCTCTATTTCCTCCTCCAAGCATCCATCTCTGAATCCCGATATACGAAAAAGGTTGATTAACAGCCCCGCCACTTATGCGCTGTACATAAACCCAATTTTGATCACGATAAGTAAGAGGAAGCTCCTTGGAGCTATTCATAGAAAGCTTAGTCATCCACTTAACATTCTCATAGGGATCGAATGGTGCAATCAAACTGCTTGATGAGGCAACCTCGCTGTAGCTCTGCGAGGAGGCGACCGCATGGGAGGATAGCAATTGTGTCGGAAGCAATCGTTCCTTGCCGTCCAAGCGACTAGATTGATTCTCTGAGGGCTGACTCAGCAATGTAGGACCATCATTTGCATCTCGTTTTGTTGGCGCTGGTGCATACTGCTTCGGCAGCGGGAGCCATTCTCCACTTTGTGCATCAAGCCAATCAACGATCCCGTTGTGCCATTCCACTCGCCATACGGTAAGCAGCGGGGCTAGCTGGTACGGGTAAATACTCGTTACCTGAACTTCCTTATTACGTTCCTCAGCAAGCTGCTGCTGTCGATCTAACAATGCATCCTGTAAGGTTGATTCATCGAAGGGCTGCTGTTCGCCAATCCCATATTCCGACAGTCGTATTCGACCATCGGCATCTGCCTGTAGAATCATATATCCAATTTGCTTTTGCTTGTCCATGACGCGGATGAACCACCCATGCATGCCAGGGCCAAGAGGGAAGCGTTCCGTATCTGCATGCTCCCATTGCTGGAATGGGGCTTTCTTGGCGAGCTGCTGCTGATAGTGGATAATTGCTTCATCAATTCGTTTGTTCTCTCCACCCCCTGAAAGCGGGGTCAAAGATGCGGGTGCAGACTGGAAGGTGTGATAGGTAGACGAAGCAGAAGTAGACGTCAAGATGATCGAATGTTCACTAAATAAGGATTGTTGAAAGGAGAGCGGAGCATAAGCTTCGCTTACCAAGTTCTCATTGGTTCTGCCCGATAGTGGTTTGGCTTCGCTTGATGCAAACAGAATGCCGACAGTAACACTGCCAGCTACAAGGGAAGTCAGTGCAGCGGATGCGGCGATATATGCCAATTTCGTCCACCAAGGTTCATTATTCATGCGAATCACCTCTAATTTCCGTTGTTACAGGCTTCCTGTATCGGTTGCTGTTAGTTGATTTCCTTAATTGTAAAGGACAAGCTCTAAAAATGGTGTCGTTCCATTGTTCAGGTGCTTGTCCTTTACACGTTCTATTTTTGCCGCAATGTGGCGTTTCTGCACTGTTCATGATTGATAGGCTTAGGCCAATGTCGAAGGAAGATGAATCAGACCTGCATTGAGAAAATTGACCGCAATCCGAGGCTCGAATTGCCACCGAATCTCTTGGCACCTCATGTCATATTGCTGCTGGATCTGTTCTTGTTTCGAAGGGGAATTTGTATTCCCTTGTTCGGGGTCCGTGTCGGAATCATCCCCGCCATGCTTGTCCTTGTTGGATGGCATATTCGCAGCCTGCTCGGCATCGGTGCTGAATTGCTGAAGCTGAGGTTCGTAATAAGACTTCAATCTCGCAAGCTCTTCTTCCAATCGTTCTGACGCCTCCACAGCCCATGTATTGTCATAGGTAGAGATGAGATCGATTAAATGTCTTTCTACAGCCTCGCGGGCTTGTTGAATAGACAACGACCAAGGCGCAACATGCACATTGGAAGGAAGCTTAGGGGACAAGGGCATGGACAGCAATTGTTCCATGAAGTCAGTCCGGATGCGTCCCGTTACAAGAGATATTCCGAACGAATGAATTTCCTCTCTCTTCAGATCGCAAGCAAATTCGACGTTAAGATTTAAGAGAAGCCATGGCTCATATGCAGTAGAACGCTTACTACCTCGTGTGGAACTGCTTGCAGCAGTACTGCCGGCATTGGCTGGTTCAGCGAACAATTGAATGAATCGACCCTCGTCATGAACCGCTTGCATGATGCTCGACAACCGCCGGCTGCCGAAGGTAACATCCTCGCGTGGAATTCGTCCTAAGCCTCCACCGCCGCCTGTGAAGGCGGGTGCTACGCCGAAGTAGCGACCGAGGATGGAGTCGCCGGGGGCTGTACCGGCAGGGGTAGAGCCCGGAGGCGGAGCAATAGCTGCACCAGTTGGCGGAGCTGTGGCGTTACCCGCAGGTGGCAGGACTGGCGGGGCAGAAGGTCCACGAGGGGGTTCAGGCGGCATCGCAGAAGGATCGAATACGAAGGTGAATCGCATCGTCTCGGGCTCTGCCCCTGTGCGATCAACAAAACCCCAATAGTAGGGACGGTTCGTAAGCTTACGGTCGGCTCGTTCTGACAGCTTCACGGTTACACTGGCAGGTGAGGTCTCCATGATATGACAATCGGTGGCCTCCAAATAATCGAGCACAAATCGTCGTACTTGCTCCGTATTCATTCCTTCCTACCTCCTATTCCTGTCATCATCCTTCAATCTCGGCACTCATGTTATGCAGGAGATTACTTATTGCTGCACTCTTCTCGTCGTCTTCCATATCTATTTCTTCACGTATCGCATTTAACGAATTGCCTAAACGCTCCACCTCGGTGCGAATCAGATCTTCCGAATCCGATTCCAGAAGAATGCGGGAGAGGCTCTTCTCGAGAGAATCCTGCTTCTCGAACCGTTCTAGGATCATGTCGAGACTGCCGATGACCATCTCAAACATGTTGATTTTCTCATGAAGCAGGTTCAATATATATTCTTCAATCGTTCCTTGCGTTGATAGGTTGTAGATCTTCACATCATTGTTCTGACCAAGCCGATGTACCCTACCAATCCGCTGCTCTACGCGCATCGGGTTCCATGGCAAATCAAAATTAATCATATGATGGCAGAACTGCAGATTGATACCTTCGCCCCCGGCTTCTGTTGCAATCATGACCTGTGCCCGTCCGCGGAAAAGATCCATCATCCAATCCTTCTTGCCGCGGTTCATCCCTCCGCTGTAAGGAACTGCGACTAGACCGGCATTGCGGAAATACTGCAGCAAGTACTCCTGGGTAGCTCTGTATTCGGTAAACACGATAACTTTTTCATTAATCTCGCGAATAATGTTCATCGCCGTTTCGGCTTTGGTATTCGCATTAATGCCTTTAATGAGATCGACAAGATCCCAGATATAATTGCGAATAGGGGAGTCCTCGGCAAGCTTCTTTGACAAATTCACGAGTGTTAAGAAGACGGCATCCCGACTGGAGCATACTTCCCGCTGCAGCGTAATGAGGGAGAACATGCTGCCGATATCCCCGCTGCTTGTTCGATATTGCTCCTTTACAAATCGAGTGACGCCATCATAGAGCGCCTGTTCTTCCGGCGAGAGGGTGAGTGGAACATTCTTAACGATACGCTTCGTAAAATGAACATTGCCTTCACCTCTGCGATTGCGCACCATGACCTTCGATAGCTCGCTCTGGAGCATGCCCTCATTCTTCGGCATCCGCTTGTCTGCGACGAAGTTCGTGCTGAACTCCCCTTGACCGCCCAGCTGACCTGGCTTCAGCAGATTGATCAAGTTATACAACTCGTTCATATCATTCTGAACGGGTGTAGCTGTTAGCAGAAGACAGTATTTCTTGCGCAAATGCTGAATGAATTGATAGTTCGTTGTTTTCCGATTTTTCAGTTTATGGGCTTCGTCAACGATTAACATATCGTATTCCTGCTCCATGAGAATTTCCTTGTGCGGATCGCGTTTAGCAGTATCCATGGAAGCGACTACGATGTCATTTGCCCATTGATATCCCTTCTTTTGGGCGATCGCAGGAATGTCGAACTTATGGTTCAGCTCACGAACCCATTGCAGCACAAGTGAGGCAGGCACTAAGATGAGCACTCGCTTCACAAGTCCACGAATCATATATTCCTTTAAAACAAGACCGGCTTCGATCGTCTTCCCGAGACCTACCTCATCGGCTAATATTGCTCTGCCTCGCATATCATGCAGCACTTTGCGGGCTGTCTCTAACTGATGCGGCAGTGGATCGACGTTTGTAATATGAGTTAAGCATTGAAGCTCGTCAAATGCATGAATTCGCTTTGCCTGCTGGGCTTCGTATGCAAGCCGGAATAAGGTCCAGTCATCCCAAGGGCTGTTTTTGTCAATGCGAGCAAGAAGCTCGTCCGTCCATCCGTTCTCGATAGTAAGGGGGATGCGACCTATTGCAGCTGTGCTAGTACGGGAGGATGTGGAGGGGTTATCTCCATTAATACCCACAGTTCCCATAGATGCTTCGATTCCGGGGTAAGCTAGTGTCGTAGAAGCGTTACTCGGTGTACGAGACTCTTCGTTCGACGGCTGATACGTACGCATGTTATCTCCCTCCTTAATCGATTCGTTATTCTTCATTACCGTGTAGTATGGACGTAATCTTCTTATTTCATAACTGTTCATACGATACGATGGAAAGAGTTTGAAATGAGGGATTTATCACAGTGGTTTTGTATATGTTGATGTAAAATACTTTTTGGACACTAGATATAGTGTTGAGTACATACCATGTAAGCAGGTCTAACGCACGTGGTTGTTGATAAAGATTTGATGAAATGAAGAAGCACAGGAGGTTGTTCTCTTTGAATATGCCACAGAAGAAACGCTTGGAAGGACTAAGTGAGAAGATATTTCTAGATCGATATGCAAAAAAGGATGCAGATACGAATAATACCCGAGTGGGGGACGTTGTACTTGTATTAACGAAAGATGATCCGAAATTTCCGACGAAGGAGGTTGGAGAGGTTACTGCACGTAATGGCCGGAACTTATCTGTTGCACTCCGAAGCGGGGCGACCATCCAGACGTCTATTGAGCATGTGACGCTGACCGTGGAGAAAACACCGGAGGAAATGTGGGATCGATTGGCATCTGCAATTGCCTCCGTTGAGACTACGGAGAAGCAAGCGGAATGGACGGATAAATTCAGATATATTCTCGATGATTGGAAGCTTGTCCCGGGTGGACGAATCGCAGCAGGAGCAGGAGCAAGCGAGGAGCTAACCTTGTTCAATTGCTATGTCATTCCGTCTCCGAAGGATAGTCGAGGCGGGATTATGCAGACGCTCTCGGAAATGACAGAAATTATGGCTCGGGGTGGCGGCGTTGGCATCAATCTATCCTCGCTTCGTCCAAGACGGGCTATTGTGCGTGGTGTTAATGGCTCATCCAGTGGCGCGGTTTCATGGGGAGGCTTATTCAGCTATACGACAGGACTTATCGAGCAGGGCGGCAGCCGGCGTGGTGCCTTAATGTTAATGATGTATGATTGGCATCCGGACATTTTGGATTTTATTACGGTGAAGCAGACCGCAGGTCAAGTGACGAATGCGAACTTATCTGTCTGTGTTAGCAATGGATTTATGAAAGCCGTGAAGGAGGACTTGGACTGGGAGCTTGTATTCCCAGATACGAGTGATCCGGACTATGATGAGCAGTGGGATGGAGATTTGGAGAAGTGGAAGAAGGCGGGCAAGTCCGTCATTCCTTATCAGACAGTTAAGGCCCGCGACATTTGGCATACGATTATAGAGTCGGCGTGGAAGTCTGCGGAACCGGGTGTTGTCTTCATGGAGCATTATAATCAGATGTCGAACAGCTGGTATTTTAACCCGATTATCTGTACGAATCCTTGTGGAGAACAGGGACTGCCGGCGTGGGGTGTCTGCAATTTATCTGCGCTCAACCTGTCCAAGTTTTATGATGCTGAGAAGCGGGATGTTGCTTGGGAGGAGCTATCGAAGGTAACGCGTTATGCGGTGCGCTTCCTCGATAACGTCATAGATAAGACTCCGTATCATTTTGAGGAGAATAAAAACAATCAACAGAAGGAGCGGCGTGTCGGGCTGGGCTCGATGGGATTGGCAGAATTGATGATCAAGCTTGGCATCCGATATGGAAGTCCTTACTCGCTCGAATTCCTTGACCGGCTGTTCGGCTTTATTGCCCGCGAGGCCTATTTGGCTTCTGCGGATATTGCTGCGGAGAAAGGGGCTTTCCCTGCCTTCCAAGCAGAGCCATACTTGTCAAGCGGCTTCATGAAGCAAATGTGCGGTGTATATCCTGAGGTCGAAGAAGCAATTCAAGCGAAGGGGATGCGTAATGTAACGGTCATTACACAAGCGCCGACGGGCAGCACGGGTACCATGGTTGGCACTTCCACCGGGATCGAGCCGTACTTCGCCTTCAAATATTACCGCCAGAGCCGTCTCGGCTATGACGAGCAGTTCGTGCCGATTGCGCAGCAATGGAAGGATGCGCATCCGAACGACCAGCTGCCGGATTACTTTGTAACAGCGATGGATCTGTCAGCAGAGGATCATATACGTGCCCAAGCAGCGATTCAGCGCTGGGTGGACAGCTCGATTTCCAAAACGGCGAACTGCCCGAGTGACTTCGCAGTTGAGCAGACGAAGGAATTGTATGAACTGGCGTTCGACCTCGGATGTAAAGGTGTAACCATTTACCGAGATGGAAGTCGAGACGTGCAAGTGCTGTCGACGGAGAAAGAGTCGAAGCAGGAAGAGAGCAACCATTCAGGATCGGGGCAAGCTGATTCCCATTCGAACTCGCAGCAAAAGCAGTCTGAACAGGATGATTCCCATACGAACAATCAGGAGGAGCCACAATCAACACAAGGAGGGGTTCTTCATTGCGAGTCTTCCTTTGTCTCTGAGGGTCAACAGAAGACGAAGAACAATGGGGACGGAAATGAGCAGCAGCTTCATCGTCAGGATACTGGCTCGTCTGGTGCATCGTCTTCGAGTGTCTCTTCAGATCGTGAACAGAAGGATGGAGTACGAGCGCAGGAAAGTAATGACGGTCAGGAATCTACACATGGCAATACTTCTCCTTCTGCTGAGGTAACTGCAACCAAGGGGGAAGAATCTGAATCAGCAAGCTCAAATAATGTGTACAAGCGCCGTCCACAAGTATTGCGCGGCGCAACGTATAAGATTAATACGCCGTTCGGGATGGCGTACATTACGATTAATGATTTGAATGACATTCCTGCAGAAATCTTCTTAAACGTCGGCAAGGCTGGATCCGATGTATTTGCGATGGCGGAAGCGCTAGGCCGCGTATGTTCCCTGTTCCTGCGCTATGGCGACCATGGCAACAAAGTAGAGCTGTTAATCAAGCATTTGAAGGGAATCGGTGGTTCAGGCTCCGTTGGCTTCGGTGCTAATCGGGTGGAGTCGATTGCAGATGCAGTCGCAAAAGCGCTGGAGACACATATGCAGGAGCAGGCATGTGATCAAGAGCGTCAGCGAAATAGTAAAGGGAGAAACGGTCAGCAGAACCATCAAAATGACAGCGGTCAGTCGCACAACAATAATAACCAACAATCGAGTGAAAATGGCTATCAGTCAAACAACAACAATCAGACTGCCAGTGGCAATCATCAACAGGTTAATTCTTCACGACAGGAATCGATCGAACAGGAACCAATCGCAGCTGCAATTGAAGATTCATCATCTGCTCAGAAAGATACATCTCCACCGATGATGAGCGGGATGTCGAGAGACTTATGTCCTTCCTGCGGCTCAGCTTCTCTTATCAATATGGAAGGCTGCAAGACGTGTGCGAACTGTGGATACAGCCGTTGTTCATAAAGAGCATATGTTTGATGATTTGAGAGAAATGAGTGCTGTGAATCATTTGTATGTAACGTTCATTATAATAGTCGGGGCAATACATCGGCTACCTTGTCAATGTGGCGGCATGGATAACAATTCGGTGGCGTTGCTTGAATAATGAAGAGAGGCGCGCAGATCAAATCGCCGATTAATGGTTACAAAGTAGTATAGGGCAAATGGAAAACCCCCGTGAAGCTGCTGTGGCAGCGCCCCGGGGGTTTGTGTTTTGGTCTGGCGCAGCATGACGCCAACTATTTAACCCCTGACAGCCTGTAGTATGGCTGCAGCCGGTCCCTGGTTGTTTTCTAGTTGCATAAAATGAACGGGAGATTACCTTAAACTTCAGATCATTTTATATAGGTTAACAGAATAATGACACTTCTAAAACAACAAAAGCCCTACCTCTCTTTTGTCCTTGCGGCTCCGATGACCGCGCCAGTGTGAATCAGAATTTCGTCTTTACATAAACTCATACTTCGTTTGGGTTATTCAAAATAAGAATTTAAAACCTCGTGGTCACGAAGGGTTATTCTTCTAGCGAGGAACGTAAAAGGGGTTAAATTTAACTTACAATATCATATTATATCACAGATGTAACTATCTGGCAAGGGTTCTATTGGGTTCTACTTTGGGCTGCACGGGCGGAGCCGGAAATAACAAAACTGACCTAAATGGTATCCTGATGAGAGTGTTTTCAGTTATTAATTAGATATTGGCTAGAGCCAATTAAATGACGATCAATGTGTTGCTGGCAAAGTTTGAAGTGAAGAGAGTGGATTGGTTAAAAAATTGTTGTTCATATGAGCAGTTGACTAATCTTGCAGCGCATTTAAAAATACAAAAAAAATTACCTGGCAGTGCTTCAATTTCAAAATAATATACTGGAAATACGAATTCTTACTTATTAAAAAATCGAATGAAATATTTAGGAACCGCCGAATACCGAGCGGTATGTATGTCAGAAAAAGTTATTAATTAACAATTTGGATATTGCAAAGAAAAATTTGGTATGTTACTATTGCGCTAACACTTACGATAGGAGTTGAAGAGGGTAATGTAGAATTTCTTGCTAACGTTTAAAGAATAAAACCAGTTCTATTTGTTCTGTTTTATTCTTTATTGGCAAGAAAGTTACCTTATTCTTTTCACTCAAAATATATCCTTATCTGACTCTGCGTAGGGTTGGGTTTGCTTTATTTTTTGAGCTGTAAGAAAGGTCAACTTTCTTGCGGCTCTTTTTATTTGAGTATTTTGCATGAATCTGAGCCCTTGATACGCAAGGATTTTCAGTCATAAAAAAGGAACTTCCCCCCAACTTGGCGAAGTTTATTGGTGATCAAACCAAAAATACCCAATAATGGAGGAATATTCGTCCTTACGCGAAAGAGCTGAGAAGCCGTTTACCCCGAAGGGCTTAAGGTCACTCTATTGTTAAAATAAAGAGAAAGGTAGGAAAGGAGAATGTATTCACCAGATCCGCTGTCGAAAAGTGCAAACTATTAGCAATGCCTACAATTTTGATCCAAATAAGGATACTCCTCTGTATTTAAAAAACCTTAAAAAACCTCAAACAAATTCTTTCTTACAACCAGAATCGTACAATTCTCATTAAAACAGACAGACATATAATTATTCAATTCATCAGCAAGAACAAGGTGAATTTTCAGGAAATTGAGAGCTACTGTGTTACATTCACCCCACAGTCGACAGCATGACCAATACCGGCATTCCAAGGATTCCAAAGAGAAGGAAGGGTATTTATGTCAATGAGCGAAGCCAATCTGCAACTTCAGCAAAATGAGAAAGTTTATTTCGAGCTTACGGAAGCGCAGCGTCGAATTTGGTACATGGAGCTTTTGAATCCGCACACGACAGTTGCCACGCTTAATAGTTTGCTTACTATCAAGGGCACGATACAAGAGGATAAGATCGTAGAGGTGCTGCAAAGCCTCGCTCTCCGTCACGACGCTCTGCGTATGCGATTGCAGCAGAGAGAAGGTGAGGAGCCACTAAGTTATATTGCTCCTTTTCTACCAATTGACATTGATATTGTGAATTTATGCGATAGAGAACCAGAGGCATGGAAAGAAGAAGTCGAGTTTCTGTCATGTCAACCGTTTCCCCTTTTTGACTCCCATTTATTTAAATTTACGCTGTTTCGGACTGGTGAATCAGAAGCCAGACTGTTTTTGAGCATTCATCATATTATTGCCGACGGCTATTCGCTCAACTTGTTGGGTAATGAATTCGTTGAGGGCTATCATGCTTTGCTTTGCAATAGAGAGCTTCCTCAAGAAGAGGCTCCTGCTTGCACGGATCTGCTCCGTATCGAGGAGGAGTATTTACAATCTTCCCGGTTTCAGAAAGACAAGGCATTTTGGGAGGGCGAGTTCCGTACGCTGCCTTCCATCACACGGCTTGGCACTTCCGAAAACGCTGTGCAGACGGCCGGCAGCTTGGCAAATTATGCCCATTATGAAATTCCGGCATCTGAATGCAACGACATCCGTACGTTCTGCGAATCACAGCATGTTTCTCCATTTAACTTGTTTGTATCTGCCCTTTGCTTGTATATGTCGCGGATTTGCGGTGAAGAAGAAGTTGTGCTTGGAACGATGTACGCCAATCGGACATCTCGAGAACAGAAGTCGATGGTTGCGATGCTCGTCAGCACGACGCCTTTTCGCATGCGCATTGACGCTTCTTGGTCGTTCGCAGACTTTCTTAAACAAGTGAAGAACAAGCAGAGCGAGCTGATTCGGCATCAAAAGTACCCGTTTAACCGGATTGTCCCGGATCTTCGCAACCGTTTCGGTTTTACGGAGGCATTGCTGCCAGTATTCTTCAATTATCACCCGATGGAGTGGGGCACGCTGCCTGACGATGCGCCTTTTCAATACGAGACGCTGCCTCTGGGAAATGGGCACCAGGATAACGAATTGACGGTACACATCCGCGAACATGTAGGAACCGGAGAAATGGCCATTCAAATCGATTATTTGACAGATTTGTATGCGCGCCAAGACATCGATTGTTTGTTCCAAAGATTGCTGCATGTCATCCGGGAAGCGATATCGAACCCCTTGCAGTCGGTAGGGCGATTGCATATTCTGCCTCCTGAAGAACAGAAGAATATACTCCACACTTACAGCTTGGGGCAACGGATCGAGCAACGACTTGACCGTTCTATGCACGAATTGTTTGAGACCCATGCAGCAAATACACCGGATCAAATCGCTGTTGCGGAACTGGGCGGATTGTCGCTGACCTATGGACAATTAAATGAGCAAGCGAACAGGCTTGCTCGGACGCTTCGTCGCCTGGGCATAGGCAGTGGGGAGCCTGTGGCCATTCTGGGGGAACGTTCTCCGCTTATCGTAACTGCTGTTCTTGCTGTATTAAAGGCAGGCGGCGCTTTCGTTCCATTGGACAACTCATTGCCTATCGAGCGCCTGGCTTATATGGTAAGGGATAGCGAAGCAAAAGTACTGCTTACTGCCGACGATGACATGATGACCGTGCCTGACGGTTGCCGAGTCGTAGATTTGAGGCATGCGTCAAGCTATGACAACGATTCGACCAATTTACTTCACGGTTGTTCACCTGAGCGACTTGCGTATGTTATCTATACCTCCGGAACTACGGGAAGACCCAAGGGGGTTATGATCGAGCATCGCAGTTGGATTTCAACCGCATGGTCATGGCTTTATGAATACAAGCTCGGAGATATGGAAGTACGACTGCTGCAAATGGCGAGCTTTTCTTTTGACGTATTTGCCGGCGATTTGGCCAGAGCATGGCTGAGCGGAGGACAGCTCGTTATATGTTCGAATGAAACTCGTCTCAGCCTGCCTCGTCTTCATGAGGTCATCGTCGAACAAGGCATTACACTGCTGGAATCGACGCCGGCATTGCTTGTGCCGCTCATGGATTATATCTACGAGAATGGTTTAAGTACGGGACACTTGCGTTTGTTAATTATGGGCTCAGACCGCTTTGCGGCGAAAGATTATCAGAGGGTATACAGTCGTTTCGGCTCTATCATGCGTATTGTCAACAGTTATGGGGTGACGGAAGCGTGCATTGATGCTTCCTATTATGAGGCAATGAATGGAAGTATACTGCCTCAAGACGGAAGCGTGCCGATTGGCAGACCGCTCCCACACGCCAACCTGTATGTGCTTGGTCAGGGCGGGACATTGCAACCCGTTGGCGTGCCGGGGGAGTTGTGCATTGGAGGAGCTGGGGTAGCTCGTGGTTACCTGAACAGGCCGGAATTGACAGCAGAGCGATTCGCTCAAGATCCGTTCGTGACGGATGGACGCATGTATCGCACCGGAGATCGCGCTTACTGGCTTCCGGACGGGAATTTGCAATTTCTTGGGCGTCTTGATGACCAACTCAGTATACGGGGTTATCGGGTAGAACCGGGTGAGATTGAATCATGCATGATTCAAATTGTATCCATCCGTGATGCGGTTGTCGCCGTTATGCCAGATCGCCATAGTCAGCAGGTGCTTTGCGCTTATTACACGGGCGAGAGGGAGCTTGAGACAGATGAGCTGCGAGGATTCTTATCCTCGATGCTGCCGGACTATATGATTCCTGTCGCTTTTATGAAGCTGGATCAGCTTCCTTTGACGACAAACGGTAAGGTGGATCGAAGAGCCTTGCCTGCGCTGGATGAAAGGATTTCCTCCAAACCATATCTGCTCCCGGTAACGGATGTTGAGCAACGGATGGCAAAGCTTTGGCAAGAAGTGCTGGATCACGAGCAGATCGGACTCCTGGATAATTTCTTTGAACTTGGAGGCCATTCGCTGAAAGCGATGACGCTGTTGACACGCATTCATGAGGAGTTCAAGATCGAACTCGGATTGCGGGACATCTTTCAGGTGTCAGTGCTAAAAGACTTAACCGAGGTGGTCGGCTCGGCGGCGAAACGTAATTACGAGTCGCTTGAATCTGCTCCTGAGCAGCTCTATTACCCGCTATCGTCCGCACAGAAGCGGTTATTTATGCTACAGCAATTGGATGTCACAGGACTAAGCTACAATATGCCGGCCGCCTTTCTTATGGAAGGGACGCTGGATAAGGAACGATTGGAAGCTGCGTTCCATTCGCTTTTTGCTCGGCACGATGCTTTGCGTACTTCATTTGCTATTGTAGATGGGGAGCCCATTCAGCGCGTGCAGCAGCAAGTTGATTTCTTTATCGCGGAAGAGGAAGCGGAGGACGGGGAAGCAGACGCGCCTATTCGGGCGTTTATCAAGCCGTTCGATCTGGGCGCGGCACCACTTCTGCGGGCAAAAGTCGTACATCTCGGGAATCAACGGCATCTGCTCTTATTTGACATGCATCATATCATCTCGGACGGTATTTCTGTGCAAATCTTGACGAAAGAGCTGGCTGCGGCCTATGCCGGTGAGACGATGGAGCCGCTAAAGCTGCAATATAAAGACTATGCTGTATGGCAGCAAGCCTATAGTCATACGGAGGATTACGCTAAGGAGGAAGCCTATTGGCTGTCGCAGTTTGCCGAGGAGGTACCGGTGCTCCGGCTGCCGACCGACAATCCGCGGCCTGCTGTGCGCAGCTTTAAAGGCGGCCGGGTAGACGCCGAACTGGGCGGCGAGCTTGTAACGGCTGTGCGCGAGCTGGCTCGCAAGAGCAACACCACTGTGTACATGGTACTGCTAGCCACATACAGCGCATTTCTGTCGCGTATAGCCGGACAAGACGAGATCGTTGTTGGCACGCCGGTGGCGGGACGCCAGCTTGCAGGTTTGTCAGGCATGTTAGGGATGTTTGTAAACACCTTGGCGCTCCGCATGTACCCGGAAGGAGAAAAAACGTTTGCTGCCTATCTCCGCGAAGTGGAGCAGACGGCGCTATCTGCGTTTGAGCATGAGAAATATCCGTTTGAGGAACTGGTTCAGCGAATGGTTCAAGAGCGCGATTTAAGCCGCAATCCACTATTCGACGCAATGCTCGTTCTGCAGCATGGGGAAAATGAAGAGCTGAAACTGGAGAATGTCAATCTGACTCCGTATCCGTTGGATTATACGGCAGCCAAGTTCGACCTGACGCTCACTGTAACCGAGCGAGAGGACAGCTTCTTATTGAGTTGGGAATACGATTCTTCTTTGTTTATGCAACATACGATTGTACGTTGGAGTGACTGCTTCCAAGAGATTCTCCTTCAGGCCGTTCATTTCCAGGATGTCAAACTTGGCGCTTACGACTTGGTTTCAGCCGAAGATAAAGAACATTTGCTTGAGCGGTTCGCCGGTATAGAAGAAACGTATGATCCTGCAACATCTGTACTTACGTTGTTTGAGCAGCAAGCCGCGCTAACTCCCGACCTCCCGGCGATTATTGGGAGAGAGGGGGAGCTGAGCTACCGGCAACTAAACGAATGGGCGGAGCAGATAGGCGCCGAACTCCGCAGGCGCGGTGTAGGGACGGATACGATCGCCGCCGTCATGACTCACCGTTCGTTAGAAATGGCAGCAGGTATAATAGGCGTCTTGAAAGCAGGAGGAGCCTACCTCCCGATTGATCCGGAATTTCCCGCGGATCGGATTCGATTTATGCTGGAGGACAGCCGCCCTCAAGCGCTGCTTACGTTCAAGAAGTATAAGCCGCTCATTGCCGAGCTTCGTCAGGATGTTTCCGTTCTATACTTTGAAGACAATCCGCTGCAAGAAGTTCCCGTGAAAGAGCAAGGACGCTCGATCGATCCGAAGCACTCGGCCTATATCATATACACTTCCGGCACTACAGGAAGATCCAAAGGCGTTATTATCGAACACGGGAGCTTTGCGAACACCATACAGTGGAAAAAGCGCCACTACCAGTTTGGCCCGAGCGACAGGGCGTTGATGCTGAATCCTTTTATATTCGATTCGTTTGTGACTCACTTTTTTGCGCCTATCGTCTCAGGAGCAGCCGTTGTTATGCTGAGCGATCAGAACAGCAAGGATGCTGTAGCCATTCGCGAAGCTATCGTCCATCATCAAATCACCCATTTGCAGAGCCCGCCGAGCTTCTACTCCGCCATGCTGGAAAACATGAGCCGCGAGGATTGGCGCTCGGTGCGCAGTGCGGTAGTAGCAGGCGAGGCCGTAGGCATGCCTTTAATTCGCCGTTTGAAAGCAATGAATCCTGAAATGCAATTGATGAACGAATACGGCCCAACCGAAAATACGGTCGTAACGACGGCTGTGGAATTAACGGAAGAGACTGCTGTATCCATCGGACGCCCTATACCCAATACTCGTGTCTATATTGTCAATGCACAGGGAAGGCTGTCTCCATTCGGCGTACCGGGAGAGCTCTGCATTGCCGGTCTTGGTTTGGCAAGAGGGTATGCGAACCAGCCGGAATTGACGGCAGCAAAGTTTGTTTCCGATCCTTTCGTACCTGGAGAGCGCATGTACCGTACTGGCGATTGGGCCCGGTGGCTGCCGGATGGAACTTTGGAGTACTTGGGACGCATTGATCATCAGGTGAAAATCCGCGGAAATAGGATCGAACTCGGAGATATAGAAGCGCATCTGCTAACGCTTCCTGGGATAAGCGAGGCAGTTGTGACTGTAATCAATGGATCGGAGGGCGATGCAAGTCTGTGCGCCTATTTTGTCGCGGATCGGGACTATACGGCGAAGGAACTGAGACAACGGCTTGACTTTGCGTTACCTTCTTACATGATCCCGTCTTATTTTGTTCCCATGCTGCAAATGCCTCTGACTGTCAATGGAAAATTGGATCGCCGTGCTCTGCCGCATCCTGAGGGCAGCAACCTGGCCGAAAGCGGAAGTTATTTGGCACCAAGATCCGATGCGGAACAAAAAATGGCCGAATTGTGGCAAGAAGTGCTTGACGTTCGCCCAATCGGAGTGAGGGATGATTTCTTTGAACGAGGCGGCCATTCGTTAAAAGCGACGGTACTCGTTTCCCGCATGCAAAAAGAGCTTCAGGCTGACGTTATGCTCCGAGATTTGTTCCAATACTCCACTGTTGAAGCATTGACGGAGGCGCTCGCTTCCCGATCGGTTAAAGCAAGCGATACGCTGGAGCCGGCGGAGCCGATGGATTATTATCCGCTGACGTCGGCCCAAAAAAGGATGTACGTGCTGCAGCAGCTGGAAGGCGTAGACGTCAGTTACAACATGCCGGCCGTTCTCCGGATGGAAGGCAGTCTGGATCCCGCGCGATTCGAGTCGGCCCTGCAACAGATCATTCTGCGTCATGACGCTCTGCGAACATCCTTTACATTCATCGACAATCAGCCTATGCAGAAAGTGCACGAGCATGTGCACGCGTCCGTCGTTTACCGAGCAGCGGAGGAACAAGAGCTTGACGCAAGGATAGCGGAGTTTGTACGTCCATTCGATCTGGAGCAAGCGCCTTTGCTGCGTGTCGAGGTTTTAAGTGCGGGAGAACAGCTGCATTACTTGCTGCTTGATATGCACCATATTATCTCCGATGGCGTATCCATCAGCATTTTTGTAGAAGAATTTGCGAAGCTGTACGCCAGACAACAACTGGGGCCTCTTCGATTGCAATACAAAGATTATGCCGTATGGCAGCAGCAATACGCTCATAGTGCAGCTTATCGGAAGAATGAGGACTACTGGCTGCAGCATCTGGGTGGCGAGCTGCCTGTGCTGCATATTCCGACCGATTACTCACGCCCGTTGCTGCGCAGTTTTGCCGGAGAACGTGTTGATTTTCATCTAGACAAGGCATTGTCGGAGTCCGTGCAAAGGTTGGCGCTGAATGAAGGGGCGACCGTGTACATGGTATTGCTGGCGGCATACAGCATGTTTTTGTCGCGATTGTGCAGCCAAAACGAGATTATCATCGGCTCCCCGGTAGCCGGGCGTCCCCATGCAGATTTGTCGTCTATGATGGGGATGTTTGTAAATACATTGCCATTGCGCACGTTTCCTTCGGGACAAAAGAAATTTTTGCATTTTATACAAGAAATCAAACAAACGACGATGGATGCCTTAGAGCATGGGGATTACCCGCTGGAAGATTTGGTCGATCAAATTGTCAAAGAGCGGGATATGGGCCGCAATCCGTTATTCGATGCCGTATTTGTGCTGCAAAATACTGATTCGTTACCGATTGTGCTTCCTGATTTGAGCGTAGACACGTATTCGTTCGCAGATACAACGGCGAAGTTTGACCTTACGCTTCAGGTTAACGAGCACTCGGATGGCTATCGCTGCTCTATGGAGTTTTCTACGGCTTTGTTTGCTCGCGAAACGGTAGAGCGTTGGTGCCGTTACTTCACAGTCATGCTGCATGATGTGATTACGGCCCCGGATACGCTGCTTGCTGAAGCAAGATTGCTTAATGAAGAAGAGCAGATCGAACAGCTTATGACTTATAGCGGATTACCTGTTTCTCCGATGCCGAATGTCTCGATTACGGGGCGTTTTGCTGAGGTCGTCCGCAATTACCCGGAACGATTGGCGGTTGTATGCGGCGAACGTCACCTTACCTACGAAGCGCTGCAGCATCAGTCGGGCATTCTCGCCGGCAAGCTTCTTAGCGAAGGACTGCCGCTTCATGCGGCTGTCGGAATTTTAGCTGATCGATCCATTGAGTTTATTGTAGCTGTCATGGGAGTTTTGAAGGCGGGTGGCGCCTATGTGCCGCTGGACCCTGAAGCTCCGGAGGAGCGTCATCTGTATATTCTGGACGATTGTGGAGCGGAATTTTTGCTGGTTGCCGGCAATTTGTGCCCGCCGGAATCGTATGAAGGGACGGTCGCCAGACTCGACGCCGAGTGGCTTTTACATGAGGATCCGGTGGCAGAAGAGCAATCGCGTACGGTCGGCGCCGATGATCCCGCTTATATCATGTACACCTCCGGCACAACGGGAAGGCCGAAAGGCGTGCTGGTTACACACGGCAATGTGGTCAACCTGGTCACAGGCGGCGGATATGTACCGTTTCATGACGGACATCGCTTCGCACAGACGGGTTCGGTCAGCTTCGATGCGGCGACTTTTGAAATGTTCGGCGCTATTCTTCATGGCGGTCAACTATACCCTGTGGAGAAAGAAGTACTGCTGAACGCTAGCCGTTTGGGACAGTTTATCGCAACCAACGGCATTACGGTTATGTTTTTGACGACATCTCTTTTCCATCATTTGGCCGATGCGGGTGACGAACTTTTTGCTGGAATTCAGCATTTGATCATGGGGGGAGAAGTGCTGCTGCCGAAGCATGTCCAGGCCGTTCAGCAAGCATGCCCGTATATCACGATATGGAACGGATATGGGCCTACGGAGAATACGACGTTTTCAACCGTGTTCAGAGTCAGCGAAACGGACGGCATGACAAGTATCCCAATTGGCCGTCCAATTGGCGGAACGACAGCCTATGTGCTGGGCGACGGTGGACAGGTGCTTCCTGTTGGCGTGCCTGGGCAATTGCATCTCGGCGGCGCCGGAGTAGCCAAAGGCTACTGGAATCAGCTTGAGCTTACGCGAGAGAAATTCAAACCCGATCCTTTCAACGAAGGCCAAACGATGTATGCAACAGGGGATCTTGCCCGCTGGCTGCCAGATGGCACTCTTGAATATATGGGACGGATCGATCAACAGGTCAAAATTCGAGGATACCGGATTGAACCGGGTGAAATTGAAGCCCGTCTGCTGCTGAATGCCGATATTCGGCAAGCGTCCGTCGTCATTCGAAAAGATAAGCCTGGAAGCGAAGTGCTTTGCGCTTATTATGTCAGCGATAGTACGTTAGATCTTCCCGCATTAAGACATGAAATGAGCCTAGCGCTGCCTGCTTATATGGTACCTGAGCATTACATCCGCCTTGCGGAGCTGCCGCTCACTAAAAACGGTAAACTGGATCGATCGGCATTGCCTGTACCGGCCTATGAAACGGCAGCCGTTGCGCCGTACATGGCTCCTCGTACACGGACGGAGGCTCAGCTAGCCGCAATTTGGGAAGACGTGCTGCAAATTTCGCAAGTAGGAGTAAGCAGCAACTTCTTTGAATTGGGAGGCCACTCGCTAAAGGCAATGACGTTGGCATCGCGCATCCATCAAGCGTTGCATGTACAAGTCTCGATTCGTGACATTTTCCGCTTTGCAACCATTGAAGCGTTGGCTCCGCTTGTCGAGCGGCAATCGAAGGATCTGTTTAAGGGATTGCAGCCGGCCGAGCCATGCGATTATTATCCGCTGTCATCCGCACAAAGAAGGCTGTTCGTGCTGCAGCAGCTTGAAGGCGCGGAACTAAGCTATAACATGCCTGCAGCCTTGTTATTCCATGGACGCGTGGACTTTGTCCGATTGGAACAGGCTTTCAGGGAGCTGCTCGCCCGCCACGAGGTGCTGCGAACCGGGTTTGATGTGGTGGACGGCGAGCCTGTTCAACGAATTAGCGCTGAGGTCGCGTTTGATTTGCCTTATCGGGAAGCCGGGGACAGGAGAGCGGAAGACCTCATCCGGGAGTTTATTCGTCCTTTCGATCTGAGCCAGGCACCGTTACTGCGCGTTCAGTTGATTAGGCTGACCGATACGCAGCATCTGCTCCTGTTTGACATGCATCATATTATTTCCGACGGAACTTCCATGGGCATTTTGATTGAAGAAGTGACCAGGCTGTATGCCGGCGATCGTCTCGAGCCCGTATCGCTTCATTATAAGGATTATGCCGTCTGGCTGGCGGCAAACCGTCATTCGAATACGTATGTTCAACAAAAAGAGTACTGGCTGCAGCAACTCGGCGGCGAGCTTCCGGTTCTTCAGCTGCCAGCCGATTTCGTCCGTCCGTCGATCCAAAGCTTCACGGGAAGCCAATTGGATTTCGCGATCGATGCGGAATTGACTGCCAGCATCAAGCAACTGGCGCAAAACACGGGAACTACGTTATTCATGGTACTGCTCGCGGCTTACAGCATGTTCCTGGGCAAACTGGCTGGTCAGGACGAGATTGTGGTGGGAACGCCGATCGCCGGTCGGCCGCATGCCGACCTGTCCGGTATGCTCGGCATGTTTGTCAATACCTTAGCCATCCGCTCGATGCCTTCTGCCGACAAAACATTCCGAAGCTATTTGGAAGAAATGAAGCAACTGGCTTTAACGGCGTTTGAGCATGCGGAGTACCCGTTTGAAGAACTGGTGGAGCACGTCGTACGGCAGCGGGATGTGAGCCGCAATCCGATTTTCGACGCGATGTTCGCGCTGCAAAATATGAACCGATCCGAACTGCAGATGGCCGATGTCGACATTGCCCCCTACGCGTTGGAAAACCCGACATCGAAATTCGACTTGTCGCTATTTATCCACGAGGCGGGAGAAGAACTGCACGGCAGCATGGAGTACGCGACAGCACTCTTCGAGGCGGATACGATCTCACGGTGGAAAGATCATTTCATCACGCTGCTGCAGCATATGGCTGCTGACCCCGATGTCACGCTCGGCAAAGCAAGCTTGCTGAACGAACAGGATCGGATGACGCTCCAAGGCTGGATGGACGGGCCTGCACAGAAAACGCCGGATGCCCCGGTGCATCAGTTGTTCCGCAAGCAGGCGAAGGCAACACCGGAAGCGATTGCGCTCGTATGTGCCGATACAAGGCTTACGTACGAAGAACTGGATCGGTTGTCGGATCGCCTTGCTGCTGCCTTGCGCCAGGAACAGATCGGCAGCGACCGTATTGTCGGGCTGATGGCGGGACGTTCCGCCCACATGATGATCGGTTTGCTGGGCATTTTGAAAGCAGGCGCGGCTTTCCTTCCGGTCGACCCTTCCTACCCGGCGGAACGCATAGCGTACATGCTGGAGGATTCGAAAGTGGCTTGCCTGCTGGTGGATGCCCTTTCCGCTCCAACGCACGAAGGTCTTGGATATGAGGGCAAGAGGCTCATCATCGAAGAGCTTCTTGCGGCAAGCGCGCAAAGTGCGTGGAGCCATGATAGCTTTGATAACACTAATAACACTAATAGCTCTGATAGCGGCTCTTGCGAGTCGGATAACGAGAGCAGTCGATTGCTCTACGTTATCTATACGTCAGGTACGACTGGGAAGCCGAAGGGCGTCATGTTGGAGCATGGCAACCTCGTGAACCTGATCATGCATCAATACGAGCGTACATCCATTCCATTTGACAAGCAGGTGCTGCAGTATGCGTCGTACAGCTTTGATGTGAGTTATCAGGAAATCTTCTCCACCTTGCTGTCGGGCGGAACGCTGCATGTGATCGAGGAGGATATGCGCCAAAATCCGACTGCGCTCTTCCGCTATGTGGAGGAACGAGGCATTCCAACCTTGCTGCTGCCGTCGTCGTTCGTCAAATTCGTTTGGAACGATCCGGCCTACGAAGCGAGTTGGCCAACGTGCGTGCAGCATCTGATTACGGCTGGAGAGGCGCTGATTGTCGGCCTGGCACTGCAGCGTTACTTGCAGGAGCAGGGCGTCACGCTTCACAATCATTACGGACCTTCGGAAACGCATGTAGCGACCACGTACACGATGATGCCGCAAGAGCCGATGATGGAGCTGCCGCCAATCGGCAAGCCAATCAGCAATTCGTCCGTGTACATTTTGGACGGGCTCGGACAGCTGCAGCCAATCGGCGTAGCGGGCGAGCTGTATATTGGCGGCGCTTGTGTCGGCCGAGGCTACTTGCATCAGCCGGGTTGGACGCAGGAGAAGTTCCTGGCCAATCCATGGCTGGAAGGAACGCGGATGTATCGAACCGGGGATCGGGCCCGCTGGTTGGCCGACGGCAACCTGGAGTATTTGGGCCGTATCGATCATCAGGTGAAAATAAGAGGATATCGGATCGAACCGGGCGAGATTGAAACCAGACTGTTAGCGTTGGATGGAATTCGTGAGGCGGCCGTCATCGCGCTGCCCGATGAGCGAGGCAGCCATGAGCTGTGCGCGTATGTGGCAGGCGAACGCGAATTTACATTCGCCGAACTGCGAGAAGCCTTGCGATTGAACTTGCCGGACTATATGATTCCGGCGTATGTCGTGCAACTGGAAGAACTGCCGATTACGAGCAACGGCAAAATCGACCGCAGAGCGCTACCGGCGCCGGAAGGGACGCTGCAGACGGGAACGGAGTATGTGGCGCCGCGCACAGCGACGGAAGCGAAGCTGGCGCAGCTATGGCAAGAGGTGCTGGGGCTGGAACGCGTCGGCATTCGCGATAACTTCTTTGACATCGGCGGCCATTCGCTCCGGGCGATGACGCTTGTATCGCGCATCCATCAGACGCTGGAGGCGGAGGTGCCGCTGCGGCAATTGTTCCTCTCGCCAACGATTGAAAGCTTGGCGGCTGCCCTGAAGGAGGCGGAGGGTGGCACCTTTGAAGCACTTGTGCCCGCTCCGCTGCAGGCGGCGTATCCGCTGTCGTCCGCGCAAAAACGGCTGTACGTGCTGCAGCAGCTGGAGGGCGCCGAACTGAGCTACAACATGCCCGCTGCGCTGCGCCTGACGGGAACGCTGGATCGCCAGCGGCTGGAAGCCGCCCTCCAGGCGCTCATCGCTCGCCATGAATCACTGCGCACGGCGTTTGCGGCGGTAGACGGGGAGCCGATGCAGCGCATCGTAGAAGCTCCCGACTTCACCGTCGTGTACGAGGAGGCGAGAGGAGCCGATGCGCAGGCGTACATTCGCAGCTTCCTCCGTCCGTTTGACCTTGGCGTTGCGCCGCTTCTGCGGACGACGGTGGTGCGGCTGAACGAAGCGGATCACGTGCTGCTGTTCGATATGCACCATATCGTGTCCGACGGCACCTCGATGAACATTTTGGTGCAGGAATTGACGAAGCTGTATGCCGACGAAGAACTGGAACCGCTGCGGCTGCAGTACAAGGATTATGCGCTCTGGCAGCAAGGCTACCGGCAAAGTGGAGCTTACCGGAAGATGGAAAGCTATTGGCTGAGCCAGTTTGCAGGCGAGCTGCCGGTGCTGAGCCTGCCGACGGATGCTCCGCGACCGGCGGTGCGCAGCTTCGATGGGGATCGGGTCGATTTCGAGCTGGACAGCGTGCTGGCCGAAGCGATAAGAGAGCTGGCGCGGGAAAACGGCGCGACCGTGTACATGGTGCTGCTGGCTGCATACAGCGCCCTGCTGGGGCGGTTAAGCGGTCAAGAAGAGGTGATCGTCGGTACGTCGATCGCCGGACGTTCCCATGCGGACCTGCAAGGGATGCTGGGGATGTTTGTGAACACGCTGGCGCTGCGGATGAACCCGTCTGGAGAAAAGCCGTTCTCGGCTTTCTTAGAGGAAGTGAAACAGACGGCGCTCGGGGCCTTGGAGCATGGGGACTACCCGTTCGAGGAACTGGTGGAGCAGGTTGTGAAGCAGCGGGATATGAGCCGCAATCCGTTGTTCGATGCCATGCTGGTGCTGCAAAACACCGAGCAGGCCGAATTGGAGCTGGCGGGTCTGCAATGGACGCCGTATCCGATGGAGAGCGGAGCAGCCAAATTCGATTTGACGCTGTCGGTCAACGAGCACGAGCAGGGAATGCGATGCTCCCTGGAATATGCGTCAAAACTGTTCGAACGGACGACGATCGAGCGCTGGGCGGGCCACTTTACCGAACTGCTGCGCCAAGCAGTCCGTCATCCGCAGGCGCTGCTGGGAAGCATCGAGGTGCTGACGGCCGACGAGCGGGAAGAGTTGCTGGTGACATTCAACGATACGGCGGTTGAGCTGCCTGCAGAAGCAACGGTGCATGCGCTATTCGAACAGCAGGCTGCACGGACGCCGGAGCAACCGGCGCTCGTAAGCGGAGAGGCAGTATGGACGTACGGAGAGCTGGAAGCGCGAGCCAACCGCATCGCCGGCTGGCTGCGTGCGCACGGGGTGAGAAGCGAAGACTGCGTCGGGGTGCTGCTCAGCCGTTCGCCACAACTGTTCGCAGCTCTGCTGGGCGTGCTGAAAGCCGGCGCTGCCTATGTGCCGCTGGATCCGGCGCTGCCGGCAGCGCGCATCGAGGGAATGATTCAGGATGCGGGTATCCGTATCCTGCTGAGCGAAGGGGCACAGACGGAAACGGTGGCGGACTGGAAAGAAACACCGCTACGGCATGTCCTGTGCTTGGATGAGGAACGCTCCGCCGTTACGGAAATAGCCGCTGCGGTTGTCGAAGGGAAGAAGGAAAGCTTGGCTGCCACGGAAGCCGAAGGGCAGAAGAACTGCTCCGCCATGGTGAGGTTCGCCTCCGCGGAAGAATTGGAAGCCTATTCGCCGGTATCCACGGGATCAACGGATGTACAGTCGAATGTACCGACAACGCCGATGAACAGCGCGTATGTGATCTACACGTCTGGCACTACAGGCACACCGAAAGGCGTGGTGGTGGAACACCGAAACGTCGTGAACTTTATCGCGGGGATGATGCGCTCGCTGCCGTTTGCGCCATCTGCGTCGATCCTCTCGGTCACCACGATGTCCTTCGACATTTTCGTGACCGAGAGCTGGGTACCGCTCAGCTGCGGGATGCAGATCGTTCTCGCGAGCGAAGCTGAGCTTCAGGACCCTGCGCTGCTGGGCGATTTGCTGGCGGAGCATCCGGTACAACTGATGCAGACGACGCCTTCGAGGCTGTCGATGATGCTGGAGCAGGAGCACAGCGCCGCGCAGTTGTGCCGTATACCAGCTCTGTTAATCGGCGGCGAGCCGCTGCCTGCGGCGCTGCTGAAGCAGCTTCGGGAGCAAACCAATGCGTCGCTGTACAATATGTACGGCCCGACGGAAACGACGGTGTGGTCTACGTTTGAACATCTGGAGGATAGCGAAGGAGGAAAAGTCAGCATCGGCCGTCCGCTGGCGAACACGCAGGCGTACGTGCTGAACGAAGCGCTGCAGTTGCAGCCGATCGGAGCCGTAGGCGAGCTGTGCCTCGGAGGCGCCGGGGTCGCCCGCGGATACTGGGCGCGCGAAGAGCTGACCAGGGAGAAGTTTGTCGATCATCCGTTTCTATCCGGAGAGCGGATCTACCGGACGGGCGATTTGGCCCGATGGCTACCAGATGGCAGATTGGAGCATCTGGGACGGATCGACCATCAGGTGAAGATCCGCGGTTACCGGATCGAACTGGGCGAGATCGAAGCGCATTTGCTGCGAATTGAAGGCGTCAAAGAAGCGGTCGTGTCGGTTGTTACCGGGGAAACGCAGGAACTGTGCGCCTATGTAACGGGCAGTGGCGAGCTAACGGCGCAGGAGATGCGAAGCAAGCTGGCAGCGGGCCTTCCGTCTTATATGCTCCCCTCGCACTTCATTCGCTTGGAGAAGATGCCGCTCACGCCAAATGGGAAACTGGACCATAAGGCGCTGCCGGCGCCAGATGGTGGGCTGCAAACGGGGACGGAGTATGCAGCGCCACGCACGACGACGGAAGCGAAGCTGGTGCAACTATGGCAAGAGGTGCTGGGGTTGGAACGTGTCGGCATCCGCGATAACTTCTTTGAAATCGGGGGCCATTCGCTCCGAGCGATGACGCTTGTAAGCAGAGTAAATAAGGAAATGAGCGTGAGCCTGCCCCTAAGAAACGTGTTCTTTTATCCGACAGTTGAAGAGATGGCGCAGGCGATCTCTGAGCTGGAGCGGTTGGAATATGCCGTCATTCCGCAGGCCGAAGCAAGGGACTACTACCCGGTGTCCTCGGCGCAGAAACGGATGTACATTTTGCAGCAGTTTGAAGGCGCAGAACTAAGCTATAGCATGCCTGCAGCCCTGTTATTCCATGGACGCGTGGACTTTGTCCGATTGGAACAGGCTTGCCGGGAGCTTATCGCCCGCCATGAGGTGCTGCGAACCGGATTTAGTATGGTGGACAGCGAGCCTGTTCAACGAATTAGCGCTGAGGTCGCGTTCGATTTGCCTTATCGGGAAGCCGGGGACAGGAGAGCGGAAGACCTCATCCGGGAGTTTATTCGTCCTTTCGATCTGAGCCAGGCACCGCTGCTGCGCGTTCAGTTGACCAAGCTGACCGATACGCAGCATTTGCTCCTGTTTGACATGCATCATATTATTTCCGACGGAACTTCCATGGGCATTTTGATTGAAGAGGTGACAAGGCTATATGCCGGCGATCGTCTTGAGCCCGTGTCGCTTCATTATAAGGATTATGCCGTCTGGTTGGCGGCAAACCGTCATTCGCCTATGTATGTCCAACAAAAAGAGTACTGGCTGCAGCAGCTTGTCGGTGAGCTTCCGGTTCTTCAGCTGCCAGCCGATTTCGCCCGTCCGTCGATCCAAAGCTTCGTGGGCAGCCGAATGGATTTCACGATCGATGCAGAATTGACGGCCGGCATCAAGCAGTTGGCGCAAGACACGGGAACTACATTATTTATGGTACTGCTCGCTGCTTACAGCATGTTCCTAGGCAAATTGGCAGGTCAGGACGAGATTATTGTGGGAACGCCGATTGCTGGCCGGCCGCATGCCGACCTGTCTGGCATGCTCGGCATGTTTGTCAACACCTTAGCCATCCGCTCGATGCCATCCGCCGACAAAACATTCCGAAGCTATTTGGAAGAAATGAAACAACTGGCTTTAACGGCGTTTGAGCATGCGGAGTACCCGTTTGAAGAACTGGTGGAGCACGTCGTGCGGCATCGGGATGTGAGCCGCAATCCGATTTTCGATGCGATGTTCGTGCTGCAAAATATGAACCGGGCTGAGCTGCAGATGGCCGATGTCAACATCGCACCCTACGCGTTGGATAACCCGACATCGAAATTCGACTTGTCGCTATTTATTCACGAGGAGGGACAGGAACTGCACGGCAGCCTGGAGTACGCGACAGCGCTCTTCGAGGCGGATACGATCTCACGGTGGAAAGATCATTTCCTCACGCTGCTGCGGCATACGGCCGCTAACCCGGATGTCAAGCTCGGCAATGCGAGCTTGTTGAACGAACAGGATCGGTTGATGCTCCAAGGCTGGATGGACGGATCTGTACAGAAAATGCCGAATGCCTCGGTGCATCAGTTGTTCCGCAAGCAGGCGAAGGCAACACCGGAAGCTGTCGCGCTCGTATGTGCCGGTACAAGCCTTACTTACGAAGAACTGGATCGGTTATCGGATCGCCTGGCGGATGCTTTGCGCCGGGAACAGATCGGCAGCGGCGGTATTGTCGGGCTGATGGCGGGACGTTCCGCCCATATGATGATTGGCTTGTTGGGCATTTTGAAAGCAGGAACGGCCTTCCTTCCAGTCGACCCTTCCTATCCGGCGGAGCGCATAGCGTACATGCTGGAAGATTCGAAAGTGGCTTGCCTGCTGGCGGATGCCCCTTCCGCTTCAACGAGCGGAGGTCTTGGATATGAGGGCAAGACGCTCATCATCGAAGAGCTTCTTGCGGCAAGCGAACAAAGTGCGCGGAGCCGTGATAGCTCTGAAAGCCCTGAAAGCCCTGAAAGCCCTGAAAGCCCTGATAGCCCGGATAACGAAAGCAGCCGTTTGCTCTACGTTATCTATACTTCAGGTACGACCGGTAAGCCGAAAGGCGTCATGTTGGAGCATGGTAATCTTGTGAACCTGATTATGCATCAATACGAGCGTACATCCATTCCATTTGACAAGCAGGTGCTGCAGTATGCGTCGTACAGCTTTGATGTGAGTTATCAGGAAATCTTCTCCACCTTGCTGGCGGGCGGAACGCTGCATGTGATCGAGGAGGACATGCGCCAAAATCCGACTGCGCTCTTCCGTTATGTGGAGGAACGAGGCATTCCAACCTTGCTGCTGCCGTCGTCGTTCGTCAAATTCGTGTGGAACGATCCAACATACGAAGTGAATTGGCCAACGTGCGTGCAGCATCTGATTACGGCTGGAGAGGCACTGATTGTTGGCCCGGCGCTGCAGCGCTACTTGCAGGAGCAGGGCGTTACGCTTCACAATCATTACGGCCCTTCGGAAACGCATGTAGCCACCACGTACACGATCAGGCCGCAAGAGCCGATGATGGCGCTGCCGCCGATCGGCAAGCCGATCAGCAATTCGTCTGTATACATTTTGGACGAGCTCGGACAGCTGCAGCCGATCGGTGTAGCGGGCGAGCTGTATATCGGCGGCGCTTGTGTCGGCCGAGGCTACTTGCATCAGCCGGGCTGGACGCAGGAGAAGTTTCTGGCCAATCCATGGCTGGAAGGGACACGGATGTATCGGACCGGGGATCGGGCCCGCTTGTTGGCCGATGGCAACCTGGAGTATTTGGGCCGTATCGATCATCAGGTGAAAATAAGAGGATATCGGATCGAACCGGGCGAGATCGAAACCATACTGTTAGCGTTGGAAGGAATTCGAGAAGCGGCCGTCATCGCGCTGCCCGATGAGCGAGGCAGCCATGAGCTGTGCGCGTATGTGGCAGGCGAACGCGAATTTACATTCGCCGAACTGCGCGAAGCCTTGCGATTGAACTTGCCGGACTATATGATTCCGGCGTATGTCGTGCAGCTGGAAGAACTGCCGATGACGAACAACGGCAAAATCGACCGCAGAGCGCTGCCGGCACCAGTAGGTACGCTGCGAACGGGAACGGAGTATGCAGCGCCACGTACGGCGACGGAAGCGAAGCTGGCGCAGCTATGGCAAGAGGTGCTGGGTCTAGAACGCGTCGGCATTCGCGATAACTTCTTTGACATCGGCGGCCATTCGCTCCGGGCGATGACACTCGTATCGCGCATTCATCAGACGCTGGAAGCGGAAGTGCCGCTGCGGCAATTGTTCCTCTCACCAACGATTGAAAGCTTGGCGGCTGCCCTGGAGGCGGCGGAGGGCCGCACCTTTGAAGCGCTTGTGCCCGCTCCGCTGCAGGCAGCGTATCCGCTGTCGTCCGCGCAAAAACGGCTGTATGTGCTGCAGCAGCTGGAAGGCGCTGAACTGAGCTACAACATGCCCGCAGCGCTGCGCCTGACGGGAACGCTGGATCGCCAGCGGCTGGAAATCGCCCTTCAGGCACTCATCGCCCGTCATGAATCGCTGCGCACGGCGTTTGCGGCGGTAGACGGGGAGCCGATGCAGCGCATCGTAGAGGCTCCGGACTTCACCGTCGCGTACGAGGAGGCGAGAGGAGCCGATGCACAGGCGTACATTCGTCACTTCCTCCGTCCGTTTGACCTTGGCGCTGCGCCGCTGCTGCGAACGACGGTGGTACGGCTGGACGAGGCGGAGCACGTGCTGCTGTTCGATATGCACCATATCATTTCCGACGGCACCTCCATGAACATTTTGGTGCAGGAATTGACGAAGCTGTATGCGGGAGAAGAACTGGAACCGCTGCGGCTGCAGTATAAAGATTATGCGCTCTGGCAGCAAGGCTACCGGCAAAGTGCGGCTTACCGGAAGATGGAAAGCTACTGGCTGAGCCAGTTTGCAGGCGAGCTGCCGGTGCTGAGCCTGCCGACAGATGCTCCGCGACCGGCGGTGCGCAGCTTCGAGGGGGATCGGGTGGAGTTCGAGCTGGATCGTATGCTGGCGGAAGCGGTCAGAGAGCTGGCGCGGGAAAACGGCGCGACCGTGTACATGGTGCTGCTGGCCGCATACAGCGCCCTGCTCGGGCGGTTAAGCGGTCAAGAAGAACTGATTCTCGGTACGTCGATCGCCGGACGTTCCCATGCGGACCTGCAAGGGATGATGGGGATGTTTGTGAACACGCTGGCGCTGCGGATGAACCCGTCCGGAGAAAAGCCGTTCTCGGCTTACTTGCAGGAAGTGAAGCAGACGGCGCTCGGAGCATTGGAGCATGGGGACTACCCGTTCGAGGAGCTGGTGGAGCAGGTGGTGAAGCAGCGGGATATGAGCCGCAATCCGCTGTTCGACGCCATGCTGGTGCTGCAAAACACCGAGCAGACCGAATTGGAGCTGGCGGGACTGCAATGGGCGCCGTACCCGATCGAGAGCGGAGCGGCGAAATTCGACTTGACGCTATCGGTCAGAGAGCACGAACAGGGGATGCGGTGCTCCCTGGAATATGCGTCGAAACTATTCGAACGGACGACGATCGAGCGCTGGGCGGGTCACTTCACCGAGCTGCTGCGTCAAACAGTCCGTCATCCGCAGGCGATGCTGGGTAGCATCGAGATGCTGACGGCTGATGAGCGGGAAGAGCTGCTGGTGACATTCAACGATACGGAGGTGGAGCTGCCCGTCGAAGCAACGGTGCATGCATTATTCGAACAGCATGCTGCATGGAATCCGGATGCGGTAGCTGTGGCATCTGAAGATAGGCAGCTGACGTACCGAGAGTTGAACGAGCGGGCGAACCGCTTGGCGAGAAGGTTGCAGGTGCAAGGGGTGCAGCGTAAGCAGTTGGTAGGCATCATGGCCGAACGCTCGCTGGAGATGATCGTAGGCATACTGGCGATACTAAAAGCTGGTGGAGCGTATGTGCCGATCGATCCCGAGTATCCTCAGGAACGCATCTCCTATATGTTAGAGGATTCAGGGGCGCAGGTGCTGCTGATTCAGAAGCATTTGAAGGAGAAGGCTTCTTTTGCGGGAATCCAGGTGGAACTGGAAGAAGAGCCGTTGGCCGGTACAGAAGAATACCTTGCAAGCAGTGCGAACTTGGCTGTGGCGGCAATGGCCGATGATCTGGCGTACATCATCTACACGTCGGGTTCAACAGGAACGCCTAAAGGGGTATGCGTGACGCATCGCGGGGTTGTCAGACTTGTTTTGTCATCGAATTATGTGGACATTAGCGAACAAGACGTATTTTTGCAGGGCTCGACGATTTCCTTTGACGCTGCGACGTTTGAGATATGGGGAAGCTTGCTGAATGGTGCGGCGCTGGCGATTTTGCCGCCCGGCAAATTGTCGCTAACGGACTGGGTGCAGGCGATTCAGCAGCATCACGTCAGTATTTTGTGGCTAACGGCTGGCTTGTTTCATGTAATGGTGGAAGAGCAGTTGGAAGGTTTGCACGGGGTGAAGCAGCTGCTGGTTGGCGGTGACGTTGTTTCAAGGCCGCATGCGAAAAAAGTGTTGGAGCGATTCAGCGAAATACGGCTGATCAACGGTTACGGTCCGACGGAAAACACGACGTTTACGTGCTGCCATGAAATCCGCATGTCGGATGTGGAGCGCGCGTCGATTCCGATCGGCCGTCCGATCAGCAACACGCAAGTATACGTGCTGGGCAAAGCCAAAGAGATACTGCCTATTGGCGTGATTGGAGAGTTGTATACCGGCGGCAGCGGACTGGCACGCGAATACTTGAACAATCCGGAGTTAACAGCGACGAAGTTTGTGGAGCATCCGTATGCAGCAGGCGAGCGGTTGTACCGAACAGGCGATTTGGCCCGCTGGCTGCTGGATGGAACAATAGAGTATGCAGGTCGCATGGACGATCAGGTGAAAATCCGCGGTTATCGTATTGAGCTTGGAGAAATCGAAGCGCAGCTTCTTCGCGTAACGGACGTTCAGGAAGCGGTGGTCATCGCCCGCGAGGACGAAACCGGCCGGAAGGCGCTGTGTGCGTACATCAAAGCGACACGTGATCTAGAGGCCGATAAACTTCGAAACCCTCTGGCGCAAAAACTGCCAGGTTACATGATCCCGTCGTACTTCGTGCAGCTTGCGCAGATGCCGCTGACGCCCAACGGCAAAGTGGACCGCAAAGCGCTGCCAGCGCCGGAAGCAGGCCTGAGTGCGGGGACGGAATACGTCGCCCCACGCACGGGCGAGGAAAAAGCGCTCGTGTCCGTCTGGCAGTCGGTGCTGGGCGTAGAGAAGATTGGCATCCTAGATCATTTCTTCGAGCTTGGCGGCGATTCGATCAAAGCGATTCAAGTCGCTTCACGGCTATTGCAAGCAGGGTATAAGGTCGAGATGAAAGATCTGTTCCGCTATCCGGTCGTCTCCGAGCTTAGCTCCCAGATGACAGCGGTCACTCGCCGTGCGGAACAAGAAGAGGTGCATGGTCCAGTGCCGCTTACGCCAATCCAGCGCTGGTTTGTGCAGCATGATCCGGTGGATCTGCATCATTTCAACCATGCGGTCATGCTGCATCGGGAAGACCGGTTCGACATCGGGGCGCTGCGCCTGACGATGCAGCGCATCGCTAGGCATCACGACGCGCTGCGGATGATTGTCACGCAGACGGAAGACGGCTACGCTGCTTGGAACCGCAGCGTGGAAGACGGCGAAAACTACAGTCTGGACGTATTGGACTTCCGTGGCGAAGAAACATGGAGCCAGCGAGTAGAGACGGAGGCAGGCAAGCTGCAGGCCGGCTTCTCGCTGGCCGCTGGTCCGCTCCTGAAACTGGGCTTGTTCCAGTGCCCGGACGGGGATCATTTGCTGATCGCGATTCATCATTGGGTCGTCGACGGAGTATCTTGGCGCATCCTTTTTGAGGATATAGCTACAGCTTACGAACAAGCGGCGCAAGGACAGGACATTCGGCTGCCGCTGAAAACGGACTCGTTTCAAACATGGTCGCGTCAGCTTGGCGCCTATGCGGCAAGTCCGGCGATGGAGGCGCAGCGCGCTTACTGGCAATCGATTGTAGAGAAGGATCTAGTGCCTCTGCCTAAAGATGATGAGCAAGGCGCGTCCACGCTGGCCGTCAGCCGGACGCTGACGGTGGAGTGGTCGCAGGCACAGACGCAGCAATTGTTGAAAGAAGCACACCGGGCCTACGGTACGGAGGTCAACGATCTGCTGCTGACCGCACTGGCGATGGCGGTTCAAGCGTGGAGCGGACTCGAACGCGTGGCGGTCTTGCTGGAAGGGCACGGCAGAGAACCGATTGCGGAGGATGTGGATGTAAGCCGGACGGTCGGCTGGTTTACGAGCGCGTATCCGGTGGTGCTGGAGATCGAGCCGAAGATGAGCCTGTCGCAGCGGATTAAGCGTGTGAAGGAAACGCTGCGTGCGATTCCGCAGAAAGGGATCGGCTATGGTCTTCTGCGCTACATGTCCGCGTCGGATGAGGCGGAGTGGGCGTGCGATCCAGACATATCATTCAACTATTTGGGACAGTTCGATCAGGATTTGGAGCGCAGTGCGCTGCGAGTCTCGTCGCTTTCTACGGGAGAGGCGATAAGCGGCAGAAGACAGCGTGCGGCGGCATTAGAATGCAACGGCATGATCGCGGATGGAGCACTTCGCCTGCACATCAGCTACAGCGCAGAGCAGTACCGCCAAGCGACGATGGAGCGCTTTGCGTACGAGTTGCAGATCAGCTTGCAAGAGCTGCTAGCCCATTGTGTCACGCAGGAGAGGACGGAACTGACGCCAAGCGATGTGCTGCAGCCTGGCTTTACGCAAGAAGAGCTGGATGCGCTCATGCAGCGCAGCGCAGCGTTAGGTGAGATCGAAGAGGTGTACGCGCTGACGCCGATGCAGCAAGGGATGCTGTTCCACAGCCGTCTTGACCCGCAAGCTGGTGCCTACGTGAACCAGATCCATCTGACCCTGCAGGGTGAGCTGCAGCCGGCAGCGTTTGAACAAAGCTGGCAAACCGTCGTGCAGCGGCATGCGGTGCTGCGAACGAGCATCGACAGTCAGTGGCGAAGCGAGCCGCTGCAAGTCGTATACCGTAAACGGCCGTTCCACATCGCCTATCGCGATCTGACGATGCACGACGCGGGCGAGCAGGCAGCTTGCATAGCGCAGTGGAAGTTAGACGACCGAAAGCAAGGCTTTGCGGTAGCGTCAGAGAGCCTGATGCGTGTGGCGGTGCTCCGCACAGGAGAGCAAACCCACGAGGTGATATGGAGCTTCCATCACCTGTTGATGGACGGCTGGTGCTTGCCGCTGGTGATGGAAGAAGTATTGGGGATCTACAACGCCTTGCGCGCCGGAGAAGAGCCGCCGTTACGCAGCGTCCGCGCGTACCGCGACTATATCCGCTGGCTGTCCGAACAGGACGCGAATTCGGCACGAAGCTACTGGAAGGAGGAGTTGGAGGGCAGCGAAGCGCTATCATCGCTGCCGAAGCGGCAGCGTCAGGGGCAAGGCTTTGAAGCGAAACGAGTGAGCTGGAGTGTCCCTCGGGAGCAGAGCAAAGCCATCGCACTAGCGGCCACTGCGCACGGCGTAACGGTAAGCACGTTGATGCAAACGGCATGGGGACTGGTGCTGCACGCCTACAGCGGCAACAGGGATGCGGTATTTGGCGGCGTCGTGTCGGGCCGACCGGCAGACCTGCCCGGCGTGGAAGGGATGATCGGACTGTTTATCAATACGCTGCCTGTCCGGGTAGTGTGCGAGGGCCGGGAAACGGTTGCGGACCTGCTGCGCCGCATGCAGGCGCAGGCGCTGGCCTCGCAAGGTTACGCCTACTATCCGCTGCACGAGATCCAGGCGCAGTGCGCCGGAACGAGAGAGCTGTTCGACCATATTCTTGTGTTCGAGAATTACCCGATGCAAACCGCGCAGACGGAAGCGTCAGCGGATGCAAGCGGACTGGAAATTACGGGGGTTCAGGCGGACGAACAAACGAATTACGACCTGAATGTGATGATTCAGCCGGGAGAAGAGCTGCACATTCATTTCGACTACAACGGACAGGTGTACGAGCAATGCACGATGGAGCGCTTGCAAGGTCACTGGATGCGGATGGTAGAGCAGATCGTGTCCACCCCGAACGTGGCGGTAGAAAAGCTGGAAGTGCTGACGGCCGAAGAGCGGAAAGAACTGCTGGTGACATTCAACGATACGGCGGTTGAGCTGCCGGCGGAAGCAACGGTGCATATGCTGTTCGAACAGCAGGCTGCACGGACGCCGGAGCAACCGGCGCTCGTAAGCGGCGAGGCGGTATGGACGTACAGCGAGCTGGAAGCGCAAGCCAACTGCATCGCCGGTTGGCTGCGTGCGCACGGGGTGAGAAGCGAAGACCGCGTCGGGGTGCTGCTCAGCCGTTCACCGCAACTGATCGCCGGTCTGCTAGGCGTGCTGAAAGCTGGCGCGGCCTATGTGCCGCTGGACCCGGCGCTGCCGGCAGCGCGCATCGAGGGGATGATTCAGGATGCCGGTATCCAAATCTTGCTGAGCGAAGGGGCACAGACGGAAACGGTGGCAGACTGGGAAGAAACGCCGCTGCGACATGTCCTGTTCTTGGATAAGGAACGTTTGGCTGTTACGTGCTTGGATGAGGAACGCTCTGCCGTTACGGAAATAGCCGCTGCGGCTGTCGAAGGAAAGAAGGAACGCTTGGCCGCCACGGATGCCGAAGGGCAGAAGAACTGCTCCGCCATGGTGAGATTCGCCTCCGCGGAGGAACTGGAAGCCTATTCACCGACCTCCACGAGATCAACGGATGTACAGTCGAATGTACCGACAACGCCGATGAACAGCGCGTATGTGATCTACACGTCGGGCACCACCGGCAAGCCGAAAGGCGTGGTGGTAGAACACCGGAACGTCGTGAACTTTATCGCGGGGATGGTGCGCTCGCTGCCGTTTGCGCCATCTGCATCGATCCTCTCGGTCACCACGGTGTCCTTCGACATCTTCGTGACCGAGAGCTGGGTACCGCTAAGCTACGGGATGCAGATCGTTCTCGCCAATGAAGCGGAGCTTCAGGACCCTGCGCTGCTGGGCGATTTGCTGGCGGAGCATCCGGTACAGCTGATGCAGACGACGCC